>DAHXNO010000014.1 GCA_027365345.1 Granulicella sp.
AGGCCGTAGCTGCCACGCCAGTCCCGCTGCAAACCTCTGGTCAAATGTTTGTCGGCCCCGCCACTCTCAATCCACAACATGTCGTGGATACTGGAGTCAGATCGATTCTCATCTGCCTGGAAGAAACCACTCAAGGTCACAATTCGCCAACTTGGCGGCTCGATCAACGCAACCCAGCCTTTCTCCCTGGAACAACGGAGGTCACCCACCGTGAAGAAGATGTTTTGGCTTTCGCTCCTGCCTGTCGCCCTGCTCTCTGCCGGCGTCCAGACCGGCGCCCAGACCGGCGCCCAGACACCCTCCCCAGCCTACGATCCGCGCATCACCTTCGCGCCGCTCACGCTGCCTGATCCGGTTAACGTCTACCGCTCCAGCAACGGCGCGCCGGGGCCCAGCTACTGGCAGAACCAAGCCGACTATCAGCTTCACGCAACCCTTGACACCGCGGCCAAACAGATCTACGGCAACGAGGTCATCACCTACACCAACAACAGTCCAGACACCCTGCCCAGCCTCTGGATTCACCTCGAGCAGAACATCTATCGCAAAGACTCCCGCGCCCATATCATCGCTGGCGGCATGGCGCGCCGCCGCGCAGCCGGCCCCCACACCGCGCCCCAGGACAATACCACCGATGGCTTCGTCCTTGATTCCGTGCAGATTCAGGCGGGCAAGCAGACCTCCAGGGCTGGCTACCTCGTCAGCGATACGCGCATGCAGATCCGGCTTGCCCACCCCCTGAACCCGCATGGCGGCCGGCTCAAAATCCTCATCCGGTACCACTACAAGATTCCCGGAGAATGGGGCGGGCGAACCACCTGGGGCATGTCCCGGCAGGGCGAAATCTATGACATTGCCCAGTGGTATCCGCGCATGTGTGTCTACGACGATCTGCGCGGCTGGGACACCTTTCCCTATCTTGGCAGCGAGTTCTATCTCGAATACGGCAACTTCGACTACTACGTCACCGTGCCCTCCAACATGCTGGTCGCAGGTTCCGGCGAGCTGATGAATCCCAGGGATGTTCTCACCAGCACAGAGATCGCCCGGCTCCAACAGGCTCGCACCAGTGATAAGACCATCTATATCCGCAAGCCACAGGAGGTGTCGGATCCCGCCAGCCGCCCCAGGCAAGGTGGCGCGCTCACCTGGCATTTCCACATGGACCACACTCGCGATGTCACCTGGAGCGCTTCGCCGGTCTTTATCTGGGACGCGGCGCGCATCAATCTTCCAGCCGGCAAGACCGCCCTTGCTGAAAGCTTTTACCCGCCAGAGAGTGTCGGTCCTGACGCCTGGGATAAATCCACCGAGTACGTCAAGGACACCGTAGAACACTTCTCCCGGCAGTGGTATCCCTACCCGTGGCCTGCCGCCATCAACGTCGCCGGCTTTACCGCCGGCATGGAGTACCCCGGCATCGTCTTTGATGGCATCGCCGATCGCGGATCAGTTCTCTTCTGGGTCACCGCGCATGAGATTGGGCACAACTGGTTCCCCATGCTCGTCGGGTCAAACGAGCGTCGCCACGCCTTCATGGACGAAGGCTTCAACACCTTCATCGATATCGATGAGTCCGCAACCTACGGCCACGGCAAATACGGCCCCAAACGCGACTCGGAATACTCCGCTGGCGGAGAGCCGCCAGACATGATTCTCAAAGTCCTGGACAATCCTGACGCACCCACGCTGATGGCGCTTGCCGACTCCTACGGCTACAAGCTCGGTCACCCTGTCAGTTACTTCAAAGGAGCCTACGGCATGGTGCTGCTGCGCGAGCAGATCCTCGGCCCGGAACGTTTTGACTGGGCCTTCCGCAAGTACATCCGCGACTGGGCCTACAAGCATCCTTCCCCGTCCGACTTCTTCCGCGAGATGCAGAGTGAAGGCGGAGAAGACCTTGGCTGGTTCTGGCGCGGCTGGTATCTCAACAACTGGAAGTATGACGTCGCCGTCGACAAGATCGAAGGCTCCACCGTAACGCTCAGCAACCGTGGCCGGCTTGTCTTGCCCACCACGGTTCAAGTCACCTTCAAAGACGGAACCAGCACGCGCGTCAGACTGCCTGTAGAAACCTGGATGCAAAAAGGAACCTACACCTGGACGCTCCAAAACAAGTCGCCCATCGCCTCTGTCGTCGTTGATCCTGACCATCAGCTTCCCGACGATGACCGCAGCAACAACACGATGCAAGCGCCGTAGTCGCTCCGGTCGGCTTTAGCCAGGAGCCCTGGGGATCGCAAGCCAAGCGCAGGGCGTCGTTCCTCATGCCGGCGCCCCTCCGCGGCCCTTGGGACCGCAAGGCTTCGCTGCTCGAACGCTTCGCTCCCGGCAGGGATGCCACCAACCATCCGCCTTGGGCAGGCCGCGCCGGCAACGATGACCGAGCGATAGACTAGGAGATGGGACGGAGAAAGGACAAGGAACACTGTGAACGCTGCCACGCTGCAGATGCTGGACACCCAGATTCACAAGCACAACACGCTGCCGCCGGAAGCGATCCTGAAAACGGAGCTGCTGCGGCGCGGCATCGCCTTCGCTCCAGAGGCTCTGGTTCCACCTGCCGATGCGCAGGAGCATCAACTTAAGTCGTATTTCATCTTCTCCTTCAACATGGTCAAGCAGTCGGAGCTGGACGGGGCCGCGCAGTGGAAAGCGCCGGAGGAGGTAGCCTTGACGGGCGGCCCGTACAACCTGCGCCGCACCATTGTCTCGGTTCGCTTGAACCCCGCCTCACCGTACAAGGTGCTTCTCCATCAGGGCGAGCGCTGGCTGACGGCAGAAGGGGAGCTGCTCTCTCGCGTGCAACTGCCCGTAAAGCCCGCTCACTACAACTGCACATTGCCTGACGGCAAGTCCGCCGGCGAGCTTGCACCCACCATCGAATGGGGTTACCTCATCTATCTCACCATCTTCCGCATCTGCCAGTACTTTGGGGAAAAAGAAGAGTGCCAGTTCTGCGACATCAATCACAACTATCGCGAACAAATCGCGGCGGGCCGTCCTTACACCGGCGTCAAGAAAGTGGAAGACATCCTGGCGGCTCTGGAGTACATCGCCGCCTCTGACAGTCCAACCAAGGCCTATACCCTCACTGGAGGGAGCATCACCTCCAAACTTGAAGGCAAGAGCGAAGTCGAGTTTTACACCCAATATGTTCAGGCCATTGAGAGCCGCTTCCCCGGCCGCTGGATCGCTAAGGTTGTTACCCAGGCCTGGCCCAGGGCTGACGTCCAGCGGCTAAAGGATGCGGGAGCCACAATCTACCACCCCAACTATGAGGTTTGGGATCCGCGCCTCTTCGAACTGATCTCTCCCGGCAAGAATCGCTATATCGGCCGCGGCGAGTGGATCAAGCGCGTCGTCGATGCGGCCGATATCTTCGGCCCGTCGCGCGTGATCCCGAACTTTGTCGGCGGCGTAGAGATGGCAAAGCCCTATGGTTTCACCGACGTTGAGCAGGCCGTAGAATCCACCCGTCAGGGTCTGGACTTCTTTATGAACCATGGAGTCGTGCCACGCTTCACCACCTGGTGTCCAGAACCCACCACCCCGCTAGGCAAGGCCAATCCGGAGGGCGCTCCACTGGAGTTCCATCTTCGCCTGCTCGAGGTCTATCGAGACACATTAGCCGGTCACCACCTGCCGCCTCCGCCGGGCTATGGCGCTCCTGGCCCTGGCAGGGCGGTCTTCTCGGTAAGTCCGTTCATGGATGTGCTTCCTCCCGCAGAGGCGTAACCAAGCCAGAAAACCCGTCTGCGCTCCTCTGCAGCCGCGTCTTCCAGTCCGTGTTCTGGCTGGCCTGAACCCCGAACTGCCGGACCATGTCATCCACCGTCTCGTCCCTTTCAGGGCGCCGGCCACCGCTCTTCGCCCTCCCGGCTCTTGTGCGGATCCTGAGTAAGCGTCGTCACGTCGTTCTTCGCGTCTCCCGCCATGGTTAGAACTGTCAAACACCAATCATCTCTACCTATCCTGCTGTCCAAAGTTCTCAAGCCGGTTTCATCTTCAGCAACTTCTTGTAATTGCCTGATTGAGGATCATTCGTAGCTTCCATCGTCTCAAGCAAACGTCGCTTCATCTCAGTCACTCGCTCCCTGTACTCTGGCAGGGCAATGGCATTTACTCTTTGGTCTGGATCCCTTTCAAGGTCATAGAATGCCAACGGAATGCCATAGACATACTGTCTAACCCGAGCCGCAATTCGGGCATCCGTCTTGGCAGCTTCCACCATCGCAGGAAACGTTAGACCCTCCATCGATTCAACCCTGAACCTCGTCTCACCGTTAGACCAAAGCGAGGCTACAAGAGAATACTTCATATTCTGAATCGCGCGCACAGGAAACTCCGCACCACCGAATACGGAATTGATATAAGTGACTACAGAATCCTTCCGGGGCTCGCCGCGGCCTTCAATCAGCGGCATCCACGAATGTCCATCAATATCCTCCGGAACCGGAACCCCCAGGATATCAAGTATTGTAGGAAGCACATCGATATTCCGGGTCAAGTCCTCGAACGTTCTGGGGCTGCCCATTACGGGCCAGGATATCAATGCAGGTGTGCGAGAGCCGTTGTTGTAGCATGTCGCCTTCGCAAACGGGAACGGCATGCCATGATCGCTACTGAAGACGACCACGGTATGATCGGCCTCAGGGCTATCCTTCAATACAGCAAGAACCTTACCAATACTGATGTCCAGGCGATGCACGCTATTGCAGTACTGTGCAAACTCCTTCCGAACCGGTGGCAGGTTTTCAAGAAGGGATGGAGCCTCAACGTCCTCAGCGGTCAGGACTCCCTCAATCCCATAGGGCCCCTCTTCGTCATGATCCAGCGTGGCCGCCTCCGGACTCCCATAAAAAGGCCGGTGTGGGTCATTGATGTTGCAATTGATGAAGAAAGGCTTCTTGGCGGACCTTGCCAGAGATAACGCCTCCTGCACGCTCTCTTCGTAAACCAGCGGATTGCGATCGTGACCGTGAACATGAAAATCCCATGGAAAACAGGACTCGGGCTGCATGTGACTGAGTTTGTGAATTCCAGCAGCAAAGTATCCATGCTCCTGTAATATCGTTGTGAGGGTTGGTATACCCTCCTTGATCGGGGTGAACCCGAGGCCGCCACTGTGATGCGGCAGAAGGCCCGTCATCATCGCTTCTCGCGAAGGTTGGCATATCGCCGCCACCGTTCGATTATGCACAAACTTATGGGATCTCTTCGCTAGTTCATCTAAATGTGGCGTCAGGTTATACTTGCCGCCCATAAAGCCGGGAAGAGACCAATTCATATCATCCGCTGTGATGAACAGCAAATTCATTGAACGCTCTGGATCGTTTCCCGCCTGTGCTCTCATCGCCTTCTCTAAGGCTGTGGCCGCAACAACCGCACCCGACTGCTTAAGGAAGTTCCTTCTGTCCATGCATCCCCTTCTCTCGCGTGCTTCGTTCAGACGTCCAATCCGCCTCGAACCTTTGGCCTCCAGGATAGCCAACAGGCGCGCAGCGCTCCTGGTGCGCGCGTTGACAAAACCTGTACACGATTGCTGACGCGGAAACTCCCAATCTGCATTCTGGGAAACAGTGGGCGACTCGGCGCCGCCCGCCGCCTGCAGTTACCACAGCTTGCAGTTTGCGCCGTCAACCTCACGATCAAGCCTCTCGATAGTGCATTTCGCCCAGCGCAACCTATTCGGCTTGGCCGTTGAACTCGCCCTCGCTCATTGATTCAGTTGTAACTATCAGTGGGCCATAGTCTTACAGGTCTGCCGGTGGTGTCTTTATACTTGCTGCGCAGCGCCTTCAGTTGAAGAACAAGATCGTCTGCGATGGTCTTGTAATCAGGATGAACTTCGTAACCCGCCCATTTAAACAAATTCTCCATCTCATCGGGATCCTTCTCTAGATCGAATAGCTCCCATTCATTCACCGTATAATAGCTGATCAACTTATAACGGTCGGTTCGAATTCCGTAATGCGGCAGCACCCAGTGCTCGGAATCGTAGAACTCATAGTAGTGATAATAAAAAGACTTCTGCCAGTCAGATGGAACGTTCCCCTCAAACAGGGGTCGGAGGCTTCGGCCCTGCATGCTCTCTGGAATCGGCAAGCCGGCTAGATCAAGCGCAGTAGGCGCGTTGTCGATGTTGACCACCCAATCCGTACTCACGCTGCCTGGTTTGATATGACCAGGATACCGGATCATCCACGGAACGCGGATGGCCTGCTCGTACATGAAGCGTTTATCGAACCAACCGTGGTCTCCCATAAAAAATCCATGATCAGCCGTGTAGATCACAATTGTATTCTCAGCAAGCCCGGACTCGTCCAGGTACTTTAGAAGTCGACCGACATTGTCATCCTGTGACCGCAGCACTCCAAGAAAATGTCCCATGAACTTCTGGTAGTTCCACTGCTGCCGCTGACGCTCAGTCAAGTCTGCAGGTGGGTTGAAGTCCGGCATGTAGGCAATTCGCATCCGCGCCTCCTTTGCGGGAGCCGCCCGCATGGAGTAGTCATCATAGAATGTGCCCGGTTCAGGAATACGCTTGTCATCGTACAGATGCTCATATTTGTGTGGCGGATCAAACGGACGGTGGTCGTTGAAGAACTGCATCATCATGAAGAATGGTTGCTTGAATTGCTTCATCCCTTCGATTGCAAAATCTGTGAAGTTATCCGTCATGTATCCAGGATAGCTTTCCTCATGAATCACAGTGCTCCCCAGGCTCGTATTGCGTAAATATCCATTGGGATTATAATAAGGCCCACCCGCGCCACGCTTGAAGACAAAATAGTCGAACCCTGTCTCTCCAGGATTTGCCGGCAGATGCCACTTGCCAACCATTCCAGTTTGATATCCATTACGCTGAAATACCTTCGCCATCGTCTCCTGTGACGCAGCGAAAGAGGGCCGCCCGTCTGGGCCAGTGTCAAAATTAGAAAGCTGTCCATTCACATTGCTGTACGTACCGGTCAAAAGCGTAGCCCGGCTCGGAGCGCATAACGCATTGGTGCAGAAACTGTTCTCAAACCGCATTCCTTCTTTAGCAATTCTGTCTATATGGGGCGTCTCGATCAAAGTGCTGCCATAACAGCCCAAAACCTTCAGTGGGATGCCCTCCCCAGTGATCCAAAGTATATTAGGCCGGTCTGACGAAGAATCCCGCTTTCCGCTCTCGATTGCAGGGGCGGAAGCGGAGGTTTCATTTGCTGCACTCGTTTCAGCGGAAAGGAATGCAGGGGACAAGGCTGAACCGAGTGCAGCGCTCCCTAACCCTGTTAATACTTGTCTGCGAGTGATCGAATCACTATGATGAGCCATCAGTCAATACCTCTTTCCTTTCATTTCTTCAAAACTCTCTCGGCGTTCAATAAAAGCGACCAACGCCACTTCAACGGAAACTAGATGATCCACAACTGCCAAACGGATGTGGGCTCGTGCAAAAGGTTCAACCGGCGCCAATCCATCCGGTCTACCGATCAATTAAAAAGCTTGATAGGAACTCTTGGCCCATCGCCGTCCTGCATGCTTCTAGCTACGCTACGGGGTATCAAGCAAGCTAAGGCATTACCATAACCGTGGGCGCGCCAAAGCGAAAAGAAACGGTGTGAGGCTTTCCTCCCATCGGAAGATTCTTCAATTCCACGGGCTCATTGAATCCTGGCCCTTTTCTGATATTCCCATCGTCGCCAACATCGATAACAGACTCGATGCCAATCAGGCACAGCAGCGCGCCCCAGGTGTAATGCCGGTCACCGCCCACGCTCCCATTGATGCTCAGGAAGTTTTCCCCGCAATATCCGTTTGCAAGCCAGTTGTTCATGAACAGTTGCACACTCTTTTGCGCAAAAGTCGCCTGCAGTTGCGGCGTACCGTATCGCTTCACGCCCTGAAACACCAGATAGTTTACTGGTCCCCAGACAGTGCCATGCCAATAGGTTTGTTCAAGAAAGGCTGGATCCTCGCGAGAGACGGTCGGCAAGATCCATTCTCCCCAGAACCTCTTGGGGTCGGTCATCACCGCCAGCACTTTATCCGCGCGCCTCCTGTCCGGCGCTCCGGAGATCAAGGGATAGAAATTCGCCGGAGTCAGCCGCGTCAGAAAATCACCCGGCGTGCCATCGGCCTTGTTCCAGAATCGGCTGCAGTATATCCCCAGCTCCTCATTCCAAAGCCGTGTGTTGATCCGTTGGTTCATGTCGATTGAATCCTGCCGGTGACGCTTCGCATCCTCCGGCAAGCCGAGCGCAGCGGCAATCAGCGCCAGATAATGGGCATCTGCGGCCCACAACGAGCACAGGTCGACCGCATAAACATTCATCGTGTTACCCACCATGTGGACGCCATCCACTCCCTCAAAGTGTGGCGTATCGTCCCAACCTGTCTCCCACTGAGCAGCCCTCATGGTTCCTGTGCTACTGCCCCATTGCAATAGCCCATCATTCCGCGCATTCCGTGCCTTCATCCACCAGGAGTTCCATGCCGCGAGTTTTGGATAAACCTCGCGCAGAAAATCGATGTCCGGCTGGTGCAGCTGCGTCTTCCAAACGCACATCGCTCCCACTGGAGGCTGGGATCTGTCCGTGCTGGAGTCGGCAAGTCGCCCTTCAATCATATGACTGGAATGTGCCCAATTGGGAACCATGCCATCGGCACTCTGATAAGAAAGCATGGCGCGCACGGTATCGCGTCCCATCAGCGGGTCATCCAGGCAAGCCAGCAGTCCATTGAAAAAGCTGTCCCAACAAAAATAAGCACAGGAGTTCGGAGACCCGCTGGCAAAGGTGCGAGATACACTGATTGCCAGCCTCTTGTTATCGTTGGAGTAAATCCGTGAGTTGTTCAAGTTGTCTGCAATCGCAGCTAGAATGTCGCCTGATGGCCCCTGCGCCTTAGGGCACCGATCTTCATACTCTCGTTCTGCCTCGGCCAATCGGTCGTCAATCCCGTCGAACGATGGCAACTCTCCGAATCCTGCCACAACATACGTCGGCTGTTCAGGCCCTCCAATGTCTACCGTGAACTGTGTCGCATCCACCGACTTGACGGCAGGTTGGGTCTTTAACCTCCACGTCACCGTCGTCCCATTCGCAAGCTTGGCGACACCCTTCACCCCACCATCCTCAGCAGAGAACTCACTGCTGAATCCAGGCCAGTTATCGTTCAAGCCGAAGCGCATCTCGCATGGGTACGCGGAGACAAGACGCCCCACGATCACGTCACTCATCCGCGACCATTTAAAATCCACCCTGCGCAGACCGTTAGAACCCGACTCTGCAGGTCGGAATGGATGCTGAAGAGGCGTCACCGTCGAGGGTGAAAAGACAATCCTGTGAAAAGAGTCATCTGGAGAGACAATTCCAGCGTTGTAGGAGCCTCCCGGATTGATGACAAACGCCGCAGCATCATCTCGGATAAAGGCGATGCCATTAGGGGCCTGAAAGTAAAAGTTCCCAATGCGTGTCGATGTCGCCGATCCACCTTCACCGCTCTTCGATCGCCCGATCGCCAACCCGGCAAATCGGTCCATCGCCTCATGCAACCACTGCCAGGATGTGGCATAGGCTGCTGTTCCTCTCAGAAAGCGTCGACGAGAGATCACGGCTTCCTCTTTCTTGGAATTTGCTGGTCAACACAGATTCAGTCGTTCTCATGAACCCGTGAAACAAGTACATTGGGTTCCGTATGAAAGGAACCTGCAACCAATCTATTCCCGCTTTGCATTCGAACCGCGCTCTCCATGCTCCGGATCTGGCGGAGCATGGAGAATAACAGGATTGGACTGCATCGCGGTTCATGCTTCGTCACTGTTTCCCTGTTTGCATCAGTCGCTGATATCGAGCAGCATACTCTGCTTTATACTGCGAGACCGCAAGGTCATAACTGAGAGGTTTGCTATCAGACCTTTTCGTCCAGTCGATGCTGATATCTCTGACGTGTATGGGGAGCGCCACCCTATCTCCTGAGATCGCAATCGTCTTCCCGTCAGCCATAACCTTTGTCGTCTTCATAAACCAAGGCAGATGCAGAATGATGCGTTGGGGAGGATCAGTAAACGAACTGTCCAGATGCAGATCGGCATGGTTGGCCGACGTAGACTTCAAAGAGAATGTCACCACCCCGAAATTCGTCGGGGCCTGATTGACCTCGATACTGTCTCCCTTGCCGATCCAGGCGGGCGAAATGGCTGACAATAAATGCAGGTCATGCCCTTCTTCGCGCACCATCATATCACGCAGGCAAATCCTTAACCTGGCTGCAAACCATCCATGTGGCGTCAGGTTGTCTTCAAAATCTCTGTCTCCCCAGGATGGAATATCGGTCTCAAACCCAGCGTGTGTCGAACTCGTATGCACAAGCTCTGCATACAAATCCTTTACCGCCAACTCTTGCTGATCGCGTATAAGCTCCGTCTCCGTGTTGCTGAATGCCAGATAGTCATGCAAGTCCTTTTCATCATCATAGGTCATGATGCCTTCCCGGTACTTGGCGCGTGTCGCATCCAGCGTCGCTGTCACCATAGGATTATTTGGATCCAAAACCATCCCCGGATAGATAGCAAGCATATTTCCCCAGTCCTGCCCATGTTGTCCATCGAGCCCAGGTGGGATGTAGCCATCGGTCTTCTTGGTGACGCTATCTAACACATGAAGGAATGTCGCTAGATAATCGTCATACTCGTGGTGGAAGGTCTGTGCTTCTGCTTCATGGCCCGTGGCTTTTGCCAAAACCACTGCGTTTTTCAATCCATCCAGCGCCCAGAAGTTATGTCCTGTCACATGACCGGTTATATTCTCGTTGTCCCCTGGCCGGGTAGTCGGCAGAAGGTGCAGAGGATCACTCTGTCTCGCCTCGGTGATCCATGCCACGGCCTTCACCACGGCAGGAAACACTTGCTCAGCAAACGCTCGATCATGGGTTATCCTGTAATGCTCACCATATGCCCACAGGACCTGGCCAACTCCATCAAACTGTCCTCCTTGAGAGACAAAGTTGCCATCTGGCTGTTGCCATCGTTTGAAGAAGTCAAGATCCTGCTGGGCAAATATCGGATAGCCCGTAACATCGTACATGCGAACGATGAAGGAGGCATCGCGCAACCAAAATGCATGATAGTGAAAGTCATTCACGGTCTGGATATAGTTGTCGCCGATCTTCTCTCGCGCAATCAGATCATAGATAAGACTTACCTTGAAGGTGTTGTTCACCTTCGCTTCCGGCACAGTGATGTTCGTGCCTTGGCGCAAGATCTTATCCCAGAAGAGAGTTGTCTGCGGCAAGTACGTATCGAAACTTGCAGATGCGATCTTTGCGGCGTCTGTCGATCCTGCGGCTACGGGAACTACCGGAAGCTTGAAATCTAATGTTGTCGCTTCGCCTGGCTTTAAGGTGAGTCTGTACTGCACAATTCCAACGGGCGTCGTCGGCAGGATCCGCAGTGCCTTCGGCTTGAGCATCCCGGACTCGTTGCCATCCGGTTTCAACGTGTACTTCAAAACGTGTGGAGCGTCGCTTGGAAAGTAATACAGCACTTGGCCATCTCGTTGAACCGTGCCATTGTCAGCGCTGTATTTCCAGTTCGGATCGTAGGTAACGCCAATCTGGTTATAACCTCCAGGATGGCTCGCCGTCACGGGCCGCCGATAGCGGTTGTCTGGC
>DAHXNO010000026.1 GCA_027365345.1 Granulicella sp.
CCCAGCCGTTCCAGCATCCTCCGGGAGTTCTCATGCTCCACGCCATGCCCGGCAACCACCCTGGGCAAACCCAGCGCATCAAATCCATACGCCAGCACCGCTCGCATCGCCTCCTCGCCCAGCCGCAATCCCCACGCAGACCGCATCAAGTGGACGCCGGTCTCGACCGTGTTGGCGTCGAGCGACCACGGCCTCAGACCGCAGCACCCCGCAAACTCACCCGTCTCCCGCAAAAACAGCGGCCAATACTGAACTCCGAGACGGCTCTCGCGGTCGCACTCGATGCGCAGCCGTTCACGGGCTTCTTCGCGGCTCATCGCCCCGCCAAAGTACCGTGTCACCTCCGGATCGCACCACAGAGACTCGGCAAGCGCCGTGTCCTGCTCGGTCCAACTCCGGAACACCAGGCGTGCTGTAGGCTGTGGACGCATTTAAAACAACTCCAGGGTCACGATGATCACACCAGGCCCCTTTATCCATACAGTCCGATCTACCGGTCGCCGGCAGCCCGGCCATCTATGCCCGGCCCACCCTCGGGCAACCTGCGACTCCGCGGACCACCCCGCCCCGGCGCCGCCGGAACTCCGGCCGCTCGAATCCCAGCTAGTGTAAACTCGTCTCCCTGCAAGCGAACCAGCAGCCGGCACAAGGAGCCCACCATGAACCATCGATTTTCAGCGATGCTGCACATACCCGGCGACGTCCGCGAGGCCATCGCCTTTTACGGCAAGGCATTCGGCGCAACCACCGGCTGGAGCACCCCCGCATCTGCGGAGATGGTCGCCCAGCTTCTGGCGCACGGTGCAGAGTTCTGGGTACATCCGGCTGGCGAAGCGATCGGCAACCCCTCGCCAGCCCAACTCGGCGGAACACCGGTACGGCTGATGCTCATCGTGGACGACCCGGACACCGTCTTCGACCAGGCCATCGCTGCTGGCGCCACAGTTCGTAACCCGGTAGAGGACCACGACTACGGCTGGCGTGACGGCTCTCTGGTAGACCCCTTCGGTCACCGCTGGGAGATCGGCAAACCCCTCTAGCACCGCGGTCGCTTGCGTCCGCATCGGCAGAAAGCCACAGGTGCCCCCCTATCTCACCGCGTTCCTCTCGGAGAGTTGTGGGATACCACGAAACTCCATCCACACATCTTTGTGTCGTCGCAGACCTGGCCGGCACGGAGAGCGATCCACTTGGCCTCCCAGCCTTGCCCCCGGAACCGGAACCGAGGCTGCATCGCAGACAACCATCCGGCAGACGCAAACCTCCGCAGCCGGCCCACCGCTCTCGCCAAACCGCACCGCCGGCCCATCTGCTAGACTGTTGTGCAAATTCGCGAGTGAGGTGATCCATGCGTCTTCGTTCTATCTGCACTTCTCTGATTCTCGGAATCTGTACGCTGGCGAGCTCTGCACAAATGGGCTCAACTCACATGAAAGTAGCCGTTGGCACGCAAATGTCGCCGGTTCAGGCCCAGGATGAACTGCTCAACCTCTTCGAGCATGAGTTTATGGGAGTCGCGAAGGAGATGCCTGCGGACAAATACGGCTTTGCGCCCACCGCTGCTACCTTCGCGCCCTCGCAGGGAGCGAAGTATGACGGCGTCCGCAACTTCGCGCAGGAGATCTCGCACGTCACGGAGGCGAACTACTTCTTCGCTTCGAAGATTCTCGGGGAGAAGCCGCCCGTCGACATGAAGAGCATCGATAGCATGACGACGAAGGACCAACTCGTGAAGGCGGCGGCGGACTCCTTCGCCTACGCCCACAAGGCGCTCGCGTCGATCACTCCCGCCAACGCCTACACAGCCATCGACGGAGTTGACGGCCTGCACACCCGCTCGGTCATCGCGTCTTTCATCTCCGCACACGGCTTCGACCACTACGGTCAGATGGTCGAGTACCTGCGTATGAACGGCATGGTGCCTCCGGGCTCGAAGTAGGAGATAAATCCACTCCACTCGCCAACGCGTTCGCCTCAATCAACTCGCCCGGCCATCTCGCGGCGCGGAGCCATCATGCCCCAGCACCACCCTCGCAACCGCCAGCAGCGCCGGCAACCCCATCGCAAAGATCGCCACCATCTGTAGTGCCACATAATGGTTGCTGGCCACATAGCGGGCGGCGAATAGCGCGTAGACCAGCACCGGCAGGGCGGGAAACCATAGCTTCTCCGCATCGCTCCGGTCGGCGGCCCTCCACAGCCAGCCGGCGATCAGGTACACCAGAAACGTGGTCGCCAGCCACCCGCCATAGTTATGCCGCGGAACGCCGAAATACGCTCCACCGTGCTCCCACACCCAATTCGCTCCGCCGGTGGACATCCCTGGATCCATCACCACATCCCACGCCGTCATCGTCACCGCCGCAACGGCTGCCTGCAGCACCACGCCCGGCCACCGTCGCGTATTCGCTCCTTGCAGCAGAACCCGGGCAACGATCCATGACGGATAGATCATCATGAACCACCCCAGCGGGATCAGCACCGGGACGTGTCCCAGCTTCGGCCCCAGCAGATCGCTATAGTGATAGGCTCCGAAGACCCACCCTGTGCGAACGCCGATCTCTTCCATCGTGTAAGTCACCAACGCCGAAGCCAGAAAGAAGACTGCCGTCCGCCTCCATCCCTGCATCGCCGCGCAGTGCAGCACGGAGAACAGCACAAACACCAGGGTAAAGAGGATGTTTCCCGCCGTCGGCAGCCTGATCCATGCCTGCACCGCTTCCGCGAAGATCAGGTAACTGACGGCCACATACAACGCCCACCCCACGCCTTTCAAGGGTCGCATCGAGTATCCTCCCGCTACCACACTATCACCGGCCTCCTCGCCCCGCTCAGGCGTCGCCCTCGCCCTCATACCGCCCTGGCATCTGCGCTCCCAGCCTCTCCGGAAAACCACTCAGCGCCGCCACGCTGCGCCGGACCTCCCTGCTCCGGAACCGCCCCGGCAGCGCCAGCAACCCCGGCGGCGCAACGCCTTACCTCCTCCCACCGGGACCTGGATCTCCGCCGCACCAAACCGTTCAGTGTTTCACCTTCAACCGCAACTGCGTAATAAGTTCCTTCTGAAACGTCCGATCGAGCTCCGGCGATGCGAGCGCCGCCCCATACTCCCTCGTCGCCGCGACCGTGTTGCCCCGCGCAGCCAGCATGTCGCCCAGAATGGCATGAGCCTCAGGATCATCTCCGTCAAGTTGAATGGCTGCATCGGCATCGCGCCTCGCAAGGTCATCGTCATGTTGCGCCGCGGCCTCCTCTGCGGCATGCACATACTCCAGCGCGGCCGCCTTGGACAAATCGAAACGCCCCTGATACACGTAGACGCCCCGGTCGACCACCGCCACCGGCTTCACCGCGGCGAATCGGGCGTAAGGGTTCCTCTTTCCGGGGATATCCGCCCCGGCGACCACGCCATCACTGATCAGCAGCGTCCCCGAGACGAACGGGTTATCTCCAAACCGCATCACCGGCTGCCCCGTCCACAGCGCAGACCCTGTGGGCAACACATGGCACCTCACGCCATAATCCCTGAAGTCCACCGGCCCCTGCCCAAAGTAGGCAAAGTAGCAAGGCTGCGAGTCGTGGCCGCCCAGATACTGCTTCACGTACTTCAACTGCTGGCCCCAATCGACGTTCGAATCAGAAAGATACAGATGCGTCTTCGCAGGCCCACCCCACGCCTCATTCGCATACGCCAGCAGGCCGGGGCGCGCCGCCTCTGTGGTTACCGCCTGCCACAGCAAAAGCGCGCCAAATACATAGGCAAGCTTCGGCCTCTCTGAAACAAGAAACGCTGCACAGCCCCCAATCAGGATGTACAGCGGCGGCAGAATCGGAAGCAGATGCCTGTACCCAATGCCGAGCGATGAGGAAGAACACAACAAAAACAGAAAGCCTGGCGGAATCGTTAAAAATGCAATCTCTCTGCGGCGCCTCCAACTGCGCCGAAACGCGAAGACGATCGTCATACCCAGCAGCAGCAGGAAAGGCAGCGTACTCTTGATCAACAGCGCCATCGGAAAATACAAATGTGGTGCGCCCGCATACGTCCTGCCAAAGAAGTAACTCGGCAGCGAACCGGATGATATCTTCGTATCCGCTAACCCATAGATATATGCCTCCGGCAGCAGGTGGAAATGGCTCGCGGTCAATATCGCCCCGCGCGACACGGGCGGCTCCAGCCGCCGCAGATAAACGTCGTTCGCCGGGTTGAGTGCCAAGCCTGCGGGGCGAGCCGCGAATCGGAAGTGGTATATCGCCCAGATCCACCCCACCCCGATCGCGAAGGCCGCCGCCAGTGCCGTGGCCATCTGCATCGCCGTGGCCGACCCCGCCTTTCGCTCGCGTCTCAGCCCTCGCCCATCCACAACCGCGATCACGCACAAAAGAGGAACAATAAAGACGCCCGTGAACTTCGCCGTCATCGTGAGAGCCACGGCAAACCCGGCAATCACCATCCTGCTCGCCGAGGGCCGTTCCACATAGCGGTAAAACGCATAAATGGCGGCAAGCATCGTAAGCGACGCTCCAACGTCGGTCGTCACAAAGCCCCCGTGGGCCGTAAAGTTCGGATCGAAGCAAAACAAGAGCAGCGCGAACAGAGCCGCATCCGCGCCAAACATCTCGTTTGCGCAACAAAAGACCAGCACCGCCAGCAATAGCGTCAGCCCGCAAGCCATCATCCGCGCCGGGATCAGCGTCCGGTCAATCCCGTTAGCCGCCAGAAAGCGCTGCCCCAGGACAAACCCTTCCTTCTTGAAATCGTCGCCCGTATATGCCGGGGCCGCGATGGTACGCCGCAACAGCGGAATAGCATCCCACATCTTCAACAGCGGCGGAACCTCCGGGTTGTACCCAAAGTCTCCACGCTCCCATGAAAGCCATCCCGAATACAGGTGCTGTGACTCGTCCCAGCTCACAGAATCGTGCTTCGCGTTGTACACACAGCTTCCAAACAGCACCAGGACACCAAGCGCTGCAACCAGAACGTGAATCCACGATAAAGACCGTTTCGGGTCGCTCCGGCTGTCTGCAACCAGCGGCATGATGCACGTTCCTCAAAAGCGGCAATAGACTGTGACAAACGCCAGTCTACTCTTGAGCAGAAAAGAGCGTCTCGCCACAAAGCCTTGTGCAATGGCAACCAGGACCCGCATGTCGGCCTTTCGCGCTCAATCCCGGCGCGTCGACTAACACAATGACCTCAAATCTCGCCTCCGGCCCCGTGCGCGCTTGCGCGTCAATTCAGACCGCAACCTCGGCCACACGCGTCTCCGCCGCGAAATCACCCACCCGATGCAACCATTCCAGCCGCCTGCGCGCGCAACCCGAAAGGCGCCGCCACCCAAGCGCCGCCCGCCGCGCCAGGAAAATCCCTCGACAACGACAAGCTCCGCGAGCCGGCCATTCAAGCCGATCTCTTCAACTTCAACCATCCACGCTCCTACCCGGAGAGTAGAGCAACGAACATCGCTCCACTCTTCCGGATAGGTAAAAATCGCCTGCGCCGCGCTACGCATGATAGTGCCAACCGGGACCCCAGCCGCCACGCCAGCCCGGATGTGCCGGGAACCATTCACGCCGATTCCAGTAACGGTATCCATCCCAATAGCGCCCGCCATACCAGCCAATCGCAAGTCCTGGCCCGCCCACGACGCCTCCCGGATGATAGTTCCACCCCGGTCCCCAACCGTACGCCCAGCCGGGATGCGCCGCGAACCATTCACGCCGGTTCCAGTAACGGTGTCCATCCCAATAGCGCCCGCCATACCAACCCACCACGATCTGGGCCTGCAACCCAGCTATCGAAGATAGGTTTCCGCCCACGGACAACGGAGATGCAGACATAGGTTTGCTCGCGGCAAGGCACAACCCTCCCACGACGCCAACCAACGAGAGATACCGCAAATAGCGCATAGCTGAACTTCCTTTCTCTTTTGCCCTTCCGGCTCATTGAACCAGACAGGGTTGAATTCAAATGCTTTTGCACCCTTCAAACAGCATCGGGGATCAAAGCGTTGAATCTTGACCATCCATGCAGAGCGATACCCTGCTCATGGCGTCTTCGAACGTCATCCAGTGGAATGATCCGTCATCTCAAGTTGAAACACAGGGGCGGCCAAAGTGTTGCGTCGATCATCCAGCAAATTGCAGGCGGCTCTTTACCACTAAACATCGACCCAACGCCCGCACCCATGTCCGCAGGCCATCTCCATACAACCGGATCGCATGGCTGCATTGCTGGAATCAAGTCCAATGGAGCTGAGCCCATCCATGTCGGGCGCCCCATCCATACGCAGCCTCTTCGCGGATGGACAGGGTAAAGCAACATCCGCGAAAGCGGTTTGAACTAAGCCGCCGCGCCGGCGGCCTGGTTCAAGCGCCCTTGCGGGAAGAAGCCAGTATCCGTTGGCGATGAATCGCCAAGGCGCTTGTCCAACCCGGTCATCTGAAATCCTGAGGACGCGGATACATTGGTGGGCAGGTCTGCGGCAGAGGAGGCCGCGTGTATGCCCACAAGGACCAAGAAGCACGTCGAGCGGAAGCTCGTCCTGCACCTGCCTCTTCCCAATCATGCGAAAACCTCAGTGTTGAACAGCTTGATTTCGCCACGTTCGCGGTGAAACTATAGATTTGCGATGGAGCAGTTCATCACTTGGTACTGTCCCGAGCCAAGGCTTGCTCTGAATCGAACCGTCGTTCTCCGCTTCCGTCTCTACCTTGAATCGCTCGGACTAGCCACAGGTACGATCAACCAAAGGCTCGCGGCAGTCAGGAGACTCGCCTACGAGGCGGCAGACTCGGGTCTGCTGAGTCCGGAACTCGCTGCTGGCATCAGGCGAGCTAAAGGCGGAAAGCAACTCGGCTGCCGGGCGGCCAACTGGCTCAACCGCGAGCAGGCCCGGTTACTACTTGAGAAATCGAACGGAGAAGGCTTACGCAACATCCGAGACGCTGCTATGAGGCTGGCCCGACGGGCTACGTGCTCTACTGGCAGTTGGCGGAGTTGGGCGTGGCGTGCGATGTGATTGCGCCGACGCTGGTGCCGATGAGGTCCGGCGACCGGGTGAAGACCGACCGTCGCGACGCCGAGCG
>DAHXNO010000031.1 GCA_027365345.1 Granulicella sp.
AATGCTCAATCACGTCCGGATAGAACTCCACCATGAGCGACCCGAACGAGCCCTCGGCCGTCACAATCGCCGCGCGGTCCACGGCCAGGCCAACTCCACGATCGGCAGGCGGAAAGTAGAAGTTGGCGATCGAGCCGCCGATCAGGTTGCCCAGCACATTGGAGTAGTTGGGTTCCCACCTTCCATCGTCGCCTTTGCAGCGGACAGCCGTGGAAAGGGAGTAGAACAGCCGATGCAGGATGCCGCCATGCCCCAGCCGGAAGTATCGTGGGTTCTGGTGGAGCAGCGAGGGGAGCACGGCAATCGCGAACAGGCTACCGTCAAAGTCATCCGCGTAGGCTGCGGTGTAGTTGCGCGCCAAGCCAGCGACGCCCTGATGGAAGCCGGGATAGGAGTCGTTGATCTCTTGCAGGCCGCTATCGACACCTGCTGCCGCAAACTGGTACGGATCGACGATATCAACAAAGAAAAGGCTGAACTTTTGGGCCGAGGTCAGCGGGTCAGCCTGGCCTCCCAGCACGCTGTTGAAGGCTGGAAAGACCCGCAGGATCCGCTGGGACTCCCTTCGGCCTTGAGTTCGGCCTGCGCGCGGGCCCTGCGCTGTTCGCGGTCCGTAGCGGGCGGCGTACCGCCTGGGGACGTCTGTCCGGACGGACTCTGTTGTTCGACCGGCGGCTGTTCGGAGGGTGGAATCTGCTGGGGAGCCGGATCCATAGCCGAAGAGGATTCGCTGAATGACTCCGCGCCGAGCGCCGCGGGTAGGGCTGCGTCCGGCGGAGGAGCTTGCGCGGCTGCGACCGATAGAGCAACAGAGGTCGCCACCGCCACGCCGGTTGAGGGCGCCGACTTCGGCTGGCCTGGGCCAGAAGGTGGGCAGAAAATACCAGCATGGCCAGGAATGTATGGAGCGCTAGCCATGGAGAGGTTTGTTCCGGCACTGGTATCGATAGCTTCCATGTACCATCCGTGCATAGATTCACCCACCCAAAGCGGCTGCGAAGCTGACTCCGATGCTGTTGCGTTGCAGAGTCTCCTGCTTCGGGCGCATACATTAATACAACCCCCTGCGTCAGACTGGAGACATTCGGCCCGGGGAGCCGGCAAGCCTTTGGATGCCGAAGGAAGGGGAGAGCGTATGCCGGAGGAGTTGGTCATTGAGACGTTTGTCTTCAAAAAGGTGCTGCAGGGCATCGGCATCCTGCTGCTGCTTGCGACCATCCTGTATCCGCTGGACTTTGCGGTGTGGAGACTTAGGGTAGCCCGCGGAGGCGGAATGGGATCCGTCGTGGTCAAGCGGTACACGGTCGGCGGCCTGAAGGGTGGAAAGATGGATTACTTCCCGGAGGGAGCCTCGGCCGAGCCTTGCACTCGTTCCCTCTATCCTCAGGAGGGGAACAACCCCTGCTGGTGGGTTACGCGTCACCGCGAGGTGGTGCGGCGCTATTAGCTCCCCTTGAGCCACTCGTCGCCAGTCAGCCGCTGGATTGCCAGCCAACGACTCGCGGGCAGTCAGCCGCTGGTTGCCAGCCGCTCTGTTTGACCAAATGGCAACCCTTTGCGTATTGCCGGACATGTGGTTCCGAATCCTGAAGCGGTTCAAGATCCTCAATCGCTCTGGATCCCGGCGCAGGGCATGAGAAGGTCCTCTCCATCGGCCTGCAACGTCCCATCCGCTCGCACTTTTCCGACGATCCGCTTTCTCGTCCAGCCGCTGGAGAGCTTCGAAGACACTGCCCGCAAATCGTGTATTCTGCGGAAGAATGTTTTTCCTATTGGCACATGTTTCGTGGCCCAGGCAACTCTCGCCTGGCCGGTTTGCCAGCGGCTGCGGGCCGCGCGTATCTTTCTTGCGCACGTCTGCCGCAAGCTGTTTACGCCTTGCAGGCCCTGCTCTTACCCTTGCAACTTCTGGAGAATTTGGAAGGTTGCCACAGATGGAGATGGATATGGTGTTCACCCTGAGCTTGGCGCAACGATCGCCCTTCACCGCAACCCGTTGGCGTTGCCTGCTCCGGCGCGGTCTGGGTTTGCTTGCTCTTGCCTGCTGCTCCTGTGTAGTCCACGCGCAGCAATTACCCTATGTGGGCGCGATGCGAATCGCGGAGGTGGCTCCGCACTTCGCTCAGCCGCCGGACGACGCCCGCATCCTGATGCGCTGGTGGTGGTTCGGGCCTGCCGTGGTCAAGCCGGAGTTGCAGCGGGAGATTCTGGCCATGAAGGCTGCCGGCATCGGCGGTTTTGAGATCCAGCCCGTCTATCCGCAGGCGTTGGACAACGCATCCACCGGCTTCCGGAATCTTCCCTATCTCTCCGATGGCTTTCTGAATGCGCTATCGTTCGTGAACAAAACCGCGCGTCAGAATGGCATGAGGGTTGACCTTACGCTAGCCAGTGGCTGGCCCTACGGCGGCCCCAGTGTACCCATTGACCAGGCCGCTGGGCGGCTGCGCGTTGTCGTCGTCGAGATTCCACGAAGCGCGGCAAGCATCGCGGTTCCGTCGCTTGAAAATGGTGAAGCGCTGCTTGCGGTCTTCGCGGGTCCGGGGACGGCCAGGGACTACGCTGCCTCCGGCCTTCATCAGATCCCCTTCACGCCGCGTCATGGCCGCCTCAGCGTGGCTCCGGCGCCCGGCGCGCGCGTAGCGGTGTTTTACATCGCCAGCCAGACAGGGCAGCAGGTGAAGCGTGCTGCCGTAGGCGCCTCCGGCTTTGTGGTGGACCATTACAGCCATGCGGCGGTTGCCTCCTATTTGCACCATGTGGGCGATCCGTTGCTCACGGCCTTCGGCTCGCAGCCTCCGTTCGCCGTCTTCAGTGACAGCCTGGAAGTCTTTGGGACGGACTGGACGACAAATTTTCTGGCCAAGTTTCAGCGCCGCCGCGGCTACAACCTGCTGCCCTATCTGCCGGAGCTGGCCAGCGGCACGGGAGAGCAGGCAGCGGAGCTTCGCCATGACTGGGGCCTGACGCTCACCGAGTTGGCGAATGAAAACTACCTCACCCAGGTCAATGGCTGGGCAAAGGATCACGGCACCCTCTTCCGGTCGCAGAACTACGGCTATCCTCCAGTGTCTCTTTCCAGCAACCGGCTGGTGGCCTTGCCGGAGGGCGAAGGATCGCTGTGGAACAGATTCTCCTACGCTCGTTGGGCAACCTCTGCCGGACATCTATACGGGCGGCCTGTGATCTCCGGCGAAGTCTGGACGTGGCTGCACTCGCCGGCGTTCCGCGCCACGCCGCTGGACATGAAGGCCGAGGCGGATCGCTTCTTCCTCGAAGGCGTCAACCAGATTGTTGGCCACGGATGGCCATACTCACCGCCGGGCGTCGCCGAGCCGGGATGGCAGTTCTACGCGGCGGCAGCGCTCAACGACCATAACCCGTGGTGGATCGTGATGCCGGATGTGACGGCCTATCTGCAACGGCTAAGCTACCTCCTGCGCCAGGGTGAGCCGGCCAACGATGTTGCCGTCCTGCTGCCGGAAGACGATGCCTACGCGGAGTTCGCCCCCGGCCGCGCCAGCCTCTCTGATTTGATGCCCCAGTTCGTCACCCCGGAGCTGACGCAGCAGATCGAAGCCGCGGGACACAACTTCGACTACGTCGATGCGGAGGCCATCGCGCGCGTGGGCATCCACTATCCTGTGCTGGTGCTGCCGCACGTACAGCGTCTGGCGCCTGCAACGCTTGCTTCGTTGATCACCTACGTACAGCAGGGCGGCAAGATCATTGCGGTTGGGTCTACGCCAACCAAAGCGCCGGGATTTCAGAACGCAGCGGCAACGGCCGCGCAGGTGCAACAGCTTGCGCAGCGGCTCTTTGCTCTGCCTGGAATGCAGACCGTACAGAGCGACTCCTCTCTGGGTGCGGCGCTTGGCCGCGTGATCGCACCGGACGTCCAGATCTCAACCGACCCCGCCGAGATTGGCCTGCTGCATCGCAAGCTGTCTGATGCGGATATCTACTTCCTGGTGAACACCAGCAACCATCCCATCCAGACAACCGCTCACTTCCGCCATCCGCGCAGTGCAATCTCATCGTGGAGCCCCTTCTCCGGCGCGATTCAATCCCTTCCCTCAGGAGATGTCACGCTCGATCTGGCTCCTTACGAGTCTCGGGTCATCGTCGCCAGCGACCATCCGCTGGGCACACGCTCTGCTGCCCCCGGCAACGGTCTCTCCGGCAACGCTACGCTGCTCAAGACGCTCGACCACGGCTGGAGCATCGAGTTTGCGGGAACCAAAGGCGGCGCGCAAGCCCTGGATGGCTTGTCTTCGTGGAGCGATCTGACGGGACGGCACTTCTTCTCTGGCGTGGCAATCTATCGCAGGCAATTGAACATCCGTGCCGTTGAGCTCTCCGCCGGGCGCGTCCTGCTGGACTTTGGCCAGAGTTCGCCTGCGGACGTGGATCCGGAGATCCGGAATGGCACGCGCGCCATGCTTTCCGCTCCTGTCCGTGATGCCGCGGTGGTGCTGGTGAACGGCAAGCGTGCCGGCTCCTTATGGCACCCGCCTTACCGGTTGGATATCACCTCTGAGCTGCACGCAGGGAACAATCAACTGGAAGTGCGCGTGGCGAACACAGCAATCAACCGGCTCGCCGGTCAGGCTCCCGCAGACTTTCATCTGGTCTGGATGCGCTACGGCCGCCGGGCCGTCAATCAGGATACGAAAGATCTGCATCCACTCCCATCGGGTCTCTTTGGACCCATTCAGTTGCTCGAGGTCAAACCAGCACAATGACACGTTCCCCTCTTCTCCCGGCGCTCCTGGCGGCAACGCTCATCCTCAGTCTCTTGCATCCGGGCGTGGCTGCCGCCGCGCGGGGCAAGCTCTTTAGTGTGGCAAAGTATGGCGCGGTGGGCGACGGAAAGACCATGGATACCGCTGCGATTGAGAAGACCATTGACGCGGCTGCCGCGCAGGGCGGCACGGTTACGTTCCCTGCCGGCGTGTATCTTACCGGTTCGCTCTTCCTGAAAGCGGGAGTCACGCTGCGGATTGGCGGCGGGGTCACCTTGACCGGCTCGCAACACATTGAAGACTACCCGATGATGCCCACGCGCGTGGCGGGGATTGAAATGACCTGGCCCGCGGCGCTGATCAATGTTTACAAGCAATCCCACGTCCGCATCGAAGGCAGCGGCGTGATAGACGGCAACGGCCGGGTCTTCTGGGAGGTCTTCTTCAAGCTGCGTAAGCTGTATGTGCCCAAGGGCATGCGCTGGGCAGCCGATTACGACGCCCGGCGTCCTCGCCTCATCCAGATCTTCGACTCCAGTGACGTAACCCTCGGCGGAGGGCTCAAGCTCCAGCGCTCCGGCTTCTGGACGGTCCACATCTGCTACTCTCAGCACGTCGTGGTCAACGGCGTCACCATCAACAACAATATCGATGGCAAAGGCCCCAGTACGGACGGCGTGGACATTGACTCCTCCAGCCACATCCTGGTGGAGCATGTGGACGTCACCAACAACGACGATGCGCTCTGCCTCAAAGCCGGCCGCGACGCTGATGGACTGCGCGTAAACCGGCCAACCGAAGATGTGGTCATTCGCGACTCCATCATCCGGCAGGCAGCCGCCGGCGTCACCTTTGGCAGTGAAACCTCGGGCGGCTTTCGCAACATCACGATCTATCATCTGCGCGTGCTCGCCCCCACGCCCAACGGCATCCTCTTCAAGTCCGCGCAGACGCGAGGTGGTTATGCCAAAGACATCCGCATCCATGACATCACTACGGTTGGCGTGCCCACCGTCTTTCGTATGACGATGAACTGGTACCCTCAGTACAGCTATGCCAGGATCCCGCCGGGGATGAAGGACGTGCCCTCCTATTACCGGACCATGGCAACTCCCGTGCCGCTCTCGAAGGGCATCGAGCAGGTACAGGATGTACGCATCTGGAACGTTCAGGCAACCGGGGCCAGGACCGCCTTTGACGTCAACGGCTACCCTACCGAGCCACTGGAGGACTTCACGCTCAAGCACTGGAACGTGCAGGCGCAGCGTGCGGGCCATCTGGATTACGTGAAGGACTGGAAGTTCAAAGACGTGGTGCTCCATACTGTGGACGGCAGCCGCCTGCTGGTTGAACACGGCAGCGGCGTTACTGGAATCCCCACGGCCGCCCAGCCGGCGGCAGGCGAGCAATGATGCGGATCATGCGCTGGAAGACGTTTATCGTGGTACTCCCTCTGCTGATCGCCGGCATGGCGCAGGCAACTGCTTCAACCGGCGGCCTGGCAGGCGAGCCGGTTCGCGAACAGGCTCAGGACCAAGTCGGCCCTTTGCCTACTCCACAGCAACAGTCGGGCATCGACGAAGATATCTCTCGCCACTTCGGCGATGCGCCGACCAATCCTGGACCGCCGGCGAACGATCTCTCATCCGCATGGACGCCCGCAGCGCTGGACCACGTCATCCGCAAGGTGGCAGACTGGCAACTCGCGCGCTCGCAGCCGTACTTCGATCGCATCTGGACCTGGAGCGTTCTTTACTCTGGCCTGATGGCGGCGTCACGGTCTACGGGCGATCCGAAGTACCGCGACGCCATGCTGCAGATGGCTGAGCGGTACCACTGGCAACTGCGTGGCCCCAGCCCCAACGCAGATGACCAAAGTCTGGGTCAAACCTATCTGGAACTCTATCTGGAATCGGATAAAAAGCATCCAGGGTGGATCGCTCCAACCCAGGCGGCGCTTGACTCGGTGATCGGGCTGGATACCTTGCAGCCGAGCGACCCGCGCATTCCGTGGTGGTGGTGCGACTCCCTGTTCATGGCTCCTCCGGTCTGGGCGCGCATGTACGCGGCTACGGGAGAGCACAAGTACATCGATTATCTTGACCGGCAATGGCAGCGGACCTCTTCACTGCTGTACGAGCCGCAGGAACATCTCTACGCGCGTGATGCAAGCTACATCGGCAAGCGTGGTCCGAACGGCAAGGCAATCTTCTGGTCGCGTGGAGAAGGCTGGGTGATGGCCGGCATCGTGCGAACATTGCCCTATCTGCCCGCTGATGATCCTCGCCGTGGCTTCTACACCGATCAACTGCGCGCGATGGCGGCGCGCATCGCCAGCCTGCAGGATCCCCACACCGGACTTTGGCACGCCAGCCTTCTGGATCCCAAAGACTACCCGGCGCCGGAGATCTCCGGCTCCGCACTGTTTGTCTACGCCATGGCCTGGGGCATCCACCACGGCGTGCTGGACCGTGCAACCTACTTGCCAGTGGTCCAGGCCGGATGGCGCGGGCTGCTGAACCATGTTTACGCCGACGGACGTCTCGGAGACATTCAGCAGACTGGCGCCGAGCCAGCGTATTATCTTCCGTCCTCCAGCTACACCTACGGCGTGGGCGGATTCCTGTTGGCGGCCTCCGAGCTGAAACAGATGGCGGTCGAGCAGGAGCCCGGCACTGGCAGCGCCAGCCCCGCGAATACCAGCCTCGCTGGCGCCAGCGCGGCTGTCGCACCTTCACCCCGTCTGGCCGGCATTGCGCATATTGCTGTGCGGGTTCGCGATCTCCGCGCCTCGGTGGCCTTCTATCAAAAGCTCGGCTTCGTGCGGGTCTTCGCACTCTCTCGCAACGGGGTGATCTATGAAGCGTTCATGAAGATCAATGATCGCCAGTTCATCGAACTTTACCCCACGGACGCCAAACATCCCGACCCCGGCTTCCTCCATCTCTGCTTTGAAGGACGGGATCTCCAGGCGCTGCATCGCTATTACGTCGCGGAGGGTCTGGCGCCGATCAAGCTGCGCAAGGCAGGCGCGGGTAATTTGCTGTTCACCATGCCCGGCCCGCTGACGGCGCAGGGGCCACAGAACATCGAGTACACGCAATACATGCCTGGCTCGTTGCACTCAAAGGACTTCGGCCGCGATCTTGGTCCCGACCGCATCGCCACCCGGATGATCGGCGTGACCCTCGCCGCGGCTGACCGTTCGGCAGCGTACAACTTCTACACCCAGAAGCTCGGTTTCCATCCCGCAGGGCGGAGTGGGGGCCTTCTGTTCTTGCCTGGGGCTGGCGGCGAATGGATTGCTATCGCGCCGCTGCAGCCGCTGGGCCTCAGGGCGCGCGTCACCTTTCAGGCTGAGCCCGCGCAGGCAAAGCGTCTCTTGCGCCAGCGCAACATCGCCTATCGCAAGCAGCGTCACAGCCTGGTGGTCCTTGACCCGGACGGCAACCAGGTTGTCTTTCAAGCAGGGCCATCCGCCGCAACGCACACCGCGCCCGGCTCAATTGGCAGTATGGTTCCAGGGGGTTCAAGATGACGGTACTCGATCGATTCCGGCTTGATGGCAAAACGGCGCTGGTCACCGGTGCGGCCTCCGGCCTGGGAGCGGCCATCGCCACCGCACTGGCTCAAGCTGGAGCCAACGTTCTCGTCCACGGCCATCGCCGCCCCGCGGACGCTATCGCAGCCTCCATCCGCGCCGCTGGCGGAGACGCCCAGGCGCTCTCTGCCGATCTCAGCATCGCCGCAGGCGCGGACAGCCTGTTCCAAGCCGCGGAGAGCGTCTTCGGGAGGATCGACATTCTGGTCAACAATGCCGGGGCGATCCATCGCGCCAACGCGGAAGAATACGCCCTCGCAGACTGGCAGCGCATTCTGGACATCAACCTTACCAGCGTCTTTCGTCTTGCGCAGCTCTGCGGCGCGGCGATGCTCGTGCGCGGGGTCGGCAAGATCATCAACGTGGCGTCGCTTCTCTCCTTCCAGGGCGGCATCCGCGTCCCTGCCTATGCGGCTTCCAAAGGAGCCGTAGCTCAACTCACCAAGGCTCTCTCCAACGAGTGGGCCGGCCGAGGTGTGCAAGTCAACGCCATCGCTCCCGGCTACTTCCGCACGGAGAACACCCAGGCCCTGCAGAAGGATGAGGTGCGCAACCGGCAGATTCTGGAGCGCATCCCCGCCGGGCGCTGGGGTGAGCCAGAGGATCTGGCCGGCGCGGCGGTTTTTCTTGCCTCATCGGCCAGCAACTACATCACCGGAGAGATTCTCACCGTGGACGGCGGCTGGATGGCGCGCTGAGCCGCTGTCGGCGCCTGCCGCGCGAAAACGAGACGCTCCGACCGGAACAAAGAAAGGTACACGATGAAGATTCTCGAACTAGCCGATAAGATCCGCTTCCCCAGGATGAGCACGGAGGAGCTTCGCGAGACGTTTCTGGTGCAGGATCTCTTCCACCCGGATGCGATCGAAATGGTCTATGTGGACCTCGATCGCACCGTGATTGGCTCCGCAGCGCCCATCCACAAGGAGTTGCGCCTGGAGACGGTGCCGGAACTGCGCTCCGCCTACTTCACGGAGCGGCGCGAGCTCGGCGCGCTCAACATCGGCTCCGGGCAGGGCATTGTCTTTGTGGGTGACCGGCAGTACGAGCTTGCGCCGCGCGACTGTCTATACATCGGCCGCGGCAACGAATCTGTCACCTTCGCCAGCCGCGATCCCGGCGCTCCGGCGGAGTTCTATCTGCTGAGCTATCCGGCCCACGCACCTCACCCCACGGCTTTGTCGAAGTACGCCGCACTGGAGGGCTTGCAGCTTGGTTCCACCGCCTCGGTCAACCGGCGTGAGATTCGCAAGCACATCTGGCAAGGCGGCCTGGCAAGCTGCCAGCTCGTTATGGGCGTGACGCAGCTTAGCGAAGGCAGCGCGTGGAACACCATGCCGCCGCACACCCACATGCGCCGCTCGGAGGTCTATCTTTACTTTGACATTCCTGAAGACGACCGCGTCCTTCATCTGATGGGGCCGCCGCAAGAGACGCGCCACCTGGTGGTGAAGAACAAACAGATCGCCATCTCGCCCGGCTGGTCCATCCATGCCGGCGTTGGGACGCACAGCTATGCCTTCTGCTGGGGCATGGGAGGAGAAAATCAGGCCTACGACGATATGGATCCGGTGAAGATCGCCGAGCTCAGGTAGCAATGGCTCCCAGCGAGAGCCTTCCCGAAAAAGGAAATCCGGCGCCGAGACGCTCTATCTTGTGTTCCCGTCGGCAAGACTGTCTTTCGCAGATCTTTCCAGCGGGGCCAACCGTTATTATCAGAAACTCCCGGCTGCGCAGGTCGGCAGCCGAAAGAATGGAGACCCATGAACAGAACGTATCGTCCTCTTTTTCCGCTCATCGCTCTGCTAGCGCTCTGCCCGGCCACTCTTCCTCTATTGGCGCAAAACACAACCCCGCATCCCTCCCCGGCGGCTGCGTTGTTTTCCAGCGCCGAAGTTCAGGCGATGGCGGCCGAAGTAAAAAGACAGGCTGAAACCAACGGTCAAGGCGGAGCCGGCAAGACACTCGCAACCTATTCTGACTGTTCTCTGGCGATCGTCGCTCGCACGCAGACCTCCGGCGCGGAGATTCATCGCTATGCCAGTGACAACTTCGTTGTGCTCGATGGAGATGCCACTCTGGTCACGGGAGGCTCGATCCCCGGAGCGCGCGATACCGGGCACGGCGAGATCAAAGGCGCAAAGGTGGTGGGCGGCGAGAAGCACTATCTGAAAAAGGGTGACATCTTCCATGTCTCCGCCGGCACCCCGCACCAGACGGTCATGACCCCGGGACACGACGTCGTTTTGCTGGTGATCAAGGCGTTACGGCCCGCACAGCCTTGAGCCGCTATGGGGCGGCTTAAGCCGCTGTCCCGCTGCGCTAGCCTTATGGGTCGGCCTTATGCGCCTGCATAGTTCCTAAGAGGTGCGGACAAGGTGAAAGCGGTTTGAGGGGCCGTCGGCCAGGCCCCAACCTTTCGGCGAGCCCTGCAATGCCCCGCGCCGATGGGGCGATTAAGCTCACCGTCCTGACGCACCAGACCGCGATGGAACGGCCAACGGGGGATCTTTCAGATGGCGGAGACGGCCAGGGGTTGGGTTCGGGCGTGAGCCGGGCGGCGACAGGAAGGGCTCGCAGGCAGGCAACCCGGCTAACCACCTTCGGCCCAAGCTCCGAACTCCAACCTCCAGACTTGGTAAGCCGGCACACTCTTCCTCCGGAGCGCTTGCGGTTCCGGTCAGGACAGGCGGGACCACCGCAGGAGATACACTGGTAAAAGCCTCTATTTTTACCAAGGAGATTTCCGTGTCACAGCGCACATTCAGCATCATCAAGCCTGACGCCGTTCGAAACGGCGACGCAGGCGCCATTCTCGCAGAGATTGTGAAGGCGGGATTCAAGATCGTTTCCATCAAGAAGATTTCAATCTCCAAGGCGCAAGCCGAGGGATTCTATTATGTGCATGCGGCACGGCCGTTTTTTGGTGAACTCTGCGATTTCATGAGCTCAGGGCCGATTGTTCCGATGGTGCTGGAGAAAGAGAACGCGATCGCCGATCTCCGCAAGTTGATGGGCGCCACCGACCCTGCCAAGGCGGAGCAGGGAACCATTCGTCAGCGGTTTGCATCTTCCATCGGAGAAAACGCAATCCATGGATCGGATGCTGAGGATACGGCGGCGTTCGAGATCGGCTACTTTTTTGCGGGAATGGAACTCAAATAAAGTTCCAACAGCAGGCGAACCAGAGAAACAGGCCCTAGACACAAGGAAATACGCGAAGCAAAGGAACAACAGAATCTCCCGCTGCGCCAAGGATGCGGCCAGCGGTTTGGCGGATGTCTCAGGCTCCGGCTCCTGAGATGCTTGGCGCGCAGCCGGGACAAGCCATCTTGCCGGAAGCCTCCTGCACCGCTGCGGGAGGCTTTGGCGTCTTGCTTCCCCAACCGGATGACGGCCCCGCCTTTGCGAGGTTCTTTGTGTGAAGGCTGGGCGGCCCAAGGAGCCCGTGGGAATGGGAAACACACAAGCAGTAGATGCAATGGCTCCGGCGCATCTGCCGAGGCGGTAGGTGTCGGAGGGGATGCGGGCGGAGGCCCTTGTACCCTTGCGCTGGGGAGTGTGAGGTAGAACGGGCCGGAGAGGTTGGTGGAGGCGCAGGCCGGGTGGTGATCTCCTGGTTGCGGAGGTGACGCGCATCACCGACAGGGCGGGTTAACCGGATCAAACTGGGGTGGTGTCGCTTGATGAAAGCGGATCACTGGATCGTGGGAAGACTTTGCGAGGAGAGTTTGTTTATGTTGACTGCATCTGAAGTACAGGGAACGTTGCTGGTTGCTGTTGGAAGTGTCATGGGAAGGCTTGGCGCTTTGGCGTTAGCTGGTGATGAAGGTGTGAGAATCGGTGTCTCCTCGACCCGCACGGGCTTTGCGCTGGCTGGCGGAAATACTGGCGCGGTGGAATGCGCTGGTGGCGGCGGACGGTGTGGCGCTGGTGGTAACTGCGCAGGTTACTAGCAGGTGCTGGACGTCTCGCGGAGACTGAAGCTGGCAGAAGGCGTCTTCTATGCGGAGAGAGGTGGCAAACACCTCTTTTTGCAGCCCTGCGTTCCAGACTGGGTGGTGGTGAATCGCGTCGGCGCGATTCTGTTGGCGCGCTGCGATGGCAGTGCTACGGTAAGGGATATTGCCGCGGGGACGGTGGACGGCGGGGGGGTGTTGCCGCAGGCACAAGTGCTGTTTGCTGAGGCGCTACGGCGTGGGATTCTGGTGGATGGAGACACTCCGCCTGCCCGGGATGGGGGCGTCGGAGGCGGACGGTGCGCTGCGTTGGAGCGGCCGAAGCCGGCGCTGGGGGTGGTGCATCTTAAGCTGACCAACCAGTGCAATTTGCGCTGCAACTACTGTTATGCGGAGAGTGGCAGACCGTCAGGGGTTCTGTCGTGGAAGGAACTGGAGTCGATCGCAGACAGCGTAAAGGCGATCTCGGGGCCACGTTCCGTCGAGTATGTGCTGTCCGGCGGGGAGCCGCTGCTGCATCCGTTGGCGTTGCAGTTCGCCGAGAGGGTGAAGGCGTCCGGTAGCACGGTGCATCTGCTGACCAATGGAACGCTGATTGATGAGGGGAATGCAGGACGGATTGCAAAGGTTGCGGACCTGGTGAAGATCAGCCTGGACGGCAGCAGCGAGGCGGCGCATGCGGAGACGCGGGGGAAGGGCAACTTTGCGCGTGCGGAGCGAGCGGTGGCGTTGCTGCTGGAGTATGGCGCGAATGTGCAGGTTGCGATGACCGTAACGCGGGCGAACCGCGGGGACATTCCGGCGATGGTGGAGAGGTTTGGGCCGCGGCTGGCGTTGCAGCCGCTGTTCAAGGCGGGGCGCGGCCGAGAGGACGATGGCCAGGCGCTGACGGGCGTGGAGTACTACCAGGCGCTAGCGGCAGTGACAGGGGTGGCGCCGATGGGGGCGGTGGCCAAGACGCTGCAGGAGGTGCGGGGGCGTGGGGTGCGGCGGTGCGCGATGGCTGAGCGCGAGATCAGCATTGCGGAGACAGGCGATGTGTACCCGTGCCAGTTGCTGCATGCGGAGGAGTTCAGGGCGGGCAACATCCGAGAGCAGCCTCTGGCGGAGATTTATGAAGAATCGCCGGTGTTCAAACGGATGCGCGGGGTGAGCGTGGATACGCTGAGCAAGTGTTCCGAGTGCGCCCTGCGGTATCTCTGCGGCGGTGCTTGCCGAGCCAGAGATTTCTATGAGGTGGGATCGGTGGAGGCGGTGGGGGAGTTTTGTGCGTACGAGCGCGAGGCGTTTCTGGGCGGGATCTTTGACTCCGTGGAGTTGTAGAGCGCCGGTTCTTGGTTCAAGCAAAGTTTCCGCGTCCTCTGGAGAGTTCTTCAGCAGCAAAAAGATGCGTGGGCTCCAATGAGCGCGGCCAGCGCCGTGAGGTGGCAAACGCGGTTCCAGCGGTGACTGTTCACCATCATGCTGATGGATGAAGAGAAACATGATCGATATTTCAAGTGGGCATTGCTTGAGCGTGATCGACGGCCTGCGTGGCTTCATAACGGTTTCTTTTCGGTACCGAGTGTTTGGCTGATTCGCAAAGCTGCAAGGCCAGCGATCCCAGAGCTACAGTACGCCGGCTATAGCAAAGACTGCGCCCGGTCGCGCGCCGCTTCGCGCCTATCGAATGCGCGTCCTTCCAGCCGCTCGGACCCCTCGCCGTGGTTCAACCATCTTGAAGGCAGGAACACAAAGTTCTTGCGTCTCAAGGCAGGCGAACCGATTCGTCTTACGCTCCTGACGCGGCAACCACATACTTCTTTCCAAGAGAGCACCACTACACCGCTGTTGTTCGGCAGCGTCGCGCGCAAGCGCGCGCCTCGCTTTGTGTTTGCAACGGCCGCACTCAGGAGACTCCAGGCCGTGGACAGGATTCCGGGAACTCCGGACCCAACTCAGGCTATGCAGGCTTGCTCAAGAAGCTTCCGGGCCGCGCTCTGGAGCCTGCAAGAGTCTGTAAGAGACACGCCTAAACTCTCTGTGTAAGCACGAACTGCTGATGGTGAGTAAATTTTGAATGGCCACGGGAAAGGGGTGAGCAAAACCGCTCAGATTATTGGTCGCTATGGTGCAATGCTGGTAACTGTGCCATCAGGCTTCAGAACGGACCCATAGAAACATTCGAGCGTGTCACTCCAGTCTGGCATGCAAGCTTCTTCACAAAGAGCAGCGCATGTTCCACAAATAAGAATCTCTAAGACAGCAAGCCCGAAATTCGCTCGTTCAGAGTGAAATTGTACGTCTCAAAGCGGAAAGAAATATTGTAGAGACACCTGCGCCGGCACAAAATGCATCAAACAGCTCAGATGCGAACGTCAGTATCCCGCGTGCAGGAGCGAGACTGAAAGCGTTATTTCACTCTGCCAGTCTGAACTTCGGGCGAGCCTCATGTTCCGCATGCGGACCTCGCCTCCGCATACCGAAGGGCCAGGGTAACAGGACACCTTCATCAGCATTTTGGATGCGCGCCGGCAGAGCGGCGGATCGTGGAGCCTGTGCCCTCAAAAGAGAACTTGAGCCGTCTCGGCGCAGCACGAGGTACAAGGCCGCTGGCTTCGACGAGCGCCAACGGTAGCAATCTTACTTAACGACACCAGGGAGGTGTTTATGTACCACTATTACTGGGCAGGGATGCATGCATATTGGTGGATCTTCTGGGCGATCTTATGGATGCTGTTTTTCTCCTTCATGATGCCGGTGAGGCGAAGCAATTGGGTTAATTACCGCGACATGCTGATGCCTTTGCAGATTCTGCAAAGGCGGTATGCGGCCGGGGAGATTACCTCTGAGGAGTATGAGGAACGAAAGACAAAACTTCTACGCGATGTCCGGACAAGATAGGCTCCGACCCCGGTTGAATCGACTTCGAGTTGAAAACGGCACGCGCTGGAACAGCAAAGGTATGGAAAGGAACTCTATGGAACTGGGCATGATCGGGCTGGGCAGGATGGGAACCAATATGGTGCTACGGCTTCAAAAGGCTGGCCACCATTGCGTCGTGTATGACACCAGCCAGAAAGCCGTGGAGGCGCTCGCGAAGGAAGGAGCGGGCGCTTCGTCCTCGCTCGAAGACTTTGCGAGTAAGTTGAAAAGGCCCCGCGCTATCTGGATGATGGTGCCGGCGGCCGCAGTGGATCCCACACTGAACGCTCTGCTCCCGCTCCTGGCGCCAGGCGACATTCTTATCGACGGAGGTAACTCCTACTATCAAGACGACATTCGCCGCGCGGCGGACTTGAAGCCCAAAGGCATCCATTATGTGGATGTCGGAACCAGCGGAGGGGTCTGGGGAGCGGAGCGCGGCTACTGCCTGATGATCGGTGGGGATGAAGCTGTCGTTCGAGGGCTTGAACCCATCTTTTCGGCTCTGGCTCCAGGGATCGAAGAGGCTCCGCGCACGCCCGGCCGCGAGAAGCTCGGGGGCACCGCCGAACATGGCTTTCTGCACTGCGGACCCAATGGCGCCGGCCACTTCGTCAAGATGGTTCACAACGGCATCGAGTACGGCATGATGGCCTCTTACGCGGAAGGTTTGAATATTCTACGTCATGCCAACGCCGGCAAACGGAAGAGTGAGGTTGACGCCGAGACCACTCCGCTACGCGATCCCGAGCATTACGCCTACGACCTGAACCTGGCCGACATAACCGAGGTATGGCGCCGCGGCAGCGTCATCGCCTCCTGGCTGTTGGATCTTGCTGCAATGTCGCTCCTCGACAGCTCCGGTCTCGCGAAGTTTGCCGGCCGCGTGTCGGACTCAGGAGAAGGCCGCTGGACCATCAAGGCGGCGATCGATGAGTCCGTTCCAGCGCCTGTTCTCAGTGCGGCGCTCTACGAACGTTTCAGCTCACGTGGCCAGGACGACTTCGCTGACAGGCTCTTGTCCGCGCTTCGTTTTGAATTCGGCGGTCATAACGAAAAGGCAGCCGCCAAGGCGAGCGTCTGATGGCCCAACCCCAGTCCGACGCGCTGGTGCTCTTCGGGGCGACCGGCGACCTCGCTCACAAGATGACCTTTCCGGCTCTCTATGCCATGGTGAAACACGGCACGCTCAAGACTCCGGTTATCGGTGTTGCTTTCCCCAAGTGGAGTCAGGAGCGTCTGCACAAACGCGTGACAGATAGCATCCGGAAATCGGGAGGAATCGATGACAAGCAGTCCTTCCATACTCTTCTATCCTTACTGAGATATGTGAGCGGCGATTATAAAGACCCAGCTACGTTCACCGCCATTAAGAAAGAGTTGGGCGGATCACGGAGCCCGGCACACTACCTCGCTATTCCGCCCTCGCTCTTCGAGACAGTGATCCAGGGACTTGGCGCCGCAGGTCTGGCCAAAGGTGCGCGCGTGATCGTGGAAAAGCCGTTCGGGCGCGATCTGGCCTCAGCGCGCCATCTCAACCGTGTCGCCCTCTCTGCGTTTCCGGAAGACTCGATCTTCCGCATCGACCACTTTCTGGGGAAGGAGGCGATTATGAACATCCTTTACTTCCGTTTCGCCAACGCCTTCCTCGAGCCGATCTGGAACCGCAATTACGTGGCCAGCGTCCAGATCACTCTGTCCGAAAGATTCGGCGTGAAGGGCCGGGGAGCATTCTACGAGTCGGCCGGCTGTCTGCGCGATGTGGTCCAAAACCATCTCTTCCAGGTGGCAGCGCTGTTGGCTATGGAACCACCCTCCAGCAGGGACTTTGGAGCACTTCACACGGAGAAGGCCAAAGTCTTTCAGGCTATGCGCCCTCTCAAGTCCTGCGACCTGGTTCGCGGCCAGTATGCGGGCTACCGCAAGGAGAAAGACGTAGCGAAGAACTCCGACACCGAGACCTTCTGCGCGCTGCGCTTGTGCATCGATTCATGGCGCTGGGAGGGGGTGCCATGGCATCTGCGTTCCGGCAAATACCTGGCAGAAAATGGGACCGAGGTGCTGGTGGAGTTGAAGCCGTCACCCCAGAGGCTCTTCGAGGATGCGGAGCCGCCGGCCGGCAGGTCCAACTATCTGCGCTTTCGGCTCTCTCCGCACTCCGCGATCGCGCTTGCCGCTCGCGTCAAGCTCGCGGGAAAGGACTTTGCCGGGAGCCAACAAGAGCTGTACCTTTCCGAAGAGCAGCCAGGGCAGGAGGCTCCCTACGAGCGGTTGTTGGGTGACGCGATGCGCGGCGACGGAGCCCTCTTCACTCGGCAGGACGCAGTTGAGGCAGCGTGGGCGGTCGTTGATCCTGTCCTCACACGGCGCCAGCGGGTCCACATCTACAAGCGCCATAGTTGGGGTCCAAAAGAAGCCGATGCAATCCTCGCTGCCGGCGATCGTTGGCATAACCCCGGACCCAAGGAGAGGTCATGAAGGCAACCACGAAACTCTACGAATTGGGCCAGAGCCTTTGGCTCGACAATATCACCCGTGGTCTGTTGGTCAGTGGAACCCTCCGCCGCTATATTCAGGAGCTTTCGGTCACGGGCCTTACCTCGAACCCCACCATCTTCGATCACGCCATCAAGAACAGCCAGGACTACGACGATGCCATCCGCCAGAAAGTGAAGCAAGGCAAATCGGGTGAAGCTCTGTTCTTCGAGTTGGCGATCGAGGATCTGAAGCTGGCAGCGGATCTCTTTCGTCCGATCCACGACCGGACCAGCGGCGTGGACGGCTGGGTGTCGCTTGAAGTCTCGCCGGTGCTGGCCCACGATAGCCCCGGCACCCTCGCCGCGGCTAAGTCGCTCCATGCCCGAGCCGAGCGCCCCAATCTCTTCATCAAGATTCCGGGCACAAAAGAAGGATTGCCTGCAATCGAAGAATCGATCTTTGCAGGCGTACCGATCAATGTGACCCTCCTGTTTTCCAGCGCGCAGTATGTAGCGGCGGCGGAGGCGTACCTCCGCGGCGTCGAGCGGCGAATCGCAGCGGGGCTAAATCCCGACGTTGCCTCAGTGGCTTCGCTGTTCGTCAGCCGCTGGGACGTTGCGGTGGCAGACAGCGCTCCCGCCGAGTTGCGGAACCAGCTTGGCATCGCTGTCGCCACCCAGTGCTATGCAAGCTATCGTACGCAGCTCAACTCTCCTCGCTGGCAACGCGTCTTCAATGCCGGCGCCAGAGCCCAACGGCTGCTCTTTGCGAGCACTGGAACCAAGGATGCGAAAGCCTCCGATACGCTATATGTTGAAGCGCTTGCCGCGCCGTTTACCGTGAATACTATGCCTGAAGCCACCTTGAAAGCCCTGGCCGATCATGGGGCTATTGGCGGCACTCTGCCAACGCACTCTGAAAATGGGCTGGAGAAATTCGCCACGGCTGGCATGGATACGGACAAGCTGGGCTCGCAACTCCAGGACGAAGGGGCTGCATCGTTCGTCAAATCGTGGAAAGATCTGATGGAGTGTATTGCGTCCAAGAGCGAGACACTGAAGGCAGCATGAAGGGTAAGCATAGGGCACGCTCCTTGTTCATGCTCGCGGAATGAAATTTCCGGAGACTTTAGATCTGACGAAGTAGAGTTCAACAAACCAAACAGCCGCTTCCTTTGGCGCCGATGCTGGAATCGAAGGCGATTAGAATAGACGGCACCGAGGAGACCCTTCAGATGATTGGAACAGGAAGCCTAGAGTTTGACGTTGGGGCTTTTCTCGCGAAGTCAGGGCTTGGACGACGGATCGTCACCTTGAAACCGAAGGATGTCTTCTTTTCGCAGGGCAGTCACGCCGACTCCGTCTTCTACTTGCAGAAAGGACGAGCGAGAATCACCGTCGTCTCAAAGAAGGGCAAGGAAGCCACGATTACGCTTCTCTCGCCCGGCGACTTCATCGGAGAAGAATCGATCGCCGGCGTGGCTGGGCTTCGACTGGCAACGGCCACGGCGATCACAGCCTGCACGGCGCTCAAGATCGAGCGGTCGGAAATGATCCGCGTCATGCATGAGGAGCATGCGTTTTCCGATCTGTTCCTGACGTTTCTGCTGGCTCGCAGTATGCGAACCCAGGCAGATCTGGTCGATCAGCTCTTCAATTCAAGCGAAAAGCGGCTTGCGAGAATCCTTCTGTTGATGGCGGAGTTTGGCAAGCCCGGGGAACCGGAGACGCTGATCCCGGAGATCACGCAGGAAGCCCTGGCGGAAATGATCGGCACCACGCGTTCCCGAGTGAGCTTTTTCATGAACCGGTTTCGCAAGATGGGATTCATTGAATATAACGGCCGCATCCGAGTACATAAATCGCTACTCAACGTGGTTCTCTACGACCAGCTACCTGAGAAGAATGCGGAGAAGCCACCGATCATGGGCGTGCCCGCGGCACGCGCGAAGGCAGACAAACGCGTCTGAGCGCCGGCAAATGGGAGCAGAATTGAAGATCGTGGCGTTGGCATGCAGAACCACCAGCCTTTCATCCCCACAGACCGGAGATTCCTTCTCTCAGACCGGACTTTCATACAGTGTCGGCAGATCTTCCAGGCGGGCTATGTACTCCTGATCGAAGGCGCTCACTCCCAGCCGCTTTGACCCTCACCATGGATCAAACCATGCCTGAAGACAGGAACACGAAGTTCTCGCGTCTCACCGCGAGCGAACTGATGGGTCTTACGCTCCGGGCGTCGCAACCAGATATTCTTTCAAACAGAGAAGCTCTTCACTGCTGTTGCCCGGGAGCGCCGCGCCCCAGCGCACACCCCCGTTTCGTGTCTGCAACGGCAACACTCAGGAGCCCCCAGGCTCCGGATAGGATTCCGGGAACACCGGGCCCAACTGGGGCGCGGGAGTCAAAAGAGTCAGAGGGTGTGAAAAATTACACAGCCAAGCGATCCACAACAGGACTATGATACTGGCGAACCGCCGCATCAACCTTACCCAGCCGGGAAACTTTACCTGTTCGGTTTGGGAGAGTGGCTAAAATTCGAGTCTTGTAGAGGTGCCGTATGACTGTTTTGCCTATCCTTTGGATCGCATGGGGAGTTGTAGCCGCTGTACTCTTGGTTCTGCTGGGGTATCGAGGAACTCTAACGCGCTATGAGGAAGACCAGATCTTTCTCGATCAGACCTCCAGCATTGAAGCCCAGGAACAGACCGTAATCCAACAGAAATTAGACAAGATACGGCCTTATCTGGTGGGTACGCTGTGGGTCATCGGAGCGCTTACTTTGGCTATCCTCGGCTTATACATTCAGGATGCCGTTCAGCGACTGATGTAGAAACCAGGATTGGCTCAGGGTACTTTTGGTTGGCCGGCGCAGGCAGAGAAAGCGGCCAGAGTTCCGCCAGGCGGCTACCGCCGGGAGCAGACGAAGGCGGGGTGTTTTTGCAGCGCCGCGGTTTCTGCGTGCGCCGATCGAACCATGCGGTTTATGCTAGGGTGATGGAAAACCAGAGAACGCAGGTGACGTGCGAGGTCTTCGGAACGCTCGCGAATGGCAGTCAGGTTAGTTCCTATACCCTGAAGAGTTCAGCGGTCGAGTTGCGGCTGATCACGTATGGGGCACGCGTGGTGGAGCTCAAGACGGCGGATCGCCACGGCAAGATCCACGACGTGGCGCTGGGCTTCGGTACCCTGGAGCCTTACGTCGAGGCCAGAAACGGGTTCCTCGGCGTGATGGTGGGGCGGTTTGCAAACCGGATAGCGAAGGGGCAGTTTCCGTTAGCGGGGAGAACCGTTCAAACCACCATCAACAACGGTCCCAACATGCTGCATGGCGGCACGGATGGATTCGATCGCCGCAACTGGGAAGCAGCCGTAGTGCCGGACGGCGTGGAGTTTACCCTGCTCAGTCCGGATGGGGATCAGGGCTTTCCCGGAAACCTGAAGGTGCGGGTGCGATATACGCTGCACGGCAATGTCGTACGCATGGCCTCTTCTGCTGCCAGCGATCAGACGACCGTGGTGAACCTGACCAACCATACCTACTTCAATCTGGACGGAGAGGCTTCAGGAACCATTCTGGACGAGCAGTTGACCCTGGAAGCGGACGCCTATACGCCGGTATCCAGCGCGGAGGCCATTCCTACCGGAGAGATCGCAGCGGTGGAGGGGACGCCATTCGACTTTCGCCAGCCCACGCGCATTGGAGCCCGGATCGAGGAACCCAACCAGCAACTCACCTATGGGCGGGGATACGACCACAACTGGGTGGTGCGGGGCAATATGGGAGAGCTGCGGCCGGCGGCAAAGTTGTACGCGCCAGCCTCTGGCCGCGTGCTGAGGGTTGAGACCACCGAGCCGGGAATTCAGTTCTACTCCGGGAACTTTCTGGACGGGACGCTGGTCGGCAAGTCGGGCGTGCCCTACGTACAGCGGGGCGGGTTATGTCTGGAGACGCAACGATTTCCAGATACGCCCAACCATGCGAACTTTCCTTCCGCGGAGTTGAAGCCGGGGGAAGAGTACTCCAGCGTAACCACCTGGACATTTCAAATCGAGTAAGGCAGCGCCGGGGCGCTTGTGCTGATCTGCGGGCGACCCGCGGGATACGGCTGCGGGGAACCCGCCTCTGCTTCCTCCTCTGCTTGCAGGACGAAGCGCGCTGGCTCTGGCACGGCCTCTCAGCCGCCGTCTTGCTCATCTTCTCCTGGCAAACGTCGCCATGCTGCGAGGCGGAGGCGACTTCAGACTGGAACCACTTCGCTGCCAGCCCAGGTTTGGGGCGAACAGCGAAGTGGCCTCAATCCAAACAACCTTCCTGGACCACCTGGAAGATCAAAGTGGTGCAATCAAAGCACGCAACCGCCGCAACGGCTCGACATGCGATCATCCTCATCGCAAGTTGAAGCAGAGGAATCAGATCGCATTTGCAACCATGGCTACGAACATGCAGTGAGCCCTAGTGAGGTTCTCTGCACCAGCCATGAGGAAGCGGAACAGTTACACCAGTCTGGAGGCAATCTTCCGGCGAGCGATTCCAGCCGCGCCAAGAAGACCTGTGCCGAACAGAAGCAAGCTGCTTGGTTCAGGTGCAATCGACCCAGTGCCGGAGAACGTAGTATCTTGTCCGGTCAACCCTTGAGTCGTAAAATCAAACGAGCCCGGCGTGGAGTCTGAGCCACCGATTGAAAACATTCCGGTGGTATTCAGGTTGATGTCCCCTCCGTTGTTTGAAGCCATTGTGATCGCACTCATATCATAGGTCAGCGTCGAGCCGCCCTCCGTGATGGTCAGCCAATCGGTCGAGGAGGGGAGCGCTCCGGTGGCGATGGGAAGCGTGATGCTGCCGCTGCTGCCGAAGCTAACCGTGCCGAGATTAAACATAGCCAGGCTACCGGTTCCGTCGCTGGCCATGTCAAAGCCCCCCCCCGGAGGAACGAACGTAACGCTGTTGGTGCTGCTGTTATACATCGCGCTGTCTGGGCCAATGTTGATCACACCGACACCGAGCATGTCGGCATAGGCCAGCGAGCTTGAGATGGCAACGGTCGCTGCCAATACCAGTAACTTTGAAAAAGTCCTCATATTTCCTCCTGATACATTCCGCTTTCGCGGGTCGAGTTTGTTGCATTGCGGCGTACGGCAAGGAGCGCTCAGCCTCGGGGGTTGCATGGAGTTGACCGTGCAGTTCGTTGGTTGAGAGCACCTTGTTGGCCTTACAAAGTGCACCTGAAGCGCCAAACTCCAGATCCATGGAATGAACAACTTACGCGGTGCGAAATAGACCTGATCTGCAATTGTTTGCATACCAATGCCCTGTTTCTTTCCTCGGAGCGTTCGTCTCCCGTCCTCTTTCTTTCCCTCAAGGGAGGGATATCCGAGCCTCCGGAGCCCGCTCTGTTCACCGGCTAGGGGCAAGTCTGACAACGGGTTGTCCCTGCCGCGATCCGGCATCCTCTTACGGAAGAGCAGATCATCGGGTTTCTGAGGCAGCATGAAGCGGGATTGGCGACAGCGAATGTTTGTCGAGAGGCTGGGATTAGCCCCGCGATACCCTGGCCGGACGTGTCCAGGAACAGCGGCATGGATTTGAGCAAGGTTCGCGGTCTGCGGCTAGCGGGAGTTTACTGCGAAACTGGGTTTTCAATAGGTTTCGCCATTGAAAACAAAAGAGTTGCCTGTATTACCTGCCCAACATAGGGTAATACGAAAGAGCGCATGGAACTCATGCGTATTCGGTAGCTTACGCTCATGATTGGGTGCTTCGCAGTAAACTCCCGCTAGAGGGGGCGGTAGTAGAGGGTGGAGGGGTCCGCGCAGCCAAGGCAGAGGCAGTCGCCGTCGCGCTGAAGGTAGCGGTCAAAGTTGACGCCTTCGCCACAGCGGGCACAGAGGACGCGCCGGCCCTTGTAGCCAGGGAGCTCGCTTGGGGGGAGAGAGACTCGGACCCAATGGACGCTGAAGAGTTCCTCATCGGGAAGTTCGCGGTAGGCTCTGATCTGCTGAGTGTTCTTGTCCAGATTCGGGTAGAGTTGGAGGGCGCGGGCCCGGGAGGTCTCTAACGCGACCACGCGAAGGGCCTTATAGTCGTCTGCTTCGAGCTTCTGGTTGAGGTCGACGAAGGTGGCGGCCATCTTGCCCAGGTCGCGGTGCTTGAGCGCGCGCTTCCCCAGGCGGCAGCCAGTGACCACCGCGATGGCGTCGCTGGCGCAACGGTCGATCTCGACGAACGTAACCAGGCGCTTGCGGTCCGGATTCAGCGAGCCGTCGCCAAGAAGACGGGAGCGGGGATCCGGAATGCCAAGGCGATGGAGAGCCAGCATGGCCATGCGCACGCCAAGCACCTGACCGGCGCAGAGGTGGCCGTGGGCGATTTCAGCTTCGCGGAGCAGAGAGTCGAGGGAGTGGGCCATGGCGCCGAGTGTAGTGGAACAGACGAGCCTGTGCGCGGCGAAGTTGAAATTTTATCCTTGCAGGCCGCGCGCGGGCTTCGCCGGCGCTTCGAAAGGGCGGTTGGAGAGGTGTTTGCTGGTTGCCGGCGGATAGCGGAGGCCAGGCCTGACGCCAGGCGGTTGGAGTCAACAAGTTGGGATGGGACAGCTCGGCAGGTGCGGTTGGCTTCTGACGGCTCGTGCTGGGCGTTGAGAAAACAAAGAGGCGACCGTTCCGCATCCCAATGAGTGGGGTATTAAGGAGAGGTTATTCTTCCATTCATCGAACAGCACTGGCGCCAGCTTGCCTGGTCGGGTGGCATACTGGCAGGCTCAATCGTCGTATCTCTGGTGGTTCGCGCGGTCGTCCTGTGGATATTGGCCAAGCTGACGCTCCGCGAAGGCTCCGCGCTGGGAGAATCTCTGGTGCGGCACGGCCGAGGACCATCCCGCTGGATCTTTCCAACGCTCACCGTTCTCCTTGTCTTGCCAGGCCTTCCGTTGCCGAACGAACTGATGACGGTGCTGGAGCACATCGCAGGGATCGGATTCATTGCGGCCTGTGCATGGCTGGCGATTCTGTTCATTGCCGTCATCTCTGACATGATCACGGGCCGCTACCGGATCGACGTGGCGGACAATCTCGTGGCGCGGCGAATACGGACGCAGTTCCAGATGCTTCATCGTCTGGCCACCATGCTGGTGGTGGTGGTTGCCGTGTCCATCGCGCTGATGACCTTTCCCTCCATCAAGCATATCGGCATGAGTATTCTCGCATCGGCGGGGCTGGCCAGCTTGATTGTCGGCATGGCGATGAAAGGGACACTGTCTAACCTGATAGCCGGAGTGCAGATCGCCTTTGCGCAGCCCTTTCGCGTGGAAGACGCGGTGGTGATCGAAGGCGAATGGGGATGGATTGAAGAGATTGGCATGATGTACGTGGTGGTGCGCATCTGGGATCTGCGCAGGCTGGTGATTCCGCTGTCGTACTTCCTGGAAAACTCGTTTCAGAACTGGACACGCACCAGCGCCGATTTGCTGGGCCATTGCTTTATCTACACCGATTACACCGTCCCGGTAGACGCTCTGCGCGATGAGTTGCGGAGGATCTGCGAATCAACGCCGCTATGGAACGGAAAGGTGTGCGTGCTGCAGGTTACCGATGCTGTCCAGACCATGCTGCAACTACGTGCGCTGATGGATGCGCGGAATTCGAGTGAGGCTTGGGATCTGCGCTGCTACGTGCGGGAGAAGCTGGTGGATTTTCTGCAGAAAAACTATCCTGGCAGCCTGCCTCGCTATCGGGCGGATGTAGAAACCAGAATGATGGGCTATGCCGGACAGCCAGCCACGGCCGAACTGGGGCAGATGGCGACGCAGATGGAGGCGCAGGCCAACGGCGGGTTGCGTAAGACGGTGTAGCAGATCCCTCTAGCAGGCTAGCAGGACAACCTCGACGCGTCCTTGCATGCCGCACTTGCGCGCGCCAAGCATGCGGTGGGATCGTTTGCCTTAGAATCAGGAAAGGGAGCGGTTGCAGCGTTCATTTTGCCGATGCAGGCATGGGTGAGAGCGGTCTGCGCGCGAGGCCGGTGAGTGCAAGCTGGAAGAATCGGCAGGGAGTGAATAAGAGCGCTTCGTTCGGATTGCGCCGGTGTGCCCGAACTCCAAGGATGTATGCGAGTTGAAGCAGGAGCCTGAAGGGCTGTTGCGCAACCGTGAAACGAAGAAGGCAAGCACGTAGCTGCCGACTTCTAACGCCGCTAGCTCTGGCGCCAGGAAGCATGGGGGGAGTTGGAAGCCAGAAACGCGAAACCAGAAACCAGAGAGCAGGAGTTTTTGAATGACAGAAGGTAAGACGCACAGGGTTACGCTTATCCCCGGAGACGGAATTGGGCCGGAAGTGACGCAGGCGGTGGTTCGAATTCTGGAAGCTACGGGCGTCAAGTTTGAATGGGAACGGTTTGCGGCCGGCGCAGAGGCCTATGAAGCGCAGGGCGAGTACATTCCCGCGGCTTTGTATGAGTCGATCGAGCGCAATCGCGTGGCCCTGAAAGGGCCGGTAACCACGCCGGTGGGCGGTGGCTTCAAGAGCATCAACGTGACGCTGCGCAAGCGTTTTGATCTTTACGCCAACTTCCGGCCTATCCGCAACCTGCCGGGGCTTGAGACCAAGTGGCCGGGTGTGGACCTGATCGTGGTGCGCGAGAACACCGAAGGTGAGTACCTGGGCCTGGAGCATGAAGTGATTCCCGGCGTGGTGGAAGCCATCAAGGTGATCACCGAGAAGGGCTCGACGCGCATCGCCCGCTTTGCCTTCGAGTACGCGCACAAGCACGGGCGCAAGAAGATCCACGCCATCCACAAGGCGAACATCATGAAGATGTCCGACGGTCTGTTTCTGCGCTGCGCGCGCGCCGTGGCCGAGGAGTATCCGGGCATCCAGTACGGCGAGCACATCATCGACAACACCTGCATGCAACTGGTGATGCATCCCTTCCAGTACGACATGCTGCTGCTCGAAAACCTGTATGGCGACATTGTGAGCGACCTGTGCGCGGGGCTGGTGGGTGGATTGGGACTGGTACCGAGCGCAAACCTGAGTGCGGAGTGCGCTATCTTTGAAGCGGTGCACGGCTCGGCGCCGGATATCGCGGGCATGGACATCGCCAACCCGACGGCGTTGCTGCAGTCGGCAATTCTGATGCTGCGCCATCTGGATGAGATGGCGGCGGCGGACTGCATCGAGGATGCGTTGGAAGCTATGTACCGCGAGCGCAAGGCGCTCACCCGCGATGTGGGCGGTACGGCGGGCACCAGCGAGTTTGCCGATGCTGTTCTGGCTGGGATGGGATGAGTGGCGCCAGAGCGTCTGGAAGAAGGAAAAGGTTCCGGATCGCATCTGTTTCAAGCCCCAGGTCTCAAAGATGAGATCTGGGCGCATGGACTGAAGCCTGTGCCACTACCGGACTCGAACACCTACCTGGTCGCGGACCTGTGCCCGCAGGCCCAGATCTGAAAGGAGATGCGGGACGCCGACGCCCGGCCCGCTATCCAGAGCGAGACCGCAGGGCAGGATGGCGCGCCGGACGGGGAGTAAGAAAGGCGTTTGCCGCAGTTGGCGTCCGTCGGAGGCCACGCGGTTGAGATCAGGGCGTTGGGATGGATGGATAGCCTGGGGCTGTCTGCTGCACTGAAAAGACCCGGCTGGGCCGGGTCTTTTCCAGGGATACGGCGGGCTGAGGATCAGGCCTCTTTCTTCTCTGGCTCAGCGGGCGCAGGGGCGCCCGCCTTGGCCTCTGCGCCGGGTTTACGGATGTCGATGCCGCCCTTGAAGAAGGCTCCATCTTCAATGGAGATGCGGGCCGCGATCACATCGCCGGTCAGCGAGCCCTCGCTGCGGATATCCACCCGGTCAGAGGCCTGGCAGTTACCGCGAACCTTGCCCAGCACCACAATCTCGCGAGCGTTGATGTTGGCCGCTACCTGGCCGTTGCGCCCGATGGTGACGCGGTTGCCGGGCAGGTTGATGGAGCCTTCCACCTTGCCGTCCACATAAAGCGACTCAGAGCCGGTGACCTCGCCTTTAACGACCAGGCTCTTGCCGATGGTGGCTTGCTCGCTATTGGGGATGGCGCCGGGAGCGGCGGAGGTGGAGCGGGCATCGAAGGCAGGCGTCGCGGCGGGAGGGGTGGGCCGAGCTGGCTCGGGAGTTGAGGGATTTGCGGCAGACTGGTTGGGTTTCCACATGGGGATCTTCTGTTCCTTTCCACGGAGGAGGGTTGGTCGCAGGCAGGTGCTGTAGTTGCGCCGATAGTGACTAAGATTCACGCAGGCCGCACAGCGTTGGCTCCCACGTTGTGATCACGATACTACTTTGTGACCGGTGAGTATCAGTGAACTTCTGTTATGGTGCGCCTTGGGAGTTACCCCTTGTGGCAATTTCCCGGTTTTTGGACCGGTTACTGTTCGGAGTTATCGTTCTCCTCGACCAGCGAGACGGTCCCGACCACATCGAAGGTGACCGGCTGACCGCCGGTGAGTTGGAGGGTTGCGCGCATAGGGTTACGCTGCCAGATGGCAGGAGCGCATACGGAGTCCCCGGCGAAGGCTGGTTGTCCGTCTGGATGAGAAGCGGGGTTGGCCGGGCCGGGTTGCGGCCAGCGGGCGAGCAACTTCTGGACGATCGGCTTCCGCGCGCCAAGCTGGGCGATGACGGCTACCACGCCGCCCTTGCCGGTGGTGCTGACGCCGCAGTAGGCTGCGTCGTCACGGAACCAGAGGGCGTTGGAGATGAGTGGATCAAAGGCCGGGAGATGCAGGGCGGTGATGTGTCCGGTGAGGCGATCCACCATGAGCCAGGGTCCGGGCTGCCAGGCCCAGTGCACCGGTTCGGAGGGAAGCGAGTCATTGATGCGCAGGGCGCGGCGAACGACGAAGGTGCGGTCCGTCACGTCATGCACCTCGCCCATGGTCCACTCCCGGCGCAGGCCGTCGACGTTGAGGGGGCGGATACGCAGGGTATCGGCGGATCTGCTGGAGCTGCCGACCGGTGTCCCTGGGCTGGGCTGGGTCTGCGGAGTGGCCTGGGGAGGCGTGTAGGAGACGACGCGGGCCGGCCCGAGGGTAACCGAATGGGTTTTGGGTCCGGTTGCCGCTGCGCGGGGGGTGAAGGCGAGAAGAAAGAACAGGAATGGCAGAGGCGAGAGGGGCACTGGCGCCGGGTGGAGGGTCCTCATGGGGGAAGGTTAGCAGAGGTTGTCTCAATTTGGGGCATAGTGGGGCACACCGGGACCGGGGGCTGGGGTAGCAGGTAGAGCTGGGGTTACGCGGGTTGGGGCGGGGGCATTTATGGCGC
>DAHXNO010000037.1 GCA_027365345.1 Granulicella sp.
TCTCTTCCAGCGCCTCATGGAGCGGCTGCGATGCGTGGCACGCGGGCCGGATGGATTTGCTCCCGTCCTCGCCACGCCGCTACGCGCCTGATTTCGCTGCGCATATCGTGCATAGCTTTTTATGCAGAACCATCTGAAGTGATTCAAATGCTTGCCGCGCTGGTCCTCAAAAAATCGGAAACGGGGGGAGACTCAGAGGCTCAAGATACTGGCACAACACCGCTACTCACAAACTGCGGCACCTGTCGTGTGTCCAGCCTCTGCATAAATTAGGTGACCACGGCCAAGGTGTGCCGCAGGATTACGCGGAAGCCTATTTCTGAGTGGACCTCGCGGCAGTTGGGAAAAATGATGGCGCAGATGGGGATAAAATCGACAGGAGCCGGGACGTGAGCAGCATCTCATCTCTCGCCCATCGATCTTTCTCGCGAACAAGAGTGAGCGCGCAAATGGTTTGAGGGTCACGCCTCTGCGCAGTAATCCGGCTTCGGCAAGCCTAGAACCATATACGAATCAGGGTTGAGGCTCGCCCGGCCAAACGCATCTGATCTTGGATCTATCGACCACAGCCTGGACGCTGGTTCGAGCGCTCCGGCGGCTGGCTGTGGAAGGCGCCGAGTGGGCCGAGGCGCAAGTGGATACAATCCGCCTGAAGCTCTTCAAGGTCGGCGCCATGGTCCGCATCAACGCCCGGCGCGTGTGGCTGGAGATGAACGCCATCTGTCCGTGGAAGCAGATCTACTCCCAAACCTTCGACATCCTGCGCTGCTGGGATGCCAAACGACACCCCAAACAGACTTTTCCACTGCTGCCGCACAAAGACGCGGGCGAAGCCATGGCCCGAATCCAACGTCGACCGCCGAGCATCAGCTGAAAATAGTCGCCGAACTGAAAAGCCAGTGGGGCTGGGGCGGCTTCACCACGCAGGATACGGCTCGCTGCCAGACCGCCGCGTGATCAGGACAACTGAACAGCCGACCCGGCCAGCTTGCCATAAGTCCGGGATGATTGCGCCAATATAACAAGGTTTGTTATATTCAAAATATGACTGGGGACGAACTCAAAAACGCCCGCAAAGCATCTTCCTGGACGCAAGCCCAAGCTGCCGCGCGGCTCGGCGTGACCCAGGCCTATCTGTCGATGGTCGAGCGAGGAAAGCGAGCTGTCTGCTCAGAGCTCGCATCACGGGCGGTGGGAGTCTTTGACGTTCCGGCTACCGCGCTTCCTCTCACGGAGTACCGGCCACGGACTCACAACGCCAGCTTCTTCCAGACGATGCTGGGTAGTCTGGGCTATCCGGGCTTTGCCTATCTGCACGGCTCGATGCGGCTGAATCCCGCGGAGGTGCTGATGCAGGCGCTTGACTCAGACGATCTGGACTCGCGCGTCACCGAGGGGCTGGCCTGGCTGCCTCTGGCCTATCCGCATATGAACTGGGATTGGCTGACCGTGAATGCCAAGCTGCGGGATCGGCAGAACCGGCTGGCGTATGTGGTGGAGCTGGCGCGACAGGCGGCGGAGAAAGCCGACAAGCCCCAGTTGGAGGCCGAGTTGGCAGCCCGCGTGGCTAAACTAGAGCCCTCCCGTCTGGCGAGGGAAGATACTCTGTGCAGAGAATCACTGACCCAGGCCGAACGCGCCTGGCTGCGCGAGCATCGGCCAAAACCAGCGAAGCACTGGAATCTGCTGACAGACCTAAGCGTGGAGCAACTCGATCATGTCGTCCTGTAAACGACCGCCGGAGCCTTGGGACTCCTTCTTCAAGGATCTGGACGCGGCAGTTGATACAAACGTGCGCATCGACTGTCTCGGCGGCTTCGTCGTCACGCCGCTCTATGGTCTGGAGCGGCCCACTGCGGATGTCGATGTCATCGAGCTGGCGCCGTTTGCTGCCGCCGAAGCCTTGATGGCGCTTGGCGCTCGCGGCGGGCTGCTGCATCAAAAGTACCGCATCTATCTTGATCGGGTGGCTGTTGCCGTCATCCCCGAGAATTACGAAGACCGTCTTACGGAGATGTTCGCCGGCGCTTACCGCAGCCTCCATTTGATGGCCCTCGATCCCTACGACCTGGCATTATCGAAACTGGAGAGAAACAGCCAGAAAGACCGCGACGACGTGCGCTTTCTGGCGCGCAGCGCTCCCTTTGATCTCAACATCCTTCAGGAGCGTTACGCAACGGAGTTGCGTTGGCAGCTCGGTATCCCCAAGAGAGAAGATCTGACCATGCAGTTGTGGCTTGATCTGATTCACGAGGACCGCGGCATGGCTCAGCAGAAGGTCGCCTTCTTTAGCAAAACCGCGAAGCGGTCTTGCAGCTTGTTCCCTTTCTCGTTTGTCAAGAAGGTAAGATCAGATGAACTGTGGGTCCTTTAGTTCCTGGCCTGAAATGAAATTGTCGCCAAGTAAATAACACAATTTGGACGGTGGTTGTTGATTCCTTGAGCGCATACCAAGATCCCTTTCTGCTTCCAAAGGCATGGCAGGTTCTACACTAGGTAGATGGCAGAGCATACGACAGGTTACACAGACGACCACGCGAAGGCCGGGCTCGATACGAGGTTTCCGGCGATTGAGACCTGGCAAAATCAGTTTCGCGCCTATGAGATCCTGATCGACGATCCGGAGTTCACCAGCGTCTGCCCCAAGACAGGGCTGCCGGACTTTGGCGTTTTGACCATCCGTTATATGCCCCGGGAACTGTGCCTGGAGCTGAAGAGTCTGAAGGAGTATCTGTTCACCTACCGGAACCTGGGAATCTTTCAGGAGAACGTTGTGAACCAGGTGCTGGACGATGTGGTGAAGGCTACCAACCCGGTATGGGCTGAGGTGAAGGGAGATTTTCGGCCGAGGGGTGGGATCTCGACGGTGGTGACGGCCAGGTATCCACGGAAGGAAGACTGATATTCTCGGCAGACGATGGCCAGCGGCTCGATGATGGCAGCGAAACCTGAGCGGCATGCGGTGAAGGGCGCCGTGATGGCGCTCTGTCTGCTGACGGCGATGAACTTTGTCAACTATCTGGACCGGTACATCCTACCGGCGGTGCAGGAGCAGATGAAGCGCGAGTTTCATCTCTCCGACAACCAGATTGGATCGCTGACGCTATGGTTCTTTGTGGCCTATGTTCTGGCCTCGCCGGTGACCGGGTGGCTGGGTGACCGATTTCCCCGCAAGCCGATGATCGTGATTGCGGCGCTGATGATTGCGGCGACCAATCTTCTTACCGCCTACGGACACAGCTATGCCAGCCTCAACCTGCGCCATGCGGCGCTGGGCGTCGGAGAGGCCAGCTTTGGGATCTTTGCTCCGGCGTTGCTGGCCGACTACTTTGCCGACGACCAGCGCAATGCTGTGCTGACGGTGTTCAACGTGGCGATTCCGGTGGGAGCGGCGATGGGATATCTCTTCGGCGGGGTGGTGGCGGCGGAGCATGGATGGCGGATGGCGTTTGCCGTCTCCGCAGCGCCGGGCGCGGTGATTGCCCTGCTGATCCTGTTCCTGATGAGGGAGCCGACGTCTGGAGATGGAGATGGAACAGCGGTGAAGGCCAGGCATGGAATGGACAGGGGCTCGATTGGCTCGTTGCTGACCAATAAGGCCTATCTCTGCTCCATCATGGGTTATGCCGCCGTAACGTTCTCGCTGGGAGGGATCTCGTGGTGGATGCCGTCTTTTCTGAATCGGGTGGAGGGCCGGTCGCTGGCGGCTTCGGGAACCTTGATGGGTGGCATCACGGTGGTCTGCGGGCTGGGTGGAACGCTGGCAGGGGGCGCGCTGGCGCAGTGGTGGTCCAGGCGAACGGCGAAGGCGCTGTACCTGGTGCCGGCGCTGAGCGCCATTCTGGCTGTGCTGCCGGGGATGGTATGTTTCTTTGGGCCGAGCCGCATGACCATCTCAGCGCTCAGCGCAGCGGTGTTCCTGGTGTTTCTGGGAACCGGACCGGTGAATGCCGCCACGCTGAACGCGGTTCCCGCGCGGTTGCGCGCGACGGCGATGGCGGGGCAGTTGTTTGCCTTGCACGTGTTCGGCGATGCGTTTTCTCCCAAGATCATTGGGATGGTCAGCGACCGCTCCAATCTGCGGCTGGGGCTGGGGCTGACGCTGGTTACGTTTGTGCTGGCGGCGGCGATCTTCTTTGCCGGAGCCAGGTACGCGCCGCCCTTGACCCACTCCCTGGAGGGAGCGGCAGGTGAAGCATGCACGGCTTGAGCTTGCATCTGCAGGTTACGGAGTTCTGGCAGGGTGTGATGCGCAGCGCTGCCTGGGTGCTGGGGTTGGTGTGGGTGCTGCGCACGTATGACCTGGTGTTCCGGGTTCCGGCGATGCCGAACCTGACGATGATGGATTGGGACGAGATGCCGGAGGGCACGCCGAGCCTGACGGTGGTGGTTCCGGCCCGCGATGAGGTGGAGAAGATTGGAGCGACGCTGGACGCGCTGCTGGCGGCGGACTACCCGGCGTTGAGAGTGCTGGTGGTGGATGACCGCTCGAAGGACGGAACCGCGGAGCTTGTTGACCGCTATGTGGGAGAGTACGCGGAGCGGCAGCGAACCCGCGGGCCGGGGAGATGGCCGGGACCGGAGAGTCTGGCTGCAATCCATATCACGGATCTGCCTGACGGCTGGTTGGGCAAGACCTTTGCGTTGATGGTGGGCACGGAGAACAGCGACTCCGAGTATCTTCTTTTTACCGATGGCGATGTGCTGTTTTCACCTTCGGTGCTGCGCCGAGCCATGGTGTATGCGCAGGAGACTGGCGCCGACCACCTGGTGGTTCTGCCGACGGTGCAGGTGAAGTCCTGGGACGAGGGTGTTTTGCTGGGGTTTCTGCAGGCGCTAGGGGTGTGGGCGTCCCGACCGTGGAAGATTGAGGATCCCAAGGCGCGCCGGGATGTGGCTGGGATTGGAGCCTTCAATCTGGTGCGGCGCACGGCGCTGGAGGAGATTGGCGGATGGCTGCCGCAGCGCCTGGCTGTATTGGAGGACATAACCCTGGGCCGCCGGATGAAGGCCGCAGGGATGCGCCAGCGCCTGGCGTTTGCTCCGGGCCTGGTGTTGGTTCACTGGGCGAGTGGATGGGGCGGACTGCTGCGGAACATGACCAAGAACTTGTTTGCAGCATTCAACTTTCAGCCCCTGCTGGTGCTGCTGGCGTGGCTTTGGATTGGCGTCTTCTTTCTGCTGCCGCTGGCGGGGCTGGTGTGGCTGCCCACGCTGTTGCCGTCCGTGGTGATTCTGTGCTGCATTGGGGCTACTTATCGCGTGCTGGGTATGGTGAGTTTGATTGATGCGCGCTATGCGTGGCTGTATCCATTGGGAGCGTTTGGTGTGCTGTATGCCACGTTACGATCAATGGTTGTGGTGACCGTGCAGCGCGGAGTGGTGTGGCGAGGGACGCATTACCCTCTGCGTGAGCTACGGAAGCACAACAGCCCAATGGCGTGGGAGCGGGAGGCGCGCCAGCAGCGGGATGAAGGGATCCGGGCGAAGCGCGTGGCAAGGAGAGCGGCCAAATCAGAGCGGCGGCGGCGAGCCAGGAAGGGGTGAGGGTTCGCTGCGTCGGGCTGCTGGGTAGACTTCGCCGGCCAGAGTGGCGACCATGCGTCCCAGTTTCAGCCTATGCCGGTGGGTGGACTGTTCTTGCTGTTGAGGAGAACAAGGCGTTGCGAAGAGCTACGTTGCCGCGCTGCGGATCAGAATGACTTGGCGCGAGCGGCTCGTGATTTCCAGAGCGCCGCGTCCAGGGGCCGTGTCCGGCATCGGCTTGCGGAGGGGTGAAGGTGGATCTGCAAACGGAGGGTCTGGCTTTGAGCCAGACCCTCCGTTTGGCGTTGTGGCGTGAGAGGGTTATTGACAGCCGGTGAATGCGGCGGTGGCTGCGGTTGTGGTTTGTCCGGGCGCCACAGCCAATGGGCCGCCAGCAACGCCTGAGGCGGTGGGTGCTGCGGTGGTTATCTTGATTTCGCTTGTAGAACAATCCGGCGCACCGCCCGAACCTGGTTCCTCAGCCTGCAAATCAACCGTATCGGTGACCGGTGTGGCGGTTGCCTGGGTGAACCTGGAACCTGAGGATGAGTAGACGCCTGTGTTTGGCCAGACACCGGGAACCATCAGCGTGTAGGAGGCGCAGTCGGTTCCGGTGGGACAGGTGCTGCCTGGCGCCGTAGCATAGGCTCCACTCATGAGATTTTGCGAAGGCAACAAGGGTATGGTGACCAGTGGGCCGGACGAGGTTGCCTGCTGCAGCGCAGAGACCTGAACATCCGCAACCGTGGCCGCTGGAGGCATCGCGCTATTCTGGGAGGTGATCTGCCCGTTGATCGTGGCCTGCATGGTGCTCTCCATCAATGGGATAGTTCCAGCAGTTTCTCCGGGTTGGACTCCCGTTTCCACGCCAAGCGAGAATGCAACGCCAGCGCCATCGACGCCAACAGCGACGATGTCATAGGAGCCTGCCGGCAGTGGGCAGAAGACAAAACCGCCTGTGGTTGGATCCGCGGCTGTGCTCATCACGATGCGATCCACGCCAGTTGAATCCGGCTGCTCGGCAGCTACAACGACCGTGCCGCCCACGAGCGGCTTGCCGCTGGCAGAGCTGACGATGGTTCCATTGATCGAGGTGGATGTGGTGGATACTTCTCCTGCATGAAGGACGGGCTTGAGTCGAAATGTTCCGTTCCCTTCCTGAATGATCGAGGAGCAGGTGTTGAAGTCGATGTCGAGATCTTCTGTTTGTCCGCTCGATACATTGAACGAGCCGCCGGCGATTTGACCGGAGGGAATCTTCAAGCCGGTCTGCGCTTCACTGGAGAGCGCAAGATCATGCACGGTTCCGTCACTGAGCACCACGCAGTTGGCGTAGGAGCCGCAGGCATTCTTCGGGACGGAAGACGCGGAGGAGTCCGGAGCTAACATGATGCGGATCTGTTGGTAGCTGCCGGCCTGTATTTCCTGCGTGGATCCGAGGCTGGCGAGAAAGCATTGATTGTTGGCCTCGCCCAGCAGGTCGACTTGTTGAGGAGCGCCCGCTTTTAATGTCGGAGTGAGATCGACAAAGCTGGAGTCGCCCGATCCGGCGTCAGCATTCGTGCTGGCCTCAACGTCGGTGATGCTTACGTATACGTGGGCAAACTCGCCGTTTGGCACCTGACAGGCGGCGGGGTCGCTAATGGTGGTATTGACGGTCGCGGCTTGCGGAGTGCTGGTCTGCATGGAGTTATAGCTCGAATTGCAACCAAAGATGAACAAGCCGAGGAGAATCAGCGCCGATGAGACGGGGAGGAATTTACGCATACGAGGTGCTCCTTGGTGGGATCTGTGACCTTCGAGAGAGATGGCGCCATGCTTCAAGATGAAATCGTGCGGCCAATTATTATTTTCCGTGGTATTTGTGCTTCCTCGTTGCAGTGTATGTAGCTGCCCAAGTTAGAATCTGACGGTTTTGGCTTGGTTGCTTGATGCACTGATACCTTGCGTTCCCGATTTGGGAGTGCTGTCTGTTGCGCGGGGTGGGGACAGAACACTGCGATAGGTTTATCGCTGGAGTCTATCGCTGGATACGGCATTTGAAGATCTTTCCCGGGCAAACCGATGGGGATGGTTTGCGAGTCACGTCAGAAATTCATGAACGAATATTCATGCATGCGCCAGGCTAGGCTCCCAGGGCGAGGTTGAGGAGGGTCTTTTCTTCCAGTGCGTGGGCTTTGGCGCTGCCTGTGGCAGGGCTGGCTGCGGCGGTGCGTTTGACGCTGAGAACAGCCCGGGATCCAGCCATGCGGCGAAGGTGGGGCATGACGAAGGAGAGCGCTCCCATGTTCGCCGGCTCCTCCTGGACCCAGACCACCTCACCAGCCGAAGGGTGCTGGTCGAGCGCCGCCTGGAGTTCCGCCTCCGGGAAGGGATAGAGCTGTTCGAGGAAGACGATGGCGACATCCGTGAGCTTGCGCTTGGCGCGCTCCACCCGCAGGTTGTGGCCTATTTTGCCGGAGGAGATCAGGATGCGGCGAGGGTTGGTGATTGCGGTCTCCGGCAGGACGTTTTGGAATGCGTCCAGGGTGAGATCGGCCACCGGGGAGAGCGCGTCGGGATGGCGAAGCATGGACTTGGGAGTGAAGACGATGAGCGGTTTGCGCCACTTGCGGAGGGCTTGACGCCGGAGAAGATGGAAGAACTGCGCCGCAGTGGAGGGCTGAGCGATCTGGAAGTTGTCCTGGGCGGCCAACTGCAGGTAGCGCTCCGGGCGGGCGCTGGAGTGCTCCGGGCCCTGACCTTCGTAGCCGTGGGGAAGCAGCAGCACCAGGCCGGAGAGGAGGCCCCATTTGGCTTCCGCGGCGGCCAGAAACTGGTCAATGATGATCTGCGCGCCGTTGGCGAAGTCGCCAAATTGCGCCTCCCAGAGCACCAAGGCTTCCGGGTAGTCGCGAGAGAAGCCGTACTCAAAGCCCAGACAGGCAGCCTCAGAGAGCATGGAGTTGTAGACCGACCAGCGCGCCTGGTGCGGCGCTATGTGATGCAGCGGAGAGTAGCGGGTTTCCGTTTCGATATCGATGAGGACGGCGTGGCGCTGGTTGAAGGTGCCACGCTGGGAGTCCTGTCCGGAGAGGCGAACCGGGACTCCTGCCTTGAGCAGGGAGGCGTAGGCGAGCAGCTCCGCCATGCCGTAGTCGAGGGGCTTTTTGCCAGAGCCCATCTGGCGGCGCTGCTCGAGCAGTTTGGCGACCTTGGGGTGGATGTGGAAGCCTTCCGGGACTGTCGTCAGGCGGGTGGAAAGGGCAGGGATTTCGGCCGCATCCAGGCCGGTGCGCGGGTTGTCTTCCGGGCGAAGCCGGCCGCCGTAGTAGGGGTCCCAGTAGTGGCGGATGTCAAAGAGTTGAGGCTTGCGGCTGGCGCGCGTTGCCGCCTTCTGCTCTTCGAGGAAGTGGGCCTGCACCTCCGCGGCCTCTGCTGTGGCGTCTATCTCCATTTTCTGGGCGTAGATCTGGAAGAGAGGCGGATGGTTCTGAATCCTGGCGTAACGCAGCGGCTGGGTAATGGTGGGGTCGTCTACCTCAGAGTGTCCGTGGCGCCGGTAGCCGATGAGATCAACGACAACGTCGGAGTGAAAGGTTTGGCGGTATTCAGCAGCGAGAGCGGCCACGCGGACTACGGCCTGGGGATCTTCTGCGTTGACGTGGAAGATGGGGATGGGAAGGCGCTTGGCCAGATCCGAGGAGAAGGGCGAGGAGTTGGATTCGCTGGGGAGCGCGGTAAAGCCGAGAAGGTTATTGACGATGACCTGAATGGTGCCGCCGATTCTGTAGCCGTGCAGGGAGGCAAGGTTCAGGGACTCTGCCCAGATGCCCTGGCCGGCAAAGGCAGCGTCACCGTGCAGGATCATGGGGAGCACCTGGCCGCGAGCCTGGAGAAAGTCCGCAGTGGTTCCGTCTTTGGCCAGCCGCTCCTGATAGGCGCGGGTGCGGCCCATGATGACTGGGTCAGCGGCCTCCAGATGGCTGGGGTTTGAGGCCAGATGCAGATGGACGGTCTTACCGTTGGCGGTGAGGAATTCGCCGGTTGCCCCGATGTGGTATTTGACGTCACCGCCGCCCAGGGTGCTGCGCGGGTCCACGTCCTCAAATTTGGTGAAGATCTCGCGGGAGGCGCGGCCAACGGTATTCACCATGACGTTGAGCCGGCCGCGATGGCTCATAGCGAACAGGGAACGGTTGACGCCGCGCTCGGCGGCGGTGGTAAAGAGCTGGTCCAGAAAAGGGATAAGGACGGTAAGACCTTCTAAAGAGAAGCGCTTGGTGCCAAGGTAGCGCTGCTGGATGACCTGCTCGAAGACGTCGGCGCGGATAAGGCCGGAGAGGATGCGGGCGGGGGGGAGGGTGGTGATGGCGGCGGGGTCCCCCTCCAGACGCTGCTGGATCCAGGAGCGCCGTTCCTCGGAGGGGATGTGCATGAACTCAGCTCCGATGGAAGAGGAGTAGATGCGGCGGGCCTCCCTGGTGTCCGGGGAGTCTTCCTGAGGCGGATTGGGCACCGGGAAGGGTTGCGGCGGCAGGAGTTGTCCGAGAGGGTCGAGCGAGGCCTGGAGGTAGCCCCAGCGGCGAAAGATTTCAAAGGTAGATTCTCGTGTGGTGGAAGACATGCACTCATAGGATGGCATGAGAGGCAATCTGGGTGCGTGGCGCAAGGAGGAGTGATACGGGTCAAAAGACCGTTCTTCGAGGAGGTTTCGGGGTGAAGAGGTTGAAGTTACAAGGTTTGTTCAAAGAGGGCTCGCCGAGGAGGTTCTTCGGTTGCACTGCGAGCGAGGTTCCCGCACCGGGCCGCGCGATGGATCGCCGATCGAGTTGACGGCGAAGCCACTGCGGTGATCGGCGAGCGATCTCCATGGATCCCCGGCACGCAATGGCTGTGATCTGCCTTGGGGTGAGGGTGAAGAATGAGCTTGGAAACAGCCCTTGTCTAGCCGCCGGAAGCCTGCTGGGAGGAGCGCTCGGAGGGTGTCTGGCTGGGGGCGGAGCCAGTGGCGGAGTCAGGGACGCCGGGGGTTGGATGCGGTCTCTCGCAGTAGAGGCCTTCGAGGCGGTCGGGGTCTACCAGCGTGATATACCGGCGGTTGGGATGGATCAGACCCTCGCGGCGGAACTGAGCGATCACGCGGCAGACGGTCTCGCGGGAGAGGCCGGAGATGCTACCCAGCTCTTCCTGGGTGACGTGGGCGGGAAAACGGATGGGGAGATGTTCCTGGGCGCGGCTCTCGCCGGGTTGGTGCGCCTGGGTCCAGTCGAGCAGGGCGCAGGCAAGCTTTCCCGCGGCGGAGGGCGACAGGGCGAGGCGGCGGGCGGCGAGGACGGCGCAACTAAAGTCCCGCGCGAGCGTCTGGAGGGCTGACTGGCTAACCTGAGGGTAAGCTTCCATGATGCTGAGAAAATCTTCGCGAGCGAGGGAGATGACTGTGCAGGGGCTCGAGGCCTGGGTGGTGACGCAGTAGGCGGAAGTTCCAAGCACCGCCTCCAGGCCCAGGATCTCGCCGGCGTAGGCGGTGCGGAGGATGAGCAGGCGGCCGTCTGAAGACGAGGTGAGCACCTTTGCCTGGCCACTGCAGAGCAGAAACACATGGTCCGCAGGGTATCCCTCACGGAGGATGATGTCGTTGGCCGCAAGGGCGCTGGACATACCCACGGCGTTCAAGCGGCGCAGAGCCGACGCAGGGAACGGGAAGGGGGTATGCGGACGGAGAGTGCGGTGATCGGGTTTAGCACAACTACGCTGGAGAATGCGAGGCCTCCTTCCGATTTCGCGAGCAGCCCGGGGCAGCTACGTACTGAAAGAACAGCCGACTTCCAAGTGGTGCGGATAAGCGCCCATTAAATGATGCCCATAAGGATGTCATTAAACGAGTAGGTTAAGCAACTGCGACGAGAGATCTGTGGGGGAGACCCGGCGCGGAGACGTGGGGGAAGCCAAGGGTGGGTTCTGCGTGATAGTCTGCGGGGCATGTCACAACATCACCACCGCCATCGGGGCGGATCGCAGGGAGAAGGACGCTCGCCGAGGTTTTCTGCATTGACAGAGGGATCCTTGGGAGGCAGTTGGGAGCAAGGAACGGTTGGTGGACACGGCAACCTGACACATCACGAGGGGCACGGCAGCGGCTTTAATCTGGCGCAGGCGGCGCTGGAGGAGATGCATGCCGCCGGGTTTCGACCCGAGCTTGGAGACGCCGTGGTTGCGCAGGTGGCCGAGTTGGAGATGGCGCAGGCGGGGGCCGAGGGGGCTAAGGCTGAGGAGGGGATAGAGGATTTTCGGGAGCTGGGGTGGTCCTCGATTGACAACGACTCGTCGTTGGACCTGGATCAGATTGAGGTGGCGGAGCGGGTGGCGGGCGGGATCCGGCTGCGGGTGGCCATTGGGGATGTAGCGTCGATGGTGGGGCTGGATACGCCGATCGACCAGCATGCTCGCGCACAGACGCAGACGATCTATACCGCGGTGAAGAACTTTCCGATGCTGCCGCTGGAGTTGTCTACCGGTTTGACCAGCCTGAATGAAGCGAGTGACCGGCGGGCGGTGGTGATGACGTTTACGGTGGCCGCGGATGGAGAGATGAGCGACGAGAGTGTTTCCCTGGCGTGGGTGAGGAACCGGGCGCAGTTAGCGTATTCGCGAGTGGGGCCGTGGCTGGAGAAGATGGCCGCAGGAGAGGTGGATAAGGACGGCATGAGCCTGCGGTCCGATAGCGCGCGGCTGCACGAACCGGATCCCAGCCTTGGGCAGCCGTCCCCGGCAAACGGGGCCGGATATGGTCTGGGCGCGGATTGGCTGGTGGAACAGTTGAGGATGCAGGATGAGGCGGCGCAGGCGCTGCACGCGGCGCGGGTGAAGCGCGGAGCGCTGGAGTTCCATCGCGCGGAGGCGGATCCGGTGGTGATGGATGGGCGCGTGGTCGCGGTCCATGAGGTGCTCCAAAACCGGGCGATGATTCTGATCGAAGACCTGATGGTGGCGGCCAACGGGGTGATGGCCAGGGCGCTGCGCAAGGGAAGACGGAGCGGTTTGCAGCGGGTGGTGAAGACGCCGCAGCGGTGGGACCGGATTGTATCGCTTGCGGCAGAGCATGGAACCAAGCTGCCGGCGGTTCCGGATTCGGCTGCGCTGAACGCCTTTTTGCAGGAGCAGCGCAAGGCGGATTCCATTCACTATCCGGATCTGGCGGTAGCGGTGATCAAGCTGATGGGGCCGGGAGAGTATATGTTGATGCGTCCGGATGATGATCCCACCGGACACTTTGGACTGGCGGCGCGGGACTACACGCACTCGACGGCTCCAAACCGGAGGTTTCCGGATCTGGTAACGCAGCGGATTTTGCACGCGATGATGCGCGATGAACCGCCGCCGTACAGCGATTCCGATCTGGCTGCGATTGCCGCGCACTGCAATGAGGCAGACAGCATGCTGCGCAAGATTGAGCGGCGGATGCAGAAGCGTGTGGCTGCCGTGGCCATGGCCGACCGCATCGGCGAAGTCTTTGCCGGGGTGGTTACGGGAAAGAGCGACAAGGGAGTGTTTGTACGCGTGATCCACCCGCCGTTTGAGGGCCGCGTGGTTCAGGGAGAGAGTGGGCTGGATGTGGGCGACAAAGTGAGCGTGAAGCTGCTGCACACCGATCCAGAGCGGGCGTTCATCGACTTTGCAAAGGTAGGGATGCGCTATGTGAATGGAAGCGCGAAGGGCTGAGCGCGGAGATGGCCATGGCCCACGTGCGGAACGGCGGCTAGACCCAGTCCCCGTTGCGCATGAGGGGCTCAGCGGCGCCGTCGGCAGATAGGCCGTCGACGTTCATTGTGGGGCCTCCGATCATCCAGTCGACATGGATCAGGCTCTGGTTGGCTCCCAGGCCGGATAGCTGCTCTGTGGGCATCGATTCCCCGCCGATGAGGCAGGTGGAGTAGGCCTGGCCGAGTGCGATGTGACTGGCGGCGTTCTCGTCAAAGAGGGTGTTCCAGAAGAGAATGCCGGATTGGGCAATGGGAGAGTTGTGAGGAACCAGAGCGACCTCGCCGAGCCGGCACGCTCCTTCATCGGTGGAGATCAGCTTGTTCAGCGCGTCTTCTCCTTGGGTTGCCGTGGCTGCGACGATGCGGCCGTTCTGAAAGGTGCAACGGATATCCTTGATGAGCGTGCCCTGGTGGGAGAGAGGCTTGGAGGCGGTCACATGACCGTTGACGCGATCCTTGTGGGGTGTAGTGAAGCACTCTTCCGTGGGGATGTTGGGGTTGCAGTAGATGCCGTTGGAGGCGGTGGCTCCGCCCCCGCACCAGAGATGCTGGTCGGCCAGGCCGACGGTGAGGTCCGTGCCGCGGTCGGGAGCATGGCCGGTGGTGAAGAAGCGCAGGGAGTGGAAGCGCTTGCTGTTGAGCAGATCGACGCGACGGCTGATATTCGCGTTGTGTTGCTTCCAGTCTTCTATGGGGTCCTCGCCGGTGATGCGTGAGGTCTGGAAGATGGCGTCCCAGAGGCTGGAAAGAGCGCGCTCTGGCGTAGCTTCCGGGAAGACCAGCGAGGCCCATGCGGGGGTGGCGGAGGCTACGATGGTCCAGTTGATGGCAAAGCGGGTGATCAGATCCATGGCCGGTTTGTAGGCCCGGGAGTTGGCGGCGTTCGCTCGGGAGACCTTGGCCGGATCCTGGGCGGCGAGCAAGGCGGGATCGGCTCCGGTGATACCCATGCGGGCGGCGTTGGAGCGGTAGGCGGCGGCCAGGGCGTCAAAGTACCAGGCAGGGGCGTAGTCAAAGCTGGAGTCGGGTGCGTACTGGTAGCGGGCGAGCGTGGTTGCGTCGTCAGCGTAGAAGGTGGTGACGAGCCTGGCTCCCGCCTTGTAGGCCTGCTCGGTGATGTGGCGGACCAGGGGCTGGGCTTCTATGGGAGCGGTGATCACCAGTTCCTGATCCGGCTGCAGGCCCACACCGACCCGGACGGCGACCTCCGCCAGGCGGTCGAGTTTCTTCTCAAAGGGGAGCAGGGTAAAGGGGGCGGAGCTGGTAAAGGACGTTTGGCTCATAGTGAAAGGGTAGGTTCTGCTGGGAGATAGTGCAAGCCGCGCCTGTTGCCGCACCTGTGCCTAGTGTCGCCGGACCTGGCTCATTGGTCGGGTGAGGCGCTTCCGAGGTTTTGAAGCATAGGGTGGGGAACGGGGCTGGGTGTAGAGCCATGGGTGCATGGTGGCCCCGCTAGCATTTTGAGTGCGTATCGGTCCAGCAGCGTGTGCGCCATGGCGTTGTCCCTAGCGGAGACGCCGACCGTATCGGAGGGGCCCAGCGGCTTTCCCTTTGGAGTGGTTGTGAGGCTTCATGCTTCAGGAGCGTCGGCCAGGGAGCGAAGCGTGCGGAGCGCGGATTGCAGGTGGAGTTTTCCGACTTTGTCTTCAAACTGGCGCTGGAGCTTATCCAAAGCTCCAATCACGCGGACGGCGGTTTTTTTACCCTGCGGCTTGAGGGCGAGATGATAGGCGCGAGCGTCGGCCGGATCCACCTTTCGTTGCAAAAGGCCGCGAGCCTCCAAGGCGGAGATGCAGTGGCTTATATTGCCTCTTGTGGTGGCGAAGGTGTCAGCCAATTGCGAGGGCTTGACCGCGGCAGGGTACTCGAAGAAGAGAGTTGCGAGGATCAGGGCCTGGAGAAAGTTGAGATCATCGCCGCCCAGCAGGCTGGAGGCGAGCGTTTCGAAACGACGCGCGGCGAGGTGGATGCAGAACATGGGGCTTTGGTTCAGAAAGGCTTCAATGCGCATGTGGTCCAGCCCTCAGATGGAAGAATTACTGATTGAATTTTTCAATTATCTCACTTTTCGATTATCTAAAGCGATACCAAACTATGGTTGCAAGATTTCCTGGTCCGAGCGAAGCTCGACGGGTGAGGCAAGCGAGTTTGAGCGGGAGATGGCTGAGCCTGGGTAGAGGCTGCGGGAGCTGCGCGAGGGGCATGGTGGGGATCCTGGGCTGGAGGGTCGCATGGGTACTGGCTTGCCTGGCGTGGGCGTGTGCCGGTGCGGCCCGTGGGCAGATCGGCGGCTCGGATGGAGAAGCGGTTCAGATTTCGACGAAGGAGAGCGGGCAGAGGGCCAAGCCGACGGCGCTAGCCGGCCCGGTTCAAACGAAGGCGGATGTGCCTCGGCTGCTGCAGTCGGTAGTGGTGCTGGCGACGCCGGACGCGCTTACGCCCGAGGAGTCGCCGCGGTCTACGGAGACGCTGGAGGTCGGACGCTATCCACTGGTCTACAGGTCGTTGTTCGATCTGCTGCGAGACGACTCCTCGGTGGATCTGGAGCAGCGTGGTGGAGGCGGCGTTCAGGACGACCTTTCGATCTGGGGAAGTTCCTACGAGCAGACGCTGGTTCTGGTGAACGGATGGCGGATGAACGATGCGGAGACCTCGCACTTCAATCTGGATCTGGTGGTGCCGATGCAAATGGTAGGGAGCGTGAATGTTCTGCACGGGGCGGGATCAACGCTGTGGGGGGCAGACGCGGAGAGCGGAGTGGTGGAGTTTCTTACCGCCAAGCCCCCACCAGGGCCTCTGCTGCAGTTGCAGGAGGAGGGGGGAAGTTATGGTCAGGATGATCAGGCGGCGATCGCCTCCTGGGGCGCCAAGCGCTGGAGCGAGGTGATTGGAGGAGCAAGAAATTTTTCGGATGGGTTCATGTATGACCGGGGGTATCGCTCTGAGGAGGCGAGCGCGGAGACGCGAGGGGAGACGGTGCTGGGAGACTCCGACATACTGCTGGGTGGCAGTGACCGAAGCTTTGGAGCGAATCAGTTTTATGGAGCGTATCCCTCCTGGGAGCGGACCAAGGAGTGGTTTGCGGGAATCAATCAACAGGTGAACCCGCAGACAGAGGTCACGCTGGACTACCGCAGGCACAGTGACCTGTTCGTGCTCTTTGTGAACGATCCTTCCTTTTACAAGAACCAGTATGACGACTATAGCTGGGAGGGTATTGTGCGGCGGAGCGACGCGCTACCGTGGAAGGGAGCGGCCATTTACTCCGGCGTAGACGTGGAGACGGACCAGATCGCCAGCACCAACCTGGGCGATCATGGACGGAACCGTGAAGGAAGCTATGTGGACTTTGAACTGAAGGGAAGGTCCTGGGGGACGGTGACCGGCGGCGTGCGCGAGGATCTATTCAGCGGTGGGATCAACGAAACGGTTCCTTCCGCGGCGGCCAGCTTCTGGCTGTGGAAGCGGTTGAAGCTGCGTGGATCCATGGAGAGAGGTTTCCGGCTGCCGACCTATGTGGATCTTTATTACAGCAGTCCGGGGACGTATGGGAATCCCAATCTGCAGCCAGAGTCGGTGTGGAATGAGGATGGGGGAGTGGATCTGTATTTGAGCTCTCGCTTCACGCTATCGGGTACGGTGTTCCACTCCAACCAGACCGATGCCATCGATTATGTTCGCGCCAATGCATCGGATCCGTGGCAGGCAGAGAATCTGAACGGCGTTCGGTTTACGGGCACCGATATCGAGGCGAACTGGCAGCCGGTGACGGGAGAGGAGATTCATCTGGGAGTGACGACCATCGCGGGCGCGCAGCAGGCGCTGCATGGATTGCAGTCCGAATATGTTTTCAACTATCCGGTGCAGAACGCCATTGCGGAGTGGATCAGACGGTATCGGAGCGGGTGGATGCTGCGCCAGCGGCTGCGGGTGGTGAACCGCGTGGATCGGGGTGTTTCGCCGATATGGGATGTTTCCGCGGCTTATGAGCGGGGCAGAGTGCAGCCCTATCTGCTGATGACCAACCTGAGCAATACGGGGTATCAGGAGATTATCGGAGTGCAGATGCAGGGTAGGTCGATTATGGGCGGATTCCAGGTGACTTTGGGACGGTAGGGGAAGGAGCAGAGGAGGGTTCTCTCTTTGGAGAGAGGAATGCGGCTCTTTGATCTGGACCGACAACTCCGCCAGGGAAGGATGCACGGGCCGTTTCTTCCCTCGGTGGAGAGAGGGGAGTTTTTGGCAATCAGAGTTCGCTCAGGACATGTTGAATGTCGTGGACGCCGCTGTGGGTAGCCAGCCACTCGGCGGCGCGGACGGCTCCCTCTGCAAACGGCCTGCGAGAGTTTGATTCGTGGGTGAGGATCAGCCGATCGTAGGCTCCGGTTGCGATCAGAGAGTGGATGCCTTCGACGTCTCCGGTTCGATGCGAGGTGATAGGGACCAGGTTGTTGCTGCTTGGCGGATGGCCGTCGATGACGCCGACAACAGCGTCACGCAAGGTGAGCGCGGTGCCGCTGGGCGCGTCCAACTTGCTGACGTGGTGGGTTTCAGAGATGCTCAAGCTGTAGCCGGAGTCCTTCAGAGCGGAGGTCATCTCGCGGGCAAGTTTGAGCATCAGCTGCATGCCGATACTGAAGTTGGTTGCGTAGAGCAGGGGCGTGTTGTGCTTTTGCGCCAGCGCGGATAGTTCGGGCAGATGGTCATACCAGCCGGTGGTGCCGACGACCATGCGTGTGCCGTGGGAGAGGCAGGCGCGCATGTTCGCGATGGCCGCCTGCGGCGTGGTGAAGTCGATGGCGACATCGAAGTCCTTGAGAAAGGCGGCTGTGAGGGCCTTTGCGTTGGGGTTTTCAGCCCCTGCCAGAATGCAGACGGTGTGATTGCGCTCGGCAGCCAGCTCTGCAACCAGTTTGCCCGTCTTGCCAGAGCCTAAAACAAGGATATGCATGGAGTTAGTTTAAGCCCGCTGCGCGCGGCGGTGCACTTGGGTGCGAATATCGCCGACAGAGGTTTTGCCGTAGACCCATTCTGGCCTGGGGCTGGCTGCCAGAGCCTCACGGCCGCCTGTGGATTACATAGCCCTTACCGTTTTCGGCGAGCCATGCTGAGTTTATCCCGTTCCGAGCTCTCATGGCGCTATCCTCATCCGCAAACTCAAGCTCCGCCCACACCCCATTCGGGCAATGGTCGAACGCCCACGTTCCGTTCTCCGTTTGTCTGACGGGCGAAGGTCCCGAATATCTCCGATAAGGTGCTGCGGCTCTATCGTCAGTATCCATTTGACCTGCTCCTTCCTCAACCATTCGTCTCTGGCGATGCTCAGCTTTTGACCCGGCGCGCTCAAACAAGCCGGAACATAAGGAAGATCTCGGCTTGCATGGCTCGATCCGGCCAGCGGTGACGAGCTGGTTCGCTGCTAGCCTAGCACGAGCGGGGGCCTGAGGTAGCAACATGGAGCGGATTCTTTGAGCGCGAAGGCCAGCAACGCCGGCACCATGCGTTCGCGGCACTGGCGCCAGGGACGGAGCGCATTCGCGGGCAACGCCGCCTCGGTCGAGAGCCGGTCAGTCGGAGGACGGGTTGGTGGAAGGCGGGCCTGCTGCAACGTCGAAGATGTTGGGGTCCGGGTTGGAGAAGAACTTGCGGTGCAGGGAGCGGAGCGCTTCATCCACATCCTCTTCATTGATCATGAAGCTCATGTTGATCTCACTGGCTCCCTGGGAGATCATGCGGACGTTGATGTGGGAGATAGAGGAGAAGACCTGGCCGGAGATGCCGGCCTGCCCACGAATGTCCTCGCCCACCAGGCAGATGAGAGCCTTGTTGCCTTCGTACTTGACGTCGGCGATCTTGCCCAGCTCGGCGCAGATGGCGGGAAGGGCCTCGCGTGAGTCAACCGTGAGAGAGACGGAGATCTCCGAGGTGGAGACCATGTCAATGGCGCACTCGTATTTGTCGAAGACATCAAAGATGGATTTGAGAAAGCCGTGGGCCAGGAGCATGCGGCTAGCCACGATATCGATGATGGTGAGCTTCCGTTTGGCTGCAATTGACTTGAAGGGGCTGGCGCAGGGGGGTGGTGTGGCAGTAATCCTGGTGCCCTCGTTTTCAGGGTTGCGGCTGTTGAGGACGTAGACGGGGATGTTCTTTTGCACTGCGGGGAGGATGGTAGCCGGATGAAGAACCTTGGCTCCGAAGTAGGCCAGTTCGGCTGCCTCTTCAAAGCTGATGGTCTTGACGCGCAGAGCTTCTGGGACGATGCGCGGGTCAGTGGTCATAATGCCGTCCACATCGGTCCAGATTTCAATGGCTCCGGCGTGGAGGCCGCCGCCTACCAGGGCTCCGGTGTAGTCTGAGCCTCCCCGGCCAAGGGTTGTGGTGATGCCGTTGCAGGAGCCGATGAAGCCCCCCATGACGGGCACGCGGTTGAGGTCGATCAAGGGAAGAATCTGCTCGGTGAGGGCAGCCTCAATGGCCGACTCCTGGGGCGCGGCTTTGCCGTAGTGGTTATCGGTGAGGATCACGGTACGGGCATCCACATGGGTGCTGGGGATGGAGTGATCCGCGAACACCGAGGTGACCAGCAGCGAGGAGATGCGTTCTCCGAAGCTGACGACATTGTCTGAAGAGCGAGCGGTGAGCTCTCCTACTGCGGCAATGCCGCGGAGCAGGTCATCCAGGGTGTCAAACTCATGCTGGATTTGAAGCTGGAGAGCGGTGAGGCGGCCGCCGTCGGCTGCGGAGTTGCTGATTAAATCCGCAGCGGCATTCAGATGGCGCGCGCGTAATCCGTGAGAGAGCTGGAGCGCCTCTTCGCGAGCGTTGCGGCCGGCTGCCGCCGCCGCTGCCAGCAGGGTGTCCGTGACCTTGGCCATGGCTGAGACAACCACAATGGGACTCAGGCCCTTGCGCATACGGCCGGCTACGATGGCGGTGGTGCGGCGGATGGCGGCGGCGTCTTCCACCGAGGTGCCACCGAACTTCATCACGACGATGTGACGGCGTGGCGTGCTCATAGGAGATGCGCTCCTGGGGCTGTTCCCGGTCCCGAGCACACGTTTGCAGGCAAGGAAATGGAGGGGAGAACCAAGTGGCAGCGGCGCGCCATGAGGTAGCGGAGGCCGGCGGCGAAACAGGCGAAGGAATCGAGGGTCATGCCGATATCAGCTCCGCGTTGGGGGCGCCGGATGCGACGGGAGGGAAATCCCGGAAGTCGAACTTACCCATGACGGCGAGGATCTCCGCGTTGAGCACAGCGGCCCCGGCGGCTCCGCGTATGGTGTTGTGCGAGAACAAGGTGAACTTCCAGTCGAAGAGGTTACAGGGGCGGAGGCGGCCAACGGTGGTGGTCATGCCGTTGCCGCGCATGAGGTCCAGGCGCGGTTGAGGGCGCGCGTCCTCGGGCGCGTACTCCACCGGGAAGAGGGGAGCGGAGGGAAGGTGAAGGCCGTTGAGTCCCTTGCCCTGGAGCGGCTGGAACTCCTGCCAGGCTTGCAGAATCTGCTCCTGGGTGGCGGGTTTGCGAAGCTTGATGCTGACGCACTCGGTGTGGCCTTCCAGCACGGGGACCCGGTTACAGTGCGCCGAAACCGTGATGGGCGCGGGCTGGAAGCCGGAGGCGGTAGCGGAACCGAGCAGCTTGGCGACCTCTTCCTGAAGCTTCTCCTCTTCATTCTTGATGTAGGGGATCACGTTGGAGAGGATGTCCAGAGAGGGCACGCCGGGGTAGCCTGCGCCGCTGACGGCCTGCATGGTGGAGACGAAGAGTTTCTCAATGCCGAAGCGGGTCTCCAAAGGGGCAAGGGGAAGCACCAGGCCGATGGCGCTGCAGTTGGGGTTGGTGACGATGAAGCCACCGGAGGGCGCGCTCTCCGTCTTGCCCGTTGACGCACGGCGAGTGGGCTGCTGCTCCAGCATGGCCAGGTGCTCCGGATTCACTTCGGGAACCACCAGGGGTACGTCGGCGGCCATGCGGAAGGCGGAGGAGTTGGAGATCACGGCGCAGCCGGCGGCGGCGAACAGTGGCTCCAGTTCGCGGGCGATGGGAGTGTCTACAGAGGAGAAGAGAATCCGCGGAAGATCCGGGCCGGCGGCGCTGGGCGTGTTGGGCTGCAGCACCATGGCGGCGATGCGTTTGGGCAGGGGCGTGTCCAGGCGCCAGGCGCAGGCTTCAGCGTAAGTTTTGCCGGCGCTGCGGTCGCTGGCCGCCAGCCAGGTGATGTTGAACCAGGGATGGTTCTCCAGCAGTTGAATGAAGCGCTGCCCCACCATGCCGGTAGCGCCAAGGATGCCTACATTTCTCCGTTCCATCTACCAAGGATAACAAGATTGCGGTGGCGAAAGAGAAAAGGAGCGCGGCAGCGAATGAGAGTAAAGCCGAGAAAGGGATGGATGACGAGACGGAAGCATCTGGACAGGAGCAGAGCGAGGGGGCAAGCGAAGATGCGGCGGGGTTCTGCGCCGGAGTCGGCACTTGCCGGGGCGGGTAAGGACAGCCCTTGCCGGGACCCCGCCCTGCCGCTCGGCTCGCAGCGCTTTCGAGGGCTGAAGGTGCGCCGCTGCTGCTTCCAGCCGGCTCGGTCGCCTAATCGACGTACGTGACGCGGCGGCGAGTATAGACGCGGGAGCTGCCGCCTCCCCAGGCACAGACGAGGGCGACAGCATGGATCAGGAACCAGATGCCGATTCCCTGATCGCTGTATATCCAAAAGAGGATCAAGAGACGCGGGATGAGCAGAGCAACGACGACCGGAATGATGCCCACCACCGATGGAATATAGTGCGTCATGTCATGTTCCACCCAAGCAATGGCGATGCAAATGCGCGGGAAAAACAGGGAAAGGACCAGAAACCAGAGGGGGATGGCATGAGTCGCCAGATTCGCAGGGATGGACATGGCCGGTGTTGGCTCCTAACCGTAGATGGCGGACTGCGGGGGCAGTAGGCATAAAACTACTAGAACCTGAAGATAAAGGAAACCACGGAAGCTATCGAAACCACAGAATAAGCGTTGTGAGCCGGTTCTGTGGGAGGCAGGCTACCGGGACGGGAAGGTGAAGTTTACCTTGGTGACGGCTCGGGGAGCCACCGTCACCTGGACGTCCTGTTCCCCGAGCTTCTCCTGCACGGCGGCCAGGGTGTAGACGCCGGGAGGGATGCCGGCGATATGGAAGGCTCCGTCAGAGCTGGTGACGTCAAACCACGGGTTGGGGGCGACGTTGATAAAGGCGCTCATCCACGGATGGTAGCTGCAGCGGACGGGGAGCATCACTTCGGCGTGTTTGAACGTCTCCGAGCGAGGTGCAGAGTTGGCTAACTCAGAGAAGTTCACGGAGGGGTTGCCGGCCTGGGCCGGGAGCGTGGTGATGTTGTGGACGGTAGCGTCAGAGTTGACGAATTCGACGGCGCCACCCTGCTGGACTGCGACCACGTGCGGTATGTAACGGCAGCCCCGCTGATCGAGGACGACGGGAGGAGAGCCGGCAGGGGCGGTTTGGTCTGGGGCTCCGGACTTGAGGTAGACGAAGACATTGGCCAGATGGTGGCCGTTGACGACGATCTGCTCGGTGAAGGCAGGCAGATTGGCCCGATTGCAGCCTGGGTCGGCGGAGACGTCGAGGCGGACGCGCTCAGGCGCATGGCCCGCGAACGCGACCACGCCAGAGATTCCGCCGGCATTGGGGGAAGAGACGGAAGAGGCCGGATGAGAGACGTCTGGCGCGGCAGAGGAGGGCGCTTGCTTACAGCCAGCCAATGGCAGAGCGAAGAGGAGGATGAAGGCGGGGCGAAGAGTCACAGTGTTGTTTTGGATGCTTGCGAAGCGGGTTGGGTGGTAGGGGCTCCCGAGGAGCGCCTATGCCGGGGATCCTTGCCGCGAAGCAGTTCTTCCAGCTCCATCTTGAACTCATTGACGTCCTTGAAGTCGCGATAGACGCTGGCGAAGCGGATATACGCGACGGTGTCAATCTCTTTGAGCTGGGACATGATGAGTTCGCCGATGGAGGCGGTGGAGCGCTCCCGCTCGGAGGAGTCCACGACGAAGGCCTCGACGGCGTCCACGATGGCTTGCATCTGAGAGACTGAGACCTTCCGCTTCTGGCAGGAGTGGAGCAGGCCGGTCAGCACTTTCTGGCGATCGAAGTTTTCGCGGCGACCGTCCTTCTTTACCACCATGTAGGGGATCTCGTCGAGGCGTTCGTAGGTGGTGAAACGTTTGTGGCAGCGCACACACTCGCGGCGGCGGCGGATGGAGTCGGCGTCCTTGCTTTCGCGGCTATCAATCACTTTGTCTTCCGTAAAGCCGCAGTAGGGGCATTTCATAGATGGCTTGATTTTAGAGCAATCCGCCTACGGAAGGGCCCTTCGGAGAAGGCTGGCTCTGGCGTGCCTTCCCTTTGCCAGCAGGGAAGCCTGCTGGGGATTACGGCGTTTGGGGAGCATGCGCATCGAAGCCGAGGGTTTGGCGCAACGCCGGGGAGATAGATCTCGTCACGCGGGGAGACTGGGAGCAAGGAAGGGAGGCCGCCGCAGGTCTGCTCTTTATCCTTATCCCGCACTTTCCGCGCTCTGCCGTGCTTCGTTGAGAGAGATGCCTTCAATCTGCGCGGCCAGCAGGCCAGCGGGGATGACGGCCAGGTTGGCGACCACCAGGATGACGGCTCCGCAGGCGGTTGCTGTCTCAACAGGAACGTTGAAGAAGCCGTGGAGGGCGGCGGTCAGGACCGCGATCTGGGTGAACCAGCCCAGAACAGGGAGTTGCAGAAGAGATCCGCCCAGGCTGGTGGCGAGCAGAAGCATCGTGGCGGCGAAGCTGAGGCCGGCAAGCTCCGGAGTTGCGCGGAAGGAGTGGGCCGCGCAGAGATACATGATCGCGATGATGAGCCACATGAAGAGGGAGATCGCGAGAGCGGAGATGAACTCGCTCCAGGAGGAGACAATCCGGAGTCCGTGGCTGAACTCCTGAATGCGCTCTGAGGCCGCATGAGCGAAGGTCTCTGACAGGGGATGAAGGAGTCTTCTGGCGAGGGAGGCCACATGGCGGCCTGCCAGGCGCAGCGAGACGGCAAAGACAGCCAGGAAGAGCGTAGCTGCCAGGGAGACGGCTCCGGCGCGGGCAAAGGCCTGATGGTGAGGCATGTCACGGGGCGCCATGGCCAGAGTGGTGGAGAAGATGATGGCCGCGGAGGCCAGATCGAAGGCGCGCTCGATGGAGTAAACGGCCAGTTGCATCGCAACCGGCGTCTTGAGGCGGCGGGCGATGAGATACGGACGCCCAAGGTCAGCGAAGCGGCCGAAGAGGCCAACCACGGTAAAGCCAATCAGTTGGGGTGGAAACATCTCCCGCGTGGTGGTCTTATGCAGGGGCGAGAGCAGGACTCTCCAGCGCCAGGCGCGCAGCCAGTAGCCAAAGTAGGTGCAGGCAAAGGCTACCAGGATCAGGGGAAGAGAGACGGAGCGAAGTTGGTGGAGAAGTGACGGCCAGTTGAAGCTGGCGTGGCCCCGAGCAAACCAGGCGCAGAGCGCGAGAAGGACAACGAGGGCCGGAATGATGGTTCGCGGCGTGAAGAGACGCGGCGCACTCTGGGGCTGTCCAGCGCCGGGCGGGGTGGCACCGGGGGGCATGGTGGGAGGCTCCATCATTGAGCGCCGCTTAGCGCGATGGGGGCGGGTACGTTCCGGGAGATGGTTTCAGAGGCATCGCCGGAGGCGGCTCCCGCCTCTGCGGCCGTCATGGTTGCTACCGGGCCTCCTGCTGCCGGGTCTGCAGGCCCGGCATGGGCTGGGTCCTGGTTGGGGCTGGTTTGGGGTGAAAGAGCCTTTCGCCGTTGGAGCGCCAGCATGCGGCGGTTGAACTCTTTCAGAACGCGGTTGACGTAGCGTATGGTCTCCGGATAAGGAGGGACGCCATGGTAACGGTCCACCGCGGCCGGCCCCGCGTTGTAGGCGGCCAGAGCCTGGGCAAGGCCGTACTGGTCGTTGTGCGGGTCGTAGCGATTCAAGAGCTGATCCAGATAGGCCGTGCCGCCAGTGATGTTCTGGTCAGGGCGGAAGGCATCGCGGACGCCGAACTGCTGAGCGGTTCCGGGCATGAGTTGCATGAGGCCCTGCGCTCCGGCGGGTGAGACGGCATCTGGGCGGCCGGCGCTCTCGGCGTCAACGATGCTGGCCAGGAGTTCGGCGTCGATTCTGTGCTGCCGGCCAGCGGCGGAGAGGAGCAGAGGAAGATTGGCCGGGGCCTCCGCAGCGGCCGTAGCAGAAATTCCCTTGCTCGGCGGTTTGGAAGTTTTTGGCGCTGGATCCGCCTGCGGAGGATCGGGGAGAGTTTCGATGCGGGCGATCAGGCTGCGGGAGAGAACGATGAAATCGTCAGAGTGGGGGCTAAGAAAGAGGCGGATGTGGGCGCCGTCGACGATCTGATACCGCGCGCAGTCATAGGAAAAGCCACTGCGCAGGGTGACGCGCTGGAAGGCGCGCGCAGCCGGGCAGAGCAGCGTTGCCAGCAAAAGAGTACCTAACCGGATACGGCCTGGTCGACGAATACGCACTGAGAATGAGATTATCACTGTGAATTTACAGGCAGCAATGGGCTTGAAGTTGAGGCTGAGCCCGGACGGACAACAGCGTTTGACGATGGTTGCGGCCGGTGAAGATCGCACGTGGAGGAGTACGCAGCATGCGTTGTCCCATTTGTTCTAAAGGAAGGCTCTGCCGTTCGCGACGGAGGGTGATAGACCGGCTGTTCTTCAGCCGTATCGGGCTATTCCCGTGGCGCTGCCCTATGTGCAAGACACGGATGCGGCTGCGGGTCCGGGACGAGCAGTTGAGCAAGCCCGAACAGATCTGGATGGGCTGATCCGGCAGCAAGAGCCGAGGCTCCGATGGCGCGGCCGACTTTTTATCAGGTTGCAGCGGCGCCGTCTGTTGAAGGATGCACAAGCCTTTGTCAGCTCCAGGCGGGAGAGCCGGCAAAGGCGGCTTCAATGGCTGTGGCCACGCCATCCTGGTCATTGGATGGGAGGATGGTCCAACCGTTGGCCGCGGCCAGCGATTTCAGGTCATCGGGAGCATTGGACATGAGGGCAGGTTCGCCAGCTAGACGGAGCATGGCGAGGTCGTTCCAGTTGTCGCCGATGGCCAGGATATCCGCGCAGGCGAGGCCACGAAGTTCGGCGAGGCGCTGGAGAGCGGAGGCCTTGGAGCAGCCGTGAGGCAGGATGTCCAGCAGCGTGAGATCCGTCTCTGGGTAGGTAGTGCGGTGGAGTGCGGCCTCACGATGCCTGGGCGCGGAGCCATTTGCCATCGGAGGAAGTTCCTGCTCGCCTACCGGCGCCACCAAGGGGTGCTGGGCGAGCCGCTGTTCGGCGCGCTGCATACCTTCGATGGGGCCGCAGACCATCATCTGGATAGGCAGGTCTTTCCCAGGCTGCAGAGCTTCTTCGATGGGATTTGTCTGGACGATGTATCTCTCATTGGCGCGCATCCAGTGGCCGATGCTGGAGTGGATCTGGTCGATGTTCTCGACGACGAGAGCCCCGCGGGAGTCGTCGCCGGTGGGGCCGGTGAGGTCAAAGGTGAGAACCAGGCAGTTGCGGTATTCCGCGAGATAAGCGCAGAGCCAGCGGACAGTGGAGAGTGGCAGGTGGGTGCGGTGGACAAGTTGAGATCCAATGGTGCGGATCACGGCTCCGTTGGAGCTGATCAGCGCAGAGCCGGGGTTGAGGCCAAGGTCGCGCAGGACGTGCATGGCGAAGCTGTGCCGACGGCCAGTGGAGATGACGATCTCTGCCCCGGAGGTCTGGGCAAGCTGGAGCGCGCTACGGTTGCGAGGGCTCACCTGGCCAGAGGAGTTCAGCAGGGTTCCATCGAGGTCCAGGGCGATGATGCGAGGCGGCATGTATCTCTAGAGTAGCCCATGTGTGCGATTCTGAAGCCGCCAGCCGGGGACGGGAGGTTGTGGCTGGAAACAGCACGCACTGAAGTTGATTAGGATGATGGCTATGCCTGCTATTGCGTATCTGGAGTGCAGCCGCTGTCACTATCGAATCTGGAACGAGTCGTCATCCGCAGCCGTGATGCCGGCATCCGTGTGCCCGCGGGACGGCGGAGCGCTGTATGTGCGCTATGACATGGAGGCGCTGAAGGTGAGGACGCGCCGTGAGCGGCCTGCAGAGCTGGCCGCGCGCAGGCGTGCGAGCCTTGGGATGTGGCGTTACGCTGAAGTGCTTCCGGATGTGACTCCGGTGAGTTTGGGTGAGGGTTGGACTCCGTTGCGGCAGAGCCGGCGGTACGCCGGGTTGATGGTGAAAGATGAGGGCGTGAATCCGACCGGGACAACGGAGGCCCGAGGGATGGCGATGGCCGTCTCCATGGTTGCGTCCTATGAGGCCCGGCAGAAGGGGGTGCGTCCTGTGGTGGCTTCGTCACCGGGGCTGGCGGCCTACGCGGCCGCGGGAGCGATGAAGGCGCATCTCTTTTTGCCTCGGGAACTGGCGCTTGCCCACTACCTGGAGGTGGTGGCGCATGGGGCACAGGTGCATCTGGTGGATGGCTCTTACGCGGAGTGTGAACGGCGCGTGGAAGAAGAGATGCGTCGCCGGATGGGGCCAGAAACCGGGGCCGAAGATCCATGGTTTAACCTGTCTGCGCTGCGAGAGCCGTTCCGCGTGGAAGGCGACAAGACGCTAGGCTACGAACTGGTGGAGCAGTTCGGTTGGATGTATCCGGATGCGTTGCTGTACCCGCGGGATAGTGAGATGAGTTTGATCGGCGTATGGAAGGCGTTTGAGGAGATGGAAGAGCTAGGCTGGGTGACCGGGAGACGCCCTCGCGTGTATGTAGGGCAATCGGCTGAGCAGGGGTTTGCCGCGGAGAGGGACGAGATGGTTCTGGAGATTGTGGCCTCATCGGGTGGGAAGGCTGTGGATCTGGATGGCCGTGCGATTCCGGCTGCGCTGCAGGAATGGGGCCGCGAAGAGGGCATGCTGCTTTCGCAGCATGGCGCGGCGGCCGCAGCCGCCTACGCTTCGCTTTTGGTGAGCGGCGAGATGGAGCCTGGGCAACGGGTGGTTGTGGTGAATCCTACCGATGGTATGAGGGACGCAGAAGGGTTGGCCAAGGCGATGCATCTGCATCCGCCGGTGAGCTTGCCTACGTCGTTGCCGGTGGGTGGAATCATTACACCGGTGTAGAAGGGCGCAGGGTGGTGGAGCACTCGATGGGCGGGTGCTCGGCTGGTGTCTGCTGAAGTTGAGTGCGGAAGGCTGCTCGTTCGAAGGGTGCGCGCCGGGCTATCCCGTGACGATCGAGAGCAAGTGGAGCCGGGAGCACCCGACGCCTATGGCGCAGTCGACGGATGTTATTTGAAGCAGTTTGCGCCGCGTGGGCCATGGTCTCCGGCAGCTTTGGCGTCGGATTCCGTCATGTACTTGCCGTTTTTGGTGCGGCCGTAGTAGCGATCGCCGGGACAATGGTAGATGTGGGTGGAGAGGTTTACCCAGACTTTGTCCGGGGCTGCTCCCGGAGCTTGCTTGGCGGCGGGTTGGAAGGGAGCACGCTTTGCGGGGGTTGGATTGGAGGGTGGGTTGGCGGTCTGGGCTGAGAGTGTGAGCGAGCAGGCCAGCGTAAGCGCAGACAAGAGCGACCGAAACTGCATGGGTTCTCCTTGGGGGATGAGATGTGAAGGGCGAGCCAGACGAACTGGCGGCGGAAGCAGGGTTGAAGGAGTGAGCGGGCAGGTCCGTTGGCCATGGTGTTCAAACCATGGCAGGGTCCTCCAGCGGTGTGTTGACGCGGGTTGTGAGGGTAACGGCGGCCAGGAGAATCAAGGCTCCGCCCAGCCATGCGCGAGGGCCGAGATGCTCATGGAGAACGAAGACCCCCAGAAGGGAGCCGATGAGTGGTTCCATATTGAGCAGGACGCCGGCCTGCGATGCCGGAACCTGGGTTATGCCCCAGTTCCACAGCAGCGTGGTGGCGGCAGTGCAGAGCAGGCCGCTGGCGGCGAGCGCTGCCCAGACTGGAAGCGAGATGCCGTGGAGTGGCGGCGTCCCGTAGGCGAAGGGCACGTAGAGGGCAAGCATAAGAGTACCGATGGCGATGCCGTGGGCGGTTACGACAACATGGTTATGCTTTTCCATGAGGTGCTTGTTGAGGAGGATCCAGAAGAGGGCGATAAAGAGGGAGGCGACGACCAGAAGATCGCCGCCGAGGGTAGGGTTAGCGCCGCGCATGCCGGCGGCTGCGGCCGAAGATGGATGGTGAGATCCGCCGAGGACCACCAGAGCTGCGCCCAGGGTGGAGGCGCTCAGGGCGACCCAGCCTACGGCGCTGAGGCGCTCCTTGGCGAACAGCGTGGCTCCAACGGCGAGGATCACCGGCATGGCTCCCACCATCAGCGCTGCGTGCGACACGGTGGTGAGGGAGAGCCCTTTGAACTGAATGAGAAATTGAAGCGGAACCCCGAGCAGGGCGGTGAGGAGGAGGAGACGCCATTCAGCAGCGTTGAAGTGAGGGCGGCGGGAGAGCAGCATGGGAATCAGCCCCGCGGTGGCGAAGGCGAAGCGGTAAAAGATCATGGCTCCGACGTTCATCTCACGCAGCGCGATTTTGCCAAAGAAGAAGCCGCAGCCCCAGAAACAACTGGCGAGAAACACGGCCAGAAAGCCGAGCGTGCGCTGCTTTCCGAGGGAGGACACAGAGCCTATTTTCGCACTGAGAGTGGAGGGCGGGAGGAGGAACCAGGCAGGCGCCGGGGAGTAGCTTGCCCGCGCATGCCGGTTCCTCTGCCGGTTTCCTGAGCGTGCCGGGTTACCACACCCGGCAATTCTTCACCGGAACCATCGGAGAACCTTTCTTGCAGCCAAAGGCGGTGGCAAAGCCGGGTTGGTTGACGATAGCTCCATTGGCGCGGAAGTGGGCCGGTGAGTGGGGGTCCGTGAGGACCTGTGCGCGCACCGCGGCGGGACGGACGTTCTCACACCAGTTCTGGGCGAAGGCGATGTAGAAGCGCTGCGGGCCGGTGTATCCGTCGACCTTCTTGTGGACGTCGACACCATTCTCACGCGCGCGGTTCAGATAGGCGATAAAGGCCAGGACGAGGCCGCCATTATCTGCGGTGTTCTCGCCCAGCGTGAGTTTGCCGTTGACCATGACATTGTCTTTGGGAGTGGCTCCGGGGACGGCGACAAAGCTGCCGTACTCATGAACCAGACATCCGGTCCGAGCCTGGAAGCCGGACAGGTCCGCAGGGGTCCACCAGTTGGAGAGATTTCCGTTGGCGTCGAATTGTCTGCCCTCATCGTCAAAGCCGTGGGTCAGCTCATGGCCGATGACGGCACCGATGTGGCCATAGTTTACGGCGAGACCGGCGTGGGGATCATAGAACGGCGGTTGCAGAATGCCCGCGGGGAAGTTGATGTCATTCATGCTGGGGTCGTAGTAGGCGTTGATGGTGGGTGGCGTCATGATCCACTCGTTTTTGTCTACGGGCTTACCGATTTTGTTGAGCTGGCGATCGTTTTCGAAGGCATTGGCGTGCTCCGCATTGGCGAGCGCATTGGTGGGAGAGACAGTGAGCTTGCTGTAATCACGCCACTTGTCGGGATAGCCAATCTTATCGGTGACGGCATGGAGCTTTTGCTTGGCGCGGAGTTTGGTGGCGGGGCTCATCCACTGCAGGGTGTCTATGTCCTGATCCATGGCGGCCTCGATGTCATGAACCATCTGGAGTGTCTTCTGCTTGCTGTCGCCAGTGAAGTAGTGTTCCACGTAGACTTGGCCAAGGGCTTCACCCAGAGAGTGATCGACGGCTGAGGTGCAGCGCTTCCAGCGCGCACGCTGGGTGGGCACGCCCTCCAGTTCCGTGCCGTAAAAGTGGAAGCTTTCGGCGTCGAAGGAGTGGGGCAACTCGTTGGCAAAGGTGCTGAGAAGATGAAAGCGGATGTAGGCGCGGAGGGTATTCAGATCCGTATCCTTGATGGCGACGGCCATGGCAGGGAAGAACGCCGGGCTGGCGTTGACCAGAGAGTGGATGGCGGGCACATGATCCGCAGTGAGAAATTCTGAGAAGTTCATCGGAGCAATGCTGGATTCAAAGGTTGCCAGGGTCTGAGGATGGTAGACGGTCTCCGGGTCGCGCTGCTGGGTGTGGGTAAGAGAAGCCATGGCAAGTTGGGTCTCAAAGGTCAGGATGTGGTTTGCGTCGTTCTGGGCTTCTGTGGGAGCATCGCCCGAAAGTGTGAGCATTCTGGCGATGAACGCGACGTATTCCTCGCGGATCTGCTTGTCCTTGGCTCCGGTGCGGGTGTAGTAGTCACGCTCAGGGAGGCCGAGACCGCCCTGATCGGCAACGGCAACCTGTTTGCTGGAGTCCTTATAGTCTTGCTCTTCGCCGAATCCGAAAAAGATGTTGACGCCCATGCGTTGGAGTTCGCCGGTCAAGGAGAGAAGGTTCTGCCTTGTGACGGTGTCAACCTGATGGAGCAGGGGCTGCAGAGGCGTGAGACCCTCGCTGTTTATGTGGCTGGTATTCATGCACGCAGCATAGTAGTCGCCGATCTTTTGCTGGTTCGGGGTGCGACCTGAGCCCGCAGCGGCGTACTGGGTGAGGATTCCGTTCAGTTCCTTGGTTGCGACGTTGTAGAGCGTTTCGAACTGATTGACTGCAGGCTGGTCAGCGGGAATCGGATTGTGTGCAGCATAGTTGCCGCAGGCAAACTTGTAGAAATCGTCACAGGGGTCCGCTGCGGTATTCATGGAGGACAGGTCAAACGACGGTGCGAGGTGGTAAGTGGTCGAGTTGTTGGGGGCTGCACTGTTGGGGGCGGACGCACTCTGGTTCTGTGCGGCTGCTCCGGAGGACTGCGCCATGCCCGCGACGGGGAGGGTGAAGAACGCCAGGATGGGCGTAAGGAGTGCCAGGCTGAGCGTTAGGCTCAGGGTCTGGCCTTGCGACAGGGCTGGGTTCTGCAGACGAAAGATGTTCATCAAATGGGCTCCGAATGAATTATCTGGCTCTCCCGCTGGGATAGCGAAGCTGGTGTGGCGGGAAAGACAGAAGCGTCCTGACACAGGAATTCTTTGCAGAAATAGTGTACGCGGAGCGGACCCGGGAGGTTCCCTGGTCGGGAGTTGTGGCCGTCCGGTTTAAAGCGACGAGGCCAGCAGATGGCTGGCCTCGAGGATGACTTGATGCCTGGGATTCAGGCTGCCGTGGTAACCACTGCCTTGACACGGGCGTTGAGGCGGGCTTTATAGCGGCTGGCGGTATTCTTGTGCAGAACGCCCTTCTGTACGCTCTTGTCCAGCACGGAGACGGTGGAGCGGTAGGCGCTGGTGAGGGTTTTCTTGTCTCCGGCAGCCAGGGCCTCGCGCATGAAGCGAAGGGCTCCACGGAGTTTGGAGCGGTTGGCCCGGTTGATCGCCGTCTTGGTTATGGTTTGGCGGGCGCGTTTGAGCGACGAGATGTGATTTGCCATGATGCGAGACTCTTTTCTTTTTGCCCGGGACGACTGGCTGCAGCAAAGGTGCAAAGCACCTGGAGAGGCGGCGGGTGACGCGGGAAAATGGGATGCAGACCGGAAGCTGATGCCTTTCCTTGTCCTGAAATGGGGGGCGGCAGTGCAGCGACTCCTCTGCAGCTTTGATTCTACGGTATTTGCAGAGGGAGGGTCAATGAAATGATCCTATGCTGCGCCCGACAGAGGGGCAGGGCCGTAGCAGGGTAGCCGACAGAATTGGGTGTGCTGTTTGGTTCAGATTCATCGGATGCGCCTTGACGCGCGGAGCGGTGCGGGGATAGTCTCTGGTGCAAGATCGATACTCTATTGGCAACGCTAGCCAATCCGGTGATGACACAGGGCGCGAGGCGTTGCCTGGCCTCTGTAGACCATCGGTGCTCCGCAGGGCGGTGTCGCATCGGGCGATATAGAGTCGATGCTTTCTCCTTTGAATCCAAATCTAGAGAGGGAGAGTCCTCTCTATCTTGCAATCTCCTGACGGAGGTCAGGCTACTACTTGGTCAAAAAATCCCTGAATCTCACCCCTGGAATTGAGCCGTTGTATGGCACGCGCGACGAGAACCTTCGTCTGATGGAAGATGGACTGGGCGTCCAGATCGATCTGCGGTCGGAGAGTATTCATCTGCTGGGAGAGGCTGCGGCGGTCACCCGAGTCGAGGGGATCTTCAACGACTTTGAGCAACTTCGAAAGCTGGGCGTCCATCCCCACAACGGCGAACTGAATGCGCTGTTGAAGATGGTGGTTGCAGACCCTGCGGTGACGCTGCGGGGACTGGTGGAGAGCGGGAAGCAGCGGGCCATTGGCGCCAAGCGGGCGGTGCAGCCGCGCAGCCCAAACCAGCGCAAGTATGTGGAGTCCATCGAGACCCACGACATGGTCTTTGGACTGGGGCCGGCAGGCACCGGCAAAACCTATCTGGCCGTGGCGATGGCGGTCAGCGCGCTGCTGGCGAAGAAGGTTTCTCGCATCATCCTGGTCCGGCCGGCGGTGGAGGCCGGTGAACGCCTGGGCTTCCTGCCGGGGAGCTTGCAGGAGAAGGTGGATCCGTATCTGCGGCCGTTGTATGACGCTCTCTATGATCTGCTGGATCCAGCCAAAGTGGACAAGATGCTGGAGAGCAATGTGATTGAGATTGCGCCGCTGGCCTTCATGCGCGGACGCACGCTCCACGACGCATTCATTATCATGGATGAGGCGCAGAACACCACCGGCGAACAGATGAAGATGTTCCTCACCCGGATGGGCAACCAGTCCAAGGCGGTGATCACCGGCGATCTTTCTCAGTGCGATTTGCCGAGCCCGAAGCGGAGCGGATTGTTGGAGGCATTGAGGGTGCTGGATGGCGTCGAGGGGATCCGCTTCTGCCACTTTGAGGACGTGGATGTGGTGCGGCACCATCTTGTGCAGCGGATTGTGCGGGCATATGACACCTATGACCGGGCCGAACAGTTGCCCCTGGCCGTGGACGGCGTTCCGCTGGCCATGGAGATGGAAGAGCAGCAAAAGCGAGTGCTGCACCCGCAATAAGCGTTCGCTGTCCCAGGAGTTTCCTCGCCATGCCGTGGCACATCTATCTGGTCGAGTTTCTGAGCGGCGCGCTGCTGGCCAATGGCGTGCCGCACTTTGTGCAGGGGCTCAGCGGGGTTCCATTCCCTACACCCTTTGCGTCACCGCCGGGTGCGGGTAACTCGCCGCCGCTGTGCAATGCGCTGTGGGGATTTGGCAACCTGGCGGCAGGAGGGCTACTGCTGCACCTCTTCTGGCCCGGGAAGCCTCTGGGATGGGTGGTCTTTGGCTCCGGTGCGCTGGTGATTTCGGTTCAACTATCGATGCACTTCGGCAAGGTGCGGGCCGGGCGTTGAAGGGTTATTCCTTCATCGATGGTGAAGGCTAACCGTTACTGGACCGATGTGCGGTGAACGTTTCTGCCCTCCTCTAGATGCGATAGCATCGGAGCAAGCATGATCTCCCTGGACCCCCCCCGAGCGTTGGCTGCCAAGGATGGCAAGCGCGGTTTTGCGAAGGACGCCGCAGCCTGGAAGGCGCTGGGATTATCGCGGGCCGGTTTGAGCCGGTTTCTGCGGATCGCCCAGGCCGCGGTGGGGTTGCAGGGTGAGGTGGATGTCCTGCTGGCCGATGACGGCACGCTGCGGCGGCTGAACCGCGGGTTCAGGGGGAAGGACAAGGCGACGGATGTGCTGAGCTTTCCATCGGCGGCTGAGGTGGCGGCTGAGCACGCGGGAGATCTGGCGATTTCACTGGATACGGCGCGTCGGCAGGCCAGGGAACAAGGGCATACGCTGAGGGACGAGGTGCGGGTTCTGTTGCTGCATGGGCTGTTGCATCTATCAGGGATGGATCACGAGACCGATGGCGGAGAGATGGCGGAGCGCGAAGCTGGGTTGCGCAGCAAGCTGCGGCTTCGCGATGGCTTGATCGCCAGGTCTAGTCGATTGACAGCCGGGGCAACGGCGCAATCGTCCAGGGTGCGGCGATGATATCCGGTTACGATCTGCTGGTGGCGCTGCTGCTGTGCTTGTTGGCGCTGGCTGCGTATGTAGACCGGATCTACTTCGAGATGGGGAAGTTTCTGGCCCGGGAGTACGCCGAGAACATCGATGCCTGGGAGCGACGAGTTGAACCCAGACTGAATCTGAGCCGGGAGTCGTCAGCGATGGCGGCCTCCGTTTTGCGGCAGATCGCATTGGGCGCTCTGGTATTTCTGCTGGCGATCCATCTTCAGGGCAAGATTGGGGAGAGTGCGGGGGAGATCGCGCGGACGGTGTTTGAACTGCTGCTGGCGCTGCTGGTGTTTGACCGGCTGCTGCCGCAGATCTTCTTCACCAAGACCGCCGGCGAGTGGATTGCGAAGATCGCATGGTTGATTCGAATATTGTTCTATCTGGTGATGCCGTTGACGCTGGTGATCGGTCTGCTGCTGTCGATTGCGGGCCTGGCCGAACCGGAGTTGGAGCATACGGAGAATCCGGACGAAGCCATGGATGCGTTGCTGGAGGCGGGGGAAGAGGAGGGAGTGCTGGACGAAGAAGACCGCGAACTGGTGCGCAGCGTGGTCGAGTTTGGCGACAAGGTGGTGCGCGAGGTGATGACTCCGCGGCCAGCGATGTTTGCTGTGTCCGGGAAGACGCCGCTGGAGCAGTTCACCGCGGAGGTAAACGCACACAACTTTTCGCGCGTGCCGGTCTACGGCGACTCTTTGGACGGCATTACTGGAATCGCCTTCGCTCGCGATCTGTTGGGCATCAAGGATGCAGACGCCGCCAGGATGACGGTGGCGGAGGTGCAGCGGCCCGCGTTATTCATTCCTGAGACCAAAAAGGTGAATGAGCTACTGCGCGAGATGCAGAGGCAGAAACAGCATATGAGCATCGTGATCGATGAGTATGGAGGTGTAGCCGGGCTGGTGACCATCGAGGATCTGATTGAAGCGATCGTGGGAGAGATTGAAGACGAGCATGACACGGACGCCGACCGGGATGCACCGGTCTCAGAACCCGATGGCGCCTGGATCGTTCCGGGAAACTTCGAGGTAACGCGGCTGCGGGAACTGCTGGAGGATCGTGGTGAGGGTGGGAACGCCGCAGAGAGCGCGGGGGAAGAGGAATCGGGGTTCGCCGAGGTGGAGGAGCATGAGGCGGAACAGATGCTCACGCAGTTGCTGACGCGGTATGAGGCAACCACCGTGGGTGGGCTGGTGAGTGAGATGGCCGGTCACATTCCTTTGCCGGGCGAGGTGGTGGAGGATGGGCCGCTGCGCCTGGAAGTGCTGGCATCGACGGATCGGAGGGTGGAGAGGGTGCGGGTGGGGATGACCAGGTATCCGGCCGGAGAGACCGCAGCGTAGCCTCTCCCAGGAATTCATCTCCAGGCTGCATCGGCGAGACTGGGCGCAATCCCTCCAGGTTTGCGGTGAAGGGCATATTCCCGGGTATCCGGTGCTCAGCCAGTTTCAAGGCGGGGCCAAAGAGAGGCGCAGGGTGTCATCATAAAGGGATGGGACTTCGTACTGGATTCGTTTCGATCGTTGGCCGCCCGAATGCGGGTAAGTCGACGCTGTTGAATGCCTTGCTAGGGCAGAAGCTGGCGATTGTTACGCATAAACCGCAGACGACCCGGTCGCGCATTCAGGGCGTACTGGAACTCCCCGTGCGCAAGAAGGGTAAGGGCGACCCAGGCCGTCCCGCCGCGCAGGTGGTGCTGGTGGATACGCCGGGGGTACACAAGCCGGCGACGCAGCTCGACAAGCGCATGATGCAGGAGGTGCATGACGCGCTGGAGTCGCGTGATGCGGTGATCTTTCTGGTGGACGCCACGCATCGGCTGCCGAGCCAACAGGATGGCAGGATGGAATCAGTCAACCTGGACGGCGCGGAGGCTGCTCCAACTATCTCGTTCAGCCAGGGGCGCCAATCGCCCTCCGCAGGACAGCGCCGGAGAGAGCTATCCAAGGCGGAAGATGATTTTGCGCTGCAGTTGGTGAAGAAGGTGGATTGTCCGGTGATTCTGGTTCTGAATAAGATCGACGCGCTGCCCAAAAGGGCGCTGCTGCCGCTGATCGAGCACTGGAGTTCGCTGCACCCGTTTGCAGAGGTCATTCCGATTTCGGCCAAAAAACGGGATGGGTTGGAGTTGCTGCTGGATGCGGTGGTGAAACACCTACCGGAGGGACAACGTTACTTTCCGAAGAACCAGTTGACGGATCAGCCAGAAAGATTTCTGGTGGCGGAGTTAGTTCGTGAGAAGATTCTGCTATTGACGGGTGAAGAGGTGCCGTACGCTACCGCGGTCGTGATCGAACGCTACGAGGAACCTGTTTCGCCGCGCAAGGGACGTGATGGAAGAGTTCCGGTCACCCGGATCGCGGCGGTGATTTATTGCGAGCGCCAGGGGCAGAAGGCGATTCTGATCGGTAAGCAGGGCGAAATGCTCAAGCGGATCGGGAGCCTGGCGCGCAAGGAGATAGAGAGTCTGCTGGGAACGAAGGTCTTTCTGGAGCTATTTGTGAAGGTTCAGGATGAGTGGCGCAGTTCACGCGGGTTTGTGGAGGAACTGGACTGGAGGCGGCAACTGGAGCAGTTGGCCGAGAAGCAACACCGAGATCAGAAGCTTGCGGAGAGCCGAACGAGGCCGGCGGAGGACGCTGATTGATTGATCTTATGCAATGGGGAGCGGTACTTGGCTTCCAGCCCTGTCCGGGGCGCAGGCCGGAGTTGAAGGCTGGTTCTCTGCGTCTAGCGGCGATCACACCTGAGATGCTGCGTGCTGAGCAGGAAGAGGATGCGGCCATGCTGGGAACACTACTGCGGGCCAGGCTGACCGAGGAGTGGCCCCCGGTGGATTGGGAGCCGCATGTTCATAAGATGATTCAAAAGCAGTATGACGAGTGGCCTGCGAGCTTAGGCTGGCACCGCTACGTAGTTCTGCACGGCGGTTTGGGCCGGCCCCGCACGCTGGTGGGTGCGATCGGTGGCTTCCCGCGACCGTACGGGGATGTGGAGATTGGCTATTCGACCCTGCCTGCATTTCAGCGCCGGGGATATGCAACGGCTGCGGCGCGGAGCTTGATGGAGTGGCTTCTGACTCAGGATGGAGTGCGGTCGGTGAGCGCGCAAGCGTATCTGCACGTGCCGGAGTCGATCAAGGTGATGCAGCGCTGCGGGATGAGCTACCTGGGCGAAGGGGACGATCCAGGGACGGTACGCTATGGGAAGATGCGTTTGCCCGAATAACATCCTGTTCCTGCCGGTGTGCTGGGGAGCAATCGGCGGCAAGCAGCCGTTGTCAGGTTCTTCGGAGTGCAAGGAAGATGCCGCTGCGCTGCCGCGCCGGGTCTCCGGCCCACACAACGATTTGCTGAACGATGGTGGAACGGCCCTTTGGCTGGTGATTGGAGCGCAAAGGCAACTTCAACGTTCTCTATTCGTGAGTGGAGATGCCGAGCGCCTTCATCTTGCGGTAGAGGTGGGAGCGCTCCAGACCGAGGGACTCGGCGGCGCGGCTGATGTTGCCGTGGCAACGGTCCAGTTCTTTGAGAATATAGTCGCGCTCATAGGCTTCGCGGGCCTGCTGCAGCGTGGAGAACTCCTCCCGCGCCAGGCCGCCAGCGCGTGATGCAGTGCCTTCCGTACGCTGGACCAGCATGGGAAGATGTTTGGCCTCGATACGCTGAATCTTGGGGTTGAGGATCAGGACGCGCTCGATGACGTTGCGCAACTCCCGCACGTTGCCCGGCCAGTGGTAGTGCTGGAGCGCGGTGAGCGCGGCATCGGCGATTTCGACGTGCGCGCGGCCGTATTGCTGGCCGAACTCGGAGAGAAACTCTTGTGTGAGGAGGGGGATATCCTCTTTGCGATCGCGCAAGGGCGGAACGTAAAACGGGATGACGTTGAGGCGGTAAAAGAGGTCTTCGCGGAAGTTGCCGCGCGCGATCTCCTCTTCCAGATCTTTATTGGTTGCGGCGATCACGCGGGTGTTGATGTGCACGGGCAGGGAGGCGCCGACCGGATAGAAGCGTTGCTCGTCCAGGGTGCGCAGAACCTTGGCCTGGGTTTTGAGGCTCATATCGCCCACCTCGTCCAGGAATAGCGTGCCGCCGTCGGCGCGCTCGAAGGTGCCACGTTTCTCGGTAGGCTGGTTTGGGCCACCCGGGCCGGCTCCATGACGATAGCCGAAGAGTTCGGTTTCGATGAAGTCTTCGGGGATGGCGGCGCAGTTGAGTTCCACGAAGACGCGGTCGCGGCGCAGCGACTCAGCGTGCATGGCCCGAGCGATGAGTTCCTTGCCGGTGCCGGATTCGCCGAAGATGAGCACTCGACCGTTGGTGGGAGCCATGAGCTTGATCTGCTGGCGGAGAGCCTTGACGGAGATGGATTCACCGGTGATGTTGCCCTTGGTGAGCTGGCGGGCGAGTTCCTGGTTGTCTTCGCGGAGATGGTGAGCCTGGATGGCGTTGCGCAAGACCAGCAGCGTACGTTCCATGGAGAGTGGCTTTTCGAGGAAGTCGTAGGCTCCGAGTTTGGTGGCGCGGACGGCTGCTTCGATGGTGCCGTGGCCGGAGATCATGATCACCTCCGGTGCGCCGGGGCGCGGCGGGTTGCTATGGGAGACGTCGCCGCGGATGGAGGAGAGAACGTCCAGGCCATCGCCATCGGGGAGCCATATGTCCAGAAGAACGGCATGAAAGTCGGCGTCGCGAACCAGCTCCAGCGCCTCAGCGGCCGTTCCGGCGGTGGTGATGGTGTAGTCTTCCTCGCTCAGGATGGCCTCAAGGGACTCGCGGATGTCGGCTTCGTCGTCAACGATAAGAACGTGATTCAAGCGGAGATTCCTTCTGGCTGCGGCGGAGCCTCCGGCGCGGATGCGACGCTGGAGACCTCTGAAGGTTCAGTAGCTGGGCGGAGTTCCACGATGAACCGTGCGCCAGCCGGGAGGTTCTTTTCCGCCCGGATGGAGCCGTGGTGCTCCTGTACGATCTTGGCGGCGATGGAGAGGCCGAGGCCGGTTCCACGTTGTTTGGTGGAGAAGTAAGGGAGGAAGAGGCTCTCGCGCATCTCGTCGGTCAACCCTGGGCCGGTGTCCGCGATGGCAAACTCGACCAGGCCTGAGGGAAGGATCCGGGTGGACACGCGAAGTTCTCGCAGGAGGCTGTTTTGCATGGCCTCGGCAGCGTTGTCGATCAGGTTGGAGAAGGCGCGCTTGAGAGCCTCGGGGTCGGCCAGGACCAGGGGAAGGACGGATGCCAGATCGCGATGAACGCGAATATTGCCCAGCCGTCCGGCAAACAGGGCCAGCGAGTCTTCCACGATCGTGTTGAGGCTGAAGGGCCGGGGGCGCGAACTGGGAAACTCAGCCAGCGCAGAGAACTGGTCCACCAGGGACCGCATGGTGTCAACGGAGGCGGTAATCACCTCGCTGGAGTGCTGGATCACGGCTGGAGAGGGCGAATCCAGATGGTGCTCCGTAAGCAGTGTGCTGAGGCGCAGGACGTGGCGGCGGATGAGTTCGGCATTGAGGGAGATGGGGGTCAGGGGGTTCTTGATCTCATGCGCAACGCGGCGGGCAACCTCCTTCCACGCGCTCTGTTTCTGGGCACGCAGCAGCTCGGTTGCGTCCTCCAGCACCAGCACATAGCCCAGGTGAGCGCGCATGGGGCGTTCCATGCCCGTGGGGCCAGGCGAGCCCCAAGCGGGCGGGTTGGGGGCAGCGCTGGACTGGCCCTCCAGAAGAGCCACCGTGGCGGAAAGATGGAGGACGCGGGTGTTGGACTGAATCTGCATCTCGGCGGAGGCGGAGCCCATGCGGTGGGCACGGCGGAGGAGGTGGTCGAGGTTCTGGACGATGTCCTCGGGGAGCGCTGCGGAGAGCGGCAGCCCAACGAACTGGCGCTGGCCGCCGGGGTCCAGCATCTCCGAAAAGGCCCGGTTGGCAAGTAGGATCTGGCGATCGGCGGACAGCGTCACCACGCCGGAGGGAATGGTCTCAATCATTGTCTCCAGTTCGTTGCGGCGGGCCTGGAGGGCCAGGTTCAGGTCAGAGAGTTGCTCGCTGGAGCGAGCCGCGGCGGCGTGGGCGCTCTCCAGATCGGCGGCCATTGCGTTGAAGCGTTCTACCAACTCGCCCAGTTCTTCGGTGACGGATTGGCCCACGCGGTGGGCGTAGTCGCCGGCGGCGATGGCCTTCATGGCGTCGGCCAGGGATTCCACTGGCCGGGTTACCTGTTTGCTGAGGTTCAGCGCCAGCCAGCAGCCGGAGAAGAGCGCCAAGGCGGTGGTGAGGAGGAGGAATCCCATGTAGAGACTACGGACCTCACGGCGCTCGCGGTAGAGCATCCAGTAGGCGGCTGCGGACTGGCTCAGGCGCTGAGAGACCGAGGAGATGCCGGCAGGGATGGGAAGGCCTGCTACCACCAGACCGCCGCGTGGGAGGGCGGCTGTAGCCAAGGTGTAATCGTTCCCTGAGAGAGAATAAAAGGGTTCGTCGGTGCGCCGCGCCGCATGCAGAATGGCCTGCAGGGTGGGCCCTGACAACTGGGAGTTGGCGACGGGCCTGGACCCGGAGTTCTCATCCGAAGCGGATTCGTTGGGCTGGATGGAGCGCAGCACGGATTGGCCGGAGGGGGTGCTGGGAACATCCAGCGATGCGACCGGATCTCCATTCTGGTAGAGGATGACGAACCCTCCCTGCAGGGTCACCTCATGCCGACGCAGGATCTGGTAGATCTGCGCAAGGGCGTTGGGCGAGAGGTGCTGGTTGTCCCCTGCCGGCAGGTTGGAGAGTTCAACGGCGATGGAGTCGGCCTCTGAGCGGGCGTTGGCGTCCGCATACGCGTAGAGTTCCATGGCCATGCGATCGGCGTCCTGGCGCATCTGCGTGACCGGCTGCGAGAACCAGCGGTCGACAGCGCGGTTCATCAGCAGGTAGCTGAATAGAAACATGAAGACCAGGGGGACCACGGAGACCAGAACGGCTCCCCACAGCATGCGGGTGCGCAGGCGCGTACCGAGCACATGGCTGCGCTGATCGGCGTATAGCTTGAGGACGTTGCGGACCAGAAGCACCAGCACGCTGATGAAGAGCAGAAATACCAGAACCGAGAGGCTGACGAAGACCTCGGTCTGGAGCAGTGAGCTTGGATTCAGGAAGGCGAGGTTGAAGGCATTCAGGGTAGCCAGGGACAAAAACAGCACCAGCAGGCTCGCGCTAAGCGCGATCACCAGCACGCGGCGGCGTTTGGCGGAGACTCCCATGCGAGCAAGTTTACTCGTTTTCCGGCTGGAGATTGGCCGCTCAGGGCTTGAAGTGGCGAGGGAGTGTCCAACCAGGAGATCTGCGGCGGCGGGTTCACGAGACGGAATCCAGCCTGGTCCCCATTTTGCACCCGCAACCCGTATGATGGCATCCGAGCCTTCATGACCCTCCCGAGCCCCATCGCGCCACAGCCGACCGCGGCGAATCTTCCTGTGCTTCGCGTCCAGAATCTGAGTAAGCACTATGGCGCGGTGGAAGCAGTAAAAGGAATCTCATTTCAAGTCCATCCCGGAGAGATCGTGGGACTGCTGGGCGTCAACGGGGCGGGCAAGACCACCACCATCAGCATGCTTCTGGGCGTGCTGGAGCCCACGTCTGGATCCATCGAGATCGGCTCCATCGATCTTCTCCACCACCGATCGCATGCTCTTGCTTCCAGCAACTTTGCCGCCGTGTACGCCCCGCTTCCAGGGAACCTGACGGTCTACCAGAATCTGCGCGTGTTTGCTCTTCTTTATGGAGTGCCCAACTTCGCCGCGCGGCTGCACTCGGTTCTGGATCTCTTCGGCCTGCACCGCTTTCGAGACACCAAATGCGGTCTACTCTCCTCCGGCGAACAGACCCGGGTCGGGCTGGCGAAGGCCATGCTCAGCCGCCCCCGGTTGCTTCTTCTTGACGAGCCTACCGCGTCGATTGACCCGGCCAGTGCGCGGGAGATTCGCACCACCATGCGCAGCTTTGCCGCACAGGAGCAGACCGGCGTCCTCTGGACCTCGCATAACATGTACGAGGTGGAGGAGGTATGCTCGCGAGTGTTATTCCTCTCAGGCGGACGGATTGTTCTGGAAGGCGATCCACGCCAGCTCCCCTCAGAGTACGGCAAGCCTACCCTGGAAGAGCTTTTCATCAGCGTCGCCAGCGAGCCGCACGCGAAGGAACAGATTCTGGGGGCTGCGCCGCGATGAATCCTGCCCGCATCGCTGCCGTCGCATTGCGCCAACTCTATCTCTACCGCAGCAGCGCTGCCCGGGTGGTTCCACTGTTCGCCTGGGTGACCATCGATATGGTTCTTTGGGGCTTCATGACCAGGTTCCTGGGCTCGCTGGCCCACAGCGCGTATCGGTTTGTCCCGGCCCTATTGGGAGCGGTTCTCTTCTGGGATTTCATGACCCGGGTAATGCAGGGCGTGACCACCGCGTTCTTTGAAGACGTCTGGTCGCGCAACTTCCTCAACATCTTCGCCACCCCGATCACCATCCCCGAGTACATTGCCGGCCTGCTGCTCTCCAGTTTGGTGACCAGTCTGGTGGGGCTTGGGGTGATGGTGGTGGTTGCTACGGCCGCCTTTGGCCTCCACTTGGCCGCTTACGGCTCCATGGTTCTGCCCTTTGTGCTGGTGCTGGTGCTCACCGGCATGGCTCTGGGGGTGACAGCGATTGCGATTGTCCTCCGCTTCGGTCCCGCGGCGGAGTGGTTTGTCTGGCCCATCCCCGCGCTTCTTTCGCCCTTTGCGTGCGTTTATTACCCGCTCTCCACGCTTCCAGTCCATCTGCAGTGGTTCGCCCGCCTGTTGCCGCCCACGTATGTGTTCGAGGGGCTGCGGGCGGTGGTAACAGGCAACCCGGCAGGCGACCCAACTGCGGGGTGGTATCTGGCTATCGCATTCCTGCTTGCCGCCGCCTATCTGGTTCTGGCCTATGGGCTCTTCGCGCGGGTGTTCCGTCACGCCATCCAAAGTGGGCTGATTACCCGGTACAGCGCTGAAACGGTCTCCTAAAGCCGGGAACGGTGGCTCGGTGAGGAGCAGAGGTTGCGGGGTTTCCAGGCCTATCCCATCAGGAGAGCAGATCTTGCACTGGGGTATGTTCACGGTTTTGGGCCAGAGCGACGGCTTTATAGGTGAGTGCGCCCTGGAAGGTGTTCACGCCCTCTGCGATGCCTGCGTTCTCTTGTATGGCTGCGCCGGCGCCCCGTTGAGCAAGCTTCATCACATAGGGAAAGGTGGCGTTGGTAAGGGCGAGGGTGCTGGTATTGGGAACGGCCGCCGGCATATTCGTCACGCAGTAGTGGACCACGCCCTCCATTACAAAGCTTGGATCGGAGTGGGTGGTGGGGTGCGCGGTCTCAATGCAGCCGCCCTGGTCGATGGCGACGTCAACGATCACAGCTCCTTTGGGCATCTTTGCAACCATGGCCCTGGTGACGATCTTGGGGGCCGCGGCTCCTGGAATCAGCACCCCGCCGATCACCAGATCGGCCTCGGCCACAGCGCGCTCTATATTGTAGGCGTTGGAGTAGAGCGTTTTGAGCTGGCCGGAGAAGATGTCATCCAGATCGCGGAGGCGGTTCAGATTCAGGTCCACCAGGGTAACGCTGGCTCCCATGCCCAAGGCGACTTTGGCCGCATTTGTACCGACGATGCCGCCGCCAATAATGCAGACTTTGCCGGGAGGGACGCCTGGGACGCCGCCCAAAAGAACGCCCCGGCCGCCGTGCTCCTTCTCCAGATAGGCTGCGCCCACCTGCACGGAGAGCCGTCCTGCAACCTCAGACATCGGGGTCAGCAGAGGCAGGCCGCCGGAGTTGTCGCGGACGGTCTCATAGGCGATGCCGGTGACCTTTTTTTCCAGTAGAGCGTTGGTTAGTTCGCGGAGCGGGGCCAGGTGCAGGTAGGTGAACAGAACCAGCCCGGGGCGAAAGTAAGAGTACTCTTTTTCGACCGGCTCCTTTACCTTGACCACCATATCGGAGGGTTCCCAGATGCCGGCAGCATCCGGGACGATGGTGGCTCCGACGGCCTGGTACTCGGCGTCCGGGAAGGAGGAGAGAGCGCCGGCATCGTGCTCCACCAGGACCGTATGGCCCGCATCCACAATGGCTCTGGCTCCGGCCGGGGTGACGCCGACACGGCTTTCGTGGTCTTTTACTTCCTTGGGAACACCAATAATCATGCTTGCCTCTCCTGAGTTTCTTGTTGCCTGGCCGCTTTCGGGACAGTTTCGCTTCCAGATCGAATACATGCTTTGTGTTTCAGGTAAAGTATAGCGGCCTTCGGTTCCTACCGGGAGCCGGAGCCTCATAGGCCGTACAATGGAAGAGTCGGGTTCAACCCAAAATCTCTCTATCCACAAGAAACTGATCGGCCTCAATGTCCTCGAAAAACTTTCAGATGCGGACTTCGCGCGTAAGCAACATGCGGTCCATCTTCTCGTTGTTCTCCAGCGATCTAGCGATCGATCTTGGGACGGCCAACACCTTGGTGTTTGCGCATGGCAAGGGCATCATCGTCAACGAGCCGTCGATTATCGCCGTGAACCGCGTCACCGGCGAGGTGGAGGCCGTGGGGAAGGAAGCCAAGGAGATGCTTGGCCGCACACCTGGCAACATCATCGCGATCAAGCCGATGAAGGACGGCGTGATCGCGGACTTCAAGCAGACCGAGAAGATGCTGAACTACTTCATCCAGAAGGCGCATAACCGCAAGATGATGGTTCACCCACGGATCGTGATTGGCGTACCCAGCGAGATAACCCAAGTGGAGAAGCGCGCTGTGATGGATTCGGCGTATCGCGCCAAGGCCAGCGAGGTGCATCTGGTAGAGCAGGCGATGGTGGCGGCCATCGGTGCGGGGCTGCCTATTACCGAGCCGGGCGGCAACATGGTTGTTGATATTGGCGGAGGGACCACCGACATCGCGGTGATCTCGCTGGCCGGTATTGTGTACTCGCGTTCGGTACGGATGGCCGGCAACCAGATGGATGAGGCCGTGATGACCTATCTCAAGCGCAAGTACAACCTGCTGGTGGGTGAGCGCACGGCGGAACAGATCAAGATCGACATTGGCTCGGCGTATCCTCTGGATAAACCCCTATCGATGGAGATCAAGGGACGCAACCTGATTGAAGGAGTTCCGAAGACAATCAATATCGACGATACGGAGATCCGCGAGGCTCTGGGCGAGAGCATTGCGACGATCATGAATGCGATTCGCGTGGCGTTGGAGCGTACCCCTCCAGAGTTGTCAGCGGATATCTCCGATCGAGGGATTGTGCTCACCGGGGGAGGGGCGCTGATTAAGAATCTGGACA
>DAHXNO010000050.1 GCA_027365345.1 Granulicella sp.
GGCAACCTCGTACAAGCCGGTACGCTCAAACAATCGCCGCTGCGAGAGATGGTCGCCGCCACCAGCGTCGGCATCGTCGATGGCAAGGTGCTGCTGGATCTGGCCTACGAGGAAGACTCGCGTGCCGAGGTTGACATGAACGTCGTCATGACCTCCAGCGGCGGCCTCGTCGAAACCCAGGCGACAGCCGAGAAGGGAACCTACTCGCGCCCCCAACTCAACCAGATGCTGGACGTCGCGGAAGTTGGCATTCGCGAACTTCTCGCTCTGCAGCAAGCCGTACTCGCCTCTGCTCAAAGGGCCAACTAGAGTTGCCCCGCAAGGCCAATCTCCCGAAGCCCAAGAGCAGCGGCGTCTTCCTTGCAAAGGACGCCGCACGGCGCCAAAGCTTCGCCGAACACCACCCGCACAATCACTTGCAACCCAGGGAACCGCACCAGAGCGCAAGTGCATCTTCCTCCCAACCAGAGATTTCTCTGCGCCCTCCGCAGGCTTACCTCCACTGGCTATACTCAGGGGATGGGAGGTTGTCATGGCCGATCCAGCCACCTGTCATCACTTTGAACATCTCAAACCCGTCCAAAGCGCGCGGGCCAGCTACGCCCAGGGTTGCCAGGAGTGCCTCAGCGCCGGTGACGCATGGGTACATCTAAGGGAATGCATGGTCTGCGGCTATGTCGGCTGTTGCGACTCGTCGAAGAATAAGCATGCTCAGCGGCATTTTCATGCCACCCAGCATGCGGTCATGCGCTCCGTAGAACCCGGAGAGGCGTGGGGATGGTGTTACCTCGATGACGTGATGGTGAAGTTTTAGCTCGCTGCTGGCCTGGAACGATGGCAGCCTCAACAGCCAAATTTTGAAGGAGGAAATACGATGTCAGAGGGTGGAGTGCGTATTACAGTTCGGCCAAACGGCCCCCTGCGGGTCGAGGGAGAGATTGTGCTCTCCGATGCTGAAGGACGGCAGTGGGATCTTCAGGGCAAACCCGCAATCAGCCTGTGCCGCTGTGGCATGAGCGCGAACCGCCCATTCTGCGATGGAGCCCATGCCCGCAACGGCTGGCAGTGCCAGGCGGCGCCGCCGGAAAACCTCACCTAAAGTCATCTTCCCGGGGTCCGCTTCCAGAGCCTCCGCATGGAGCCGCGGCCTTCCCCGGAAACAGATTGCCAAGCAGAGGGTAGAGCAATAGGGGAACGGCCGCATCGCCACCAGATCCTTTGTCTCCATCCGCAACCATACCAGGCTCTGCGGCAACGCAGGCTCTGCGTTCTACACTTTGTCGGAAGAGGAGATAAAAATGCGCGTGGGGACGTTGCGGCTGTGTCTGTGCATGGGTCTGGCGGCCATGGTGGCCGCAGCTTCCATAGCTTGGGGGCTTCCTCCGGCCTCCACCGCCGACGGGACCACACCGCCTCCGCCGTCGGCCCAGGCCCAGAGCGCCCCCGCTCCCAACCCCTACCGCGGGCCGATGTACGTTCGCTCTGAGGTGCTGATCCCGATGCGCGACGGGGTGAAGCTGCACACTGTCATCCTGCGCCCCCTGGGCAGCGAACACAGCGGACCGGCGCTGCCGTTCCTCATGGAACGTACGCCCTATGGGGTCAACGGCTATACCAGCGCAGCGCTGGCCAGAATGAAGCCGGAGTTGGCCGGCAGTGGCTACATCTTCGTCTTCCAGGACATTCGCGGCCGCTATCAGTCGGGTGGGCAGTTTGTCATGAACCGGCCAATCGTGGCCCACAACACCCCCCAGGACGTGGATGAGACCACCGACACCAACGACACCATCAACTGGCTGCTGCAAAACGTTCCCAATAACGATGGCCGCGTGGGCGTGCTCGGAATCAGCTATCCCGGCTTTCTGGCCATGATGGCTGGCCTCGACGCCAACCCAGCCGTAAAAGCAATTAGCCCTCAGGCGCCCATGACAGACACCTGGATGGGAGACGACTTTTTCCACAACGGGGCCTTCCGCGAGTCTTATGGCTTCGATTACGTGCAGGAGATGGAAGCCCAGAAGACCAATGGCGTCGTCAACTCGGATCAGGATCAGTTCACCTTTTTCCTGGACCATGTGAACTTCGCCGGAGCGGCCAGGGCCGCAGGTATGAGTCACCTTCCAACCGCGCAAATGTTCCTCACCCAGCCCACCTATACCCCGTTCTGGCAGGCAATGGCCGTCCAGCCACACCTGTTGCGGCCAGAAGTTCCCACCTTGGAGGTGGGCGGATACTGGGACCAGGAGGACATGTGGGGAACCCAGGCCGAGTACGCTGCGCTGCGCGCCCATGAGCTTCCCGACCAACCCCTGCACCGCGTCTTCCTGGTGCTCGGACCATGGAACCATGGCGGATGGGCATTTGGCCCCGGCGACAAACTGGGCGGCAAATTCGGAACCTTCAGCTTTGCCGGCCAGAATACCGGAGCCTACTACCGCGCCCACTTCGAAGCTCCGTTCTTCGAGTTTTATCTCAAGGGCAGACCCGGCTTCGATCTCCAGGATACGGCCAGCTTCCGCACCGGCGAGAACCAGTGGCATCGTTATGCCATCTGGCCGCCACAGTCTGGCTATCATTCGGTCCGAGCCTATCTGGAGCCGCAGAACACCCTTAGCTTTGCCGCGCCCCAAGGGCCACAGAATCTGAAGGCGGCAACGTATCTCGCAGATCCCGCCAACCCCATCCCCTATCGGCATCGGCCCATCCAGTCCACCTATGGGCAGGGCTCTACCTGGAGAACCTGGCTGGCGGAGGATCAGCGGTTTGTGAGTGCCCGCAGCGATCTGGCTAACTTTGAAACACCCGTACTCCGCAGCGATGTCACAGTCACCGGCGATGTGGCCGCTGATCTCTACGCAGCCACCACCGGAACCGATGCAGACTGGATTGTCAAGCTCATCGATGTCTATCCAGTCAATGCCACCGAGGTCAGTTCGCCCGAGATGGGCGCGGCTTCCACAGCCCCTGGAGCCCATGGCGGATACGAACTCATGGTGGCAGAAGAGATCCTGCGCGGACGCTACCGCAAGAGCTTCACCCACCCTGAGCCTGTCAAGCCTGGTCAGGTCGTGGAATATCGATGGAGCTTGCACGGCGTCGATCACACCTTTCTCAAAGGGCATCGGATGATGGTGGAGGTCCAGTCTAGCTGGTTCCCGCTTTACGACCGCAACCCGCAAACGTATGTGCAGAACATCATGACCGCACCCGCCTCGGCCTATCAGACCGAGACGATCTCTGTCTACGGGTCGCCAAAGTATCCGTCTCACCTGAATCTGCCAGTCTCAGCGGAATCGATGCTCCCTTAAGGAAACGCCCGCCATGGACACGAACCCAGACAAACGATCTCCCCGTCTGCCCCCTTCTCTCCTCCAGGCATCCTCAGACAGCCGACAGCGGCGTCTTCGCTTTGGCGAAAGTCCCTCTAGATATTGAAGTTCCGCAGGAAACCGGCAGCGGCAGTGCATACGGTACCTGAATCCTCATCATCAAGAAAAAATTTCTCGGGAAACTTTTAAGACTTCCGTTCGTATTTCATATAAGCGTGAATCGTTTTGCCAAGAGTCCGTTTTCTCGGATTCGTCCTCTGCATACGAAGGACCGATCGGCTGGAAGATGCCGATACGCTAGACGCATCGAAAATACGCTCAAAGGGCCGAAGGGGGGTGAAACTCCGGGCCTACCTGTCGGCAGCGCGGGCCCGGCCAGCCTGACGAATGAAGTCCTTTGCTCCACGTCTCCCCTTCCATCTGCTCTCGGGATGGCCGCTGGGAGCAGGCCAGTGTAATGGGAACAACGACAGAAAGATAAGGAAGAACCATGCGAAGCAAGAATCTGGCAAGAGTGTGCATGCGAGGATGGAAGACCCCTGTTCTGCCCCTTGTCTCTGCCCTGCTAGTCGGTCTCTGCACTGCGGTGGCAGGCGCAACTCTGGCTGCCGCCCAAAGTGCGGCGCCAGCCATGCAACGCGCGTTAGGCGCCGTCAAGGCAACCAGCTCCACCGGGTTTACCCTCACCACGGCCTCCGGGCAGGCCATTACCGTGGACGTGCCGGCCACGGCCAAGGTGCTCGTCGTGCCGCCCGGCAGCAAGGATCTCAGTTCAGCTACTCAAGGAACCCTCAGCGATGTCGCGGTGGGGGATCACGCATTGGTCTCTGGCAATGCGGAGGCCCAGGGAATCACCGCGCAGCGCGTAATTTTGATGAAGGCGCAGGCGATTGCGGCATCCCGTGCTGCGGAAGAGGAAGCGTGGCAGCGCGGTGGGGGCGGAATCGTCAAGTCCGTGGACGCTGCCTCAGGAAAAATCTTGATCACCAGCGGCTTGAAGACCGTCACCGTGCTGGTCTCCCCGCAGACCGCGATTCGCAGGTACGCCCCCGGTTCGGTGCGCTTTGCCGATGCCATGCCGGGCGCCCTTGCTGAGATTCAAAAGGGCGATCAGCTCCTGGTGAGGGGAACCAAGTCAGCCGACGGGAGTACCATCACTGCCGATGCCATTGTCACCGGGAGCTTCGGCAACTACTCGGGACTGATCGCATCGATCGATCAACAGGCCGGAACGATCAGCCTCACGGACCTGGCGACCCACAAGAAAGTCGTGATTGCAGTCACCGCAAAAAGCGATCTGCGCAGTCTTCCCAAGCCCATCGCGGAGCGGTTCGCTGCCCAGATGCGCGCCGCAAACCACCCCGGCGGCCAAACCCCTCAGGGCCCGCCCCGACCCGGAGGCCCTCCCGCCCAGAGTGCCGATGCATCCCGCGGTCGCGCCGGGCTGGATCTGTCCCACATGCTCTCGCAACTGCCTGCGGAGCCCCTTGCAGGCCTCAAGGTGGGAGACGCTGTCATGATCGTCGCTACCTTATCAGCCACTAGCCAGCAGACGCCACAAGCCGTGACCTTACTGACGGGAGTTGAGCCGATTCTTCGCGCCTCTCCCAAAGGCCAGTCTATGACGCTCTCACCCTGGAGCCTGGGTGGCGGCGCAGGAGATGAAGGCGGCGGCGCAGGAGGAGGGCCGCAGCAATAGTGCAGCTCCAGGGCAAATGATTCCAACCACAACGATCGATCGTTGAGCAGCCATACCGCGCAACATCTTCCGTTGCACAGAGGACCTTGGCAACTGTCGCCCGCAGCTTGCCGCCAGGTCCGTTTGCTATCAAGTCCCGATGCAGGGACCGCCCACGAAGGCGGTCGCCAACAACGGGCTTTGCGGAGCTTGGAGAGAGCTCGGGAAAGGATGACGGAGAAGGATGAAATTTCACTGGATCGCGGCTTTTATAACAACTGGTTGTCTGGCCGGAATGGCCCCGGCCTTCGCGGCAGTGCCCCTGCGCGCCCAGATCAGACCCCAGCCATCCACTGCCCCGTTTCGCAGCACCGTGCACGGCGTCATTACAGACCCCGATGGAGCTCTCATTCCCGGCGCCACCATCACCCTCAAGCCTGCTCACGGACCGGCGGTAACCGTAAGATCCGCCTCCGATGGAACCTACCAACTTTCGGTCAAACCCGGATTCTATAATGTCCAGGTCTCCATGCCCGGCTTCGCCACGTACACCGCCACAGAAGTCAAGATCTCAGCCGCGAACATAACCCTCAACGCCAAGCTCCGCATTGGTGTGCAGTCGCAGGTCGTCACAGTCAAGGCCAATGACCAGATGCAGCTAAGCGTCAGCCCCGAATCAAACGCGAGTGCGGTTGTGATCTCCGGCCAGTCGCTGAATGCCCTTTCGGATGACCCGAATCAGTTGCAGGAAGAGTTGATGGCGCTCGCAGGGCCATCAGCCGGGCCGAACGGCGGCCAGATCTACGTCGATGGATTTACCGGCGGCCAGTTGCCCCCCAAGTCCTCGATCCTCGAAATCTTTGTCAATCGCAATCCATTTTCAGCCCAATTCGATCAACTGGGATACGGGCGCATCGAGATCATCACCCGGCCGGGAACGCAGCAGCTCCATGGCAACTTTGAGATGAATGGAAACGCCTCGCAGTTCGACACCCTCGATCCTCTGGCTGTTGGATATCAGCCGCCCTATCACAGCATCTTTTCCTTCGGAAACATCACCGGCCCCATCACCAAAAAATCATCCTTCAACATGGGTGGAAGCTACCGGTTGATTGAACAGGATGAGTTCACGGACGCCCAGATTGCTGCGCCCACGGCGGGCTCTTCCACCCTCTGCGAGCCCGGCGATACAACCTGCGTAGAGACCAACTATCAGATCTCCACCTACTTCCCCCAGACCCGCATGGACCTCAACCCCCGGATTGATCTGGCCCTGAGCAAGAACAATGCGTTGATGATGCGGTATCAATACGTCAATAACACCGCCCAGAACGACGGCATTGGTGACCTCGATCTGCCGCAAACCGGATATAACACCAGCACCCTGAACAACATTCTCCAGATCAGCGATACCGAGGTCTGGAATACTCGGAACATCAGCGAGACGCGATTTGAATATCAGCGCCAGCGTATCTCCACAACGCCCACCAGTACGCTCCCTTCGCTTAACGTGGAAGGCCTCTTCACCTCTGGCGGTTATGGCGCGCAGAGCCTGAGCGACCACCAGGACCATACGGAGTTTCAGAGCTACAACTCCTATCAGCGCAAGCACCACTTTATCCGGTATGGCGCACGTCTGCGGACGACGCGCGAGGCTGAAAATACCGAAAACAACACCAATGGGTCATTTACCTATGCAGACTTCGCGGACTATCTCTCCGGAACCGCCAGCCAGTTCACGTACACCACGATCAATAATCACAAGATCGGCGATACCTACGCCGATCTTGGTCTGTACGTGGAGGATCAGTGGACCGCCGCGAAGAACCTGAACATCACCTCGGGGCTCCGCTATGAGACGCAGAATCACCTTTCAGATCACCATGACTTCGCGCCGCGCCTGGCTGTCAACTACGGACTATTTGGAAAAAATGGCCCTCCAAAGACCGTCTTGAGGACCGGATTCGGTTACTTTTACTCCCGTTTTCAACAGCCCGACATCCTGATCCTGGAACAGGAGAACGGAACGAACGAGACCGTGTACACGGTGGACAATCCAACCACGGCCTGCAGCCCCACTGCAACGAATCTGGTAGCGGCCTGCGGAGCAACAGCTACAGCGCAGACCACCTACGTCGCGGCACCCAACCTGCGCTCCTCCTATATCGTGGAAGCGATCGCCGGTGTCGATCAGCAGGTAGGTCACGATGGGACCATCTCCATTAACTTCCTCCACTCTCTGGGCCTGCATCAACTCGTCACCCAGAACATCGGATATAACTTCGCCAACCCCAGCCTTAGCACGGCTCGGTATCAGTACTTCACTGAGGGGGCGTTCCATCAGAATGAGTTGATCATCCACGGCAACGTACAGGTTCCCATGGGCATCTCTCTCTTCGGTTACGACGCGCTCAACTTCGCCAGGGGCGACACCTCCGGAGCTGGAGCGGATATGTCCGTACCCGGCGATATCCACGCCGACTATGGGCGAACCACCTTCGACGTCCGCGAGCGGCTCTTCATGGCCGGCTCCATCGCCCTGCCCTTCACCTTCCAGTTCAGCCCCTTCATGATCTTTCAGACCGGTCAGCCCTACAACATCACCACCGGCGCGGACAACCTGGACGATACCTTCTTCAACTACCGTCCGGATCTGGTGACAGGTGTGGCGCCTAACGGAAGCACCATCAAGTCCATCCCCGGATGCGGAACTTTTGCCCAGGAAGGCGTTGTCCCCGGCGCTCCTCTGGCGCCCATCAATGCCTGCACTGGGCCATCGGAGTTCACCTTCAACTTGCGACTCACCAAGACCTTCGGCTTTGGCGCGAAGCTGCAGGCCTCAGCCGACCAAAACCAAAACTCATTCGGCCATCACGGACCGCATCACCACTTCGGTGGCGGCGGACCCGGCGGGGCAGCCGATTCAGGGCGGCGTTATAACCTGGCCTTTGGTGTGCAGGTGCAAAACTTGTTCAACAACGAAGATCTCGCGCCACCTGTCGGCGTCCTCTCCTCCTCGGACTTTGGGCAGTCGATTCAGATCGACGGCGGCCCATATACCACCGCCAGCGCGCTGCGGCGGATCACCCTCCAGACTTCGTTCTTCTTCTAACGCTTCCACCGTTTAGATACCAAAGCCAGCCTCTTTTAGGCAAACTCGCCGCAGAGACGCTGAACCACAAGACTGCTGGCTACACGGATGCGCTGGTCCATAACGCCGGCGCATTGCGAATTTGCTTGCGCGTGAAGACGTTCAAGAACACCCAGTCAACCCTTCATCGGCAGCAGCCCTATTGAGATCTCGTCTGAAGGCTCGCCATCTCGCCAGCCCCAAGTCCCGATTGACACTTCCATCGAAGCACGATACATTTAAATGACAGTTTATTAATCTTTACTGCTGCCTTTCTCTTTTCGCACAAACCTGAAGGCTGGCCGGTCTTTGCGCTTGTCCTCCGGACACACTTCCCTTCCCCTTCCTTCAGGAGGCCCTCTTGAGGATCAAGATCGCTTATTTCATCGTCACGGTCGCCATGTGCCTAAGTCTTGCTCTGGGCCTGGAGCGCAGAGCCTACGCTTATGTCGATCCGGGCTCAGGTCTTCTCCTGTTGCAAGCCGCTGGCGCCATCTTCACTGGCGCACTCTTCACCATTCGCAAGAAGATCAAGTCACTCTTCACTCGGAACAGGCCGGCGGAGTCTCCGGCTGTAAGCCCAAAGACAAAAGCATGACGCATGCCTGCCGCAAGGCCACATGCCGCGCACCCTTACTGACAAGCTGAACCAGGCGCATACCCTTTGCGCCTACTCCAGAATGCGGAACCTCTGCAGCGATTCTTCATTCACCGTCAGCCCCAGGCCCGGCAAATCGTCGCTTAGCTGGATGTACCCCATCTCCGCCACCGGCTCGCCGTCAAAGATGTACCAGAACAGTTCGTTACCCACCTCAACGTCAACCCTTGGAAAGAACTCGGCAACCGGAGAATTCAGACTCGCCATCACCACATGGTAGTTGTGCATTTGGCCCGCATGTGGAACCACCGGTACCTGGAACGATTCCGCCAGCGCCGATATCTTTCTTGCCTGGCTGATTCCGCCTACGCGATTCGTATCGAACTGGATGTAGTCCAGTGCATTGGCCTCCAGCAGCTCTCGAAAGCCAAAGATCGTGAACTCGTGTTCTCCTCCGGCAATGGGAACGCGCCCATATTGCTTCAACTCGCGATAGCCGCGCGTGTCGTCAGGGATCACCGGTTCCTCCAGCCAGCGCAGGCGGAATGGTTCCACCAGGGGCAGCATGCGCTTTGCATAGTCCAATGTCCATCCCATGTAAGCATCAGCCATCAAATCCACTTCGTCACCCACTACTGCGCGTACTGCCCGCACCATCTCCACGTTTTTCTGCATGCCGGCGGCGCCGTCCATCGGCCCAAAGCCAAAGCGCAGCTTCATCATGGTGTAGCCCTCATCCTTGTACTTCTGCGCCTCGGCCTGCAACTCCTCAATCGGCAAGGCGTAGAGCCGGCTTGCGTACACGGGAATCTTTTCCTTGGTGCGTCCGCCCAGTAACCGGAACACGGGCTGTTTCGCATCCTTTCCCAGCAGATCCCACAGCGCAATGTCTACCGCGGATATCGCCGCCATAGCCACACCCTTGCGCCCAAAGGCCAGTGTTCGCCGGTACATCTGCTGCCACAGAAGCTCGACGTCCCATGGATTCGCTCCAACCAAAAGCGGCTTCAGATAGGTATCAATGATGGTCTTGGTCACCCCCGGCGAGAGCGCCGCATTCCCGAATCCCACCAGACCGGTGTCCGTGAATATCTCCACCAGCAGCCAGCTATGAAAGGCGAAGTTCCCCATGGATGGCGCCCGGAATGCCACCAAATCCATGGGATTCGTGCAGAAGTGAGGCGGCAGCGGAACTGTCTCCCCTTCCCACTGCACTACCCGCGTCCGCATCTCCTTAACCTTCATTGCAAGCTCTCCTCTTGTCCTATCTGAACCAACGGCTGAATTTTACCGCCTCGCAGCACAATCGCCATAAAGCCGGCCAGGTTAACACTCCCCCACAGCTACGAACCACGCCCAGTATTGCACTCCTCGATCTGGCAGGAAGCCCACAATCGCGCCGAAAACGGCGCGTGCAAAGCCGATCAGCCCAGGCAACGATTGCTTGACAAATGCCGCAAGGCTCTTCGCTCATGAACCGGCCAGAGCAGGATTCCAACTCCTGCGAAATTCTCACTCGGAACCACGACGAAACGTTTACCTGAAACTCTGATTATCGCGCTCTGCGAGAGACTGATCTTGAACAAATTTTCCGCTTTGCCGCCGAACCCATCTTCGCCCTTGCAGGCCGTTTCATGCATCACGGCTCCGGACCTTCCCCCTTCCTTCTCCTGATCAACCTGCATACCCCAACATCAACGGAATCCGCGTCTTATAGCTTGCGCCACATCGCCACCCATACGAGCTTGGTTGCCAACGTGCGGCGAGCCTAACGAAGAGAACCAAGCGGACAAATGCATCCCTCGGCATTCACGCTCGGTACCATGGCCAGACGATGGAGTCTGAATGGCGCCGTACCGTTTGTTGACAGACGAAAATGCTAACCGGTACGATTACGCCGGAGTTCGGCGACGCGGTTTTCGCCACCATGGAGGAGAAGTGAGAAAACGCTTAACTCGGAGAAAGTTTCTCAAGAGCGGCATGGCCGCTGCCGCTCTTGGCTCCGTTGCGCCTCGTATCCTCGCCCAGGCGGCGCCTCGCCTCGACAAGGGAACAACCGTGCTCAACCAGTTCCACTACGGCGATGTGCAACTGCTTGACGGCCCCATGCTCTCCCAGTTCCAGGACAACCACCAGTTCTTCCTCGCTATCGACGAGGACGCTCTGCTCAAGCCCTTTCGTAAGAAGGCCGGCTTGCCCACGCCCGGCCCGGATATGGGCGGTTGGTATGACTGGTCAGACGAGTTTGATCCCCCCAACAACATGACCGGCTATGTTCCGGGACACTCCTTCGGTCAGTATCTCTCCGGCCTTGCCCGCGCCTATGCCGCCACCGGCCATAAGCCCACCCAAGCCAAGGTCCACCGCCTCGTGCGCGGCTTCGCTGCAACCATAACGCCAAAGTTTTACGCCGATTATCCCCTTCCCTGCTACACCTTCGACAAGACCAACTGCGGCCTCATTGACGCCCACCAGTTCGCTCATGACCCAAGCGCCCTGCCGACCCTCGCACGCGCCACGGACGCGGTCATGCCCTACCTTCCCCCGCACGCCCTCACCCGTCCGGAGATGGCCGCCCGCCCACATCCCAATGTGGCTTGGACC
>DAHXNO010000061.1 GCA_027365345.1 Granulicella sp.
CCCGCTCGTCGCATACAACCCCGCCAGCCGCGCTATCTCCGCCCGACTACGTCGACCCACAACTACTGCCTCTCCGCTCATGGCAACAGTCCATCACAACCCAGACCCGACGAACAGATGCATTTGCTCTGACGGATACGAATCTCCAGCTCTGGGGTGGGGCCGGCGACCTGATCCGCGTTTACGAAGATGCCGCCCGGGGGCCAGCGCTGCGAAGACTATGGGAAAGAGCGCACGCTTGCGGTCCTCTTCCAGATGGTGGATGGAGAGAGAGCTGACGACTGCGTCACAGGGCGGAAGCGGAGTGGTGGTGTAGTCGGCCAGGGTGTAGGTGATCCGGGGATGGTTGCCGAGGCGCCGGCGGGCCAGGTCAAGCATGGGCTGCGAGAAGTCGATGAGTTGAAGGTGCGCCGAGGGAAACGCATCGCGCAGCATGGCGGAGAAGAGACCGGAGCCTGCCCCGAGTTCGACGATGCGGGTGGCCTGGGAGGGGATCAGGCTGAGGGCTGTGGCATAAAAGGTCTGATGCCCCGGGATGAGCAGCATCCGGTCGCGATCGTAGATTGAGGCTGTGGCATCGAAGACGGCGCGGGTGTTGTTGACGGTGGTGCTCATGAGGGGATTTTACGCGCCGCCGGCGGGCTGTTTTGAGCCTGTAAGAAGATCGAATGAGGAGAGAAGAAGAAATGGATGCGGATGCGGGCGAGGCTGATCGGCTCCGGTGACGGTCCGGGGGTGGTGCTTTGCGGTGAACGCGCAAGGCGAGAGGGACGCGCGACGGGAGTGGTGGTCCTGCCTTGCAGGGCGGCGGCGCTGGGTTAGTTGAAGCCGCGGCGGGTACGGTTGCGGGCGATCTGGTTCAGGGCGTCTTCCTGGAGACGTTCGCGGGCGCGTTCGCCAAAGTCGGCAGCCTCTTCCACGCGGCGGCGCTTTTCCCCGGCGGTGAAGGTGCGGGCCTCTGAGCGCGAGATTTTTTTGTGGGCTGTGAGTCCCTCCAGGAGAAATTCCGCAGCGGAGACGGAAAGCTCTACGGGGGAGTGGGAGTTGATTTTGAGTGGGGAGAGCTTTTCCATCAGCCCCTGGATGGTTTTGAGCTGGTTGTAGACGGTCTGCGAGGGCTGCTTGTCATTGAGTTCGACGGTCCCTCCCAGGTTGAACCACTGCTCGATCTGCTGGGTGTTGGTGGAAGCGAAGTAGGAGTCGTAGATGTTGGCTACCGACTGGCGAATGATCTCGCGGATGACGGTCTCGGCTCCCTTGAGTTCGCCTTCGTATTCCAGTTCGATCTTGCCCGTGATGCCGGGCAGGGCGGCGAAGATATCGCCGACCCGGGGCACGATGAGATTTTCTCCGTGCAGCAGGGCGCGGCGCTCGGCGTTGGAGACCACCAGCTCCAGGGTGGAGATCGGCAGCCGCTGGGAGACGCCGGAGCGTTTATCCACCTTCTTGTCTTCGCGGGCCACAAAGGCTATTTGTTCGACGATCTGACGGATGTACTGGGGGATGATGATGTTCTGGATGGCGTCGGCGCCGGGGGCGTAGGTGCGGGCGGTCCAGGACTCCTGCTGCGTGATGCTGATGGCCTCCTCGATCGACTCCGGATAGTGGGTGCGAATCTCGCTGCCCATGCGGTCCTTGAGCGGAGTGACGATTTT
>DAHXNO010000065.1 GCA_027365345.1 Granulicella sp.
ACCGCTACACTCTGGCCGCTCGCCATCTGCTCCGCAACCAACTCTCGCCACTTCGCTCGATCTTCCCTCTTGCGCTCTCTCATCCTCCCAGCCTGACGCTTCGCGTCCCGCTGCACAAGATGGGGTTCAGATAGCGCTCACAATATTTCGATCTCAATCCGGAAAAGAAGGGGCATAGGAAGCAAAGGACGGCCCGATAGCGATAAACCGCAGCCATGGCGCAGTCGAGCCATTGTTTCCGGCTTTCCAGGTTGAGCAAGGCCAACCTTCGCCATCTCGCAAGGTGCTTTGCGCTGGATCTGACGGCCACGCAGGTTCAGCCAGGGCATGTTGTCGTCAGCGCCGAAATGTCATCCAAAGTCCATTGGGGCGTCGCGCCAGCCAGACTGGCCACTACAGCGCCCAGCGCGTTGGCAAAACGTGCGATCTCTTGCACCGGCCAACCCAAGGCGTAGCCGTGCAGGAATCCAGACGCAAATGCATCGCCTGAGCCGACAGTGTCACAGACCGAAACTTTGAATCCCGGCTCGAACCAGAGTTTCTCTTGCGCGTAAATTGCGCAACCAGCCCCTCCCAAAGTAACGCAGATAACATCGATTCCGTAACTGGACGCCCAAGCTTTGCAGAAGGAATCAACCGAAAATCTCATGTTTTCCGGCTGCGTCAATTCGTGCAACGTCTGAGCTTCCGACTCATTCAGCTTCATAATCGTGGCTAACCGGGAAAGTCGCTTCACCAATGGAAGGGTCCAATGGCCCCTGCGTAGATTTATGTCATAGAACACCTTTGCATCACGCAGGTTGCTCACCAGTTCAGCGGTAAGACGCTCAATCTGCGGATTGGTCTGTAAGAGGGTTCCGAAGTAGAGCCAACTCGGGTTAGCCGCAACCAAATCCGCCATTGTTGATGGATCAAGGGCCATGGCATCAAAAGCCGCCGGTCTCGGGATGCAGAACCCCGGCTCACCGTCTTGGCCTTTGCTCACTGTGGCGATGCCCGTAGGCATCGATTTCACCTGCTGAATCCCGTGGGTACTCAGGCCCAGCCCATGCATCCGCTCCATTGCCATTTTGCCGCGCATATCCGTACCGACCGCGCTAAGCAGCAATGCATCGTCCCCCAATCTTTGTAGATTGGCACAAAAGTTGAGTGCTGCCCCGCCAAACATCTCCTTATCGGGGAAGATATCCCATAGAACCTCACCGACGCCACACGCCAACACAAAGCCTCCCCATCGCCAAATCTGACTATTAGAGGTATAGACTACTTTGTGAATGATGTCTATCTTTTCAGAGCTTTAGAGCACATAGAACCACCACAACAAAAATAGGGTAGAAGATGGAGGAGCATGAAAACGACGAATGCGAACGCCGAGCCTGCTGGAGATCCCGGAGCGGAAGACGATGCAGCTCACTCCCAGCCAAAATACCTTCAGATCGTTGAAGATCTCAGGAACAACATCCAATCGGGCCGCTACCGTAGCGGCGCTCGGCTCCCCAGCGAAAGCGAGCTGGTGCGGCGATTTGGCGTGAGCCGGATGACCGTCGTCAAGGCGCTGCAGCAACTTCAACAGGCTGGCCTGCTGACGCGCCGCGCAGGATCGGGCAGCTATGCCACTGACCTTGCGAAAGACCAAAAACCGGTCTTCGGTTTGATCATCCCCGACCTCGGACAGACCGAGATATTTGAGCCCATCTGCCAAGGAATGGCGGCGTCCCCGAATGCTTCAGGACATTTGCTGTCCTGGGGCCATTCGGCCGGGTCAGGCGCCGATAGCGGCGACAATGCGGAGTACTTGTGCACCCAGTACATAGAGCAACGCGTCTCTGGCGTCTTCTTCGCCCCAATGGAGTTTGGTCCAAGACATGACCAGACCAATCAGAGGGTCCTAAAGGCCCTCAAGGCCGCCAACATTGCGGTTGTTCTTCTGGATCGCTGCGTCATGGCGTTTCCAGCCAGGAGCGAATATGACCTGGTGTGCCTCGACAACAGGCGCGCAGGCTACATCATGGCCAATCATCTGCTTCGGCAGGGTGCGAGACGCCTCGCCTTTCTTGCTTTGGAAGGATCCGCTGAGACTGTCGATGATCGCCTCACCGGCTATCGCGAGGCTCTTTATGCGCATGGGATCAACGTCAACAAGGATCTGATGGTGCGGGGCGACCCCTCGGACGCAACGATGATAGCCCGTCTGCTGGGAGCTCACAAAATCGACGCCATCATGTGCGCCAATGACTTTACGGCGGCCCAATTGATGAAGACCTGCCTCGGGCTCGGCGTTCGGGTGCCAGACCAGCTACGCATCACAGGCGTAGATGACGTTCGCTACGCCGAGCTTCTGCCTGTGCCATTGACCACTTTCCATCAGCCCTGTAACGGCATCGGTGCAGCAGCCATTGCGACCATGCTGGACAGAATCTCGAATCCCCATCTGCCGGCGCGATCCGTCTTGCTCAACGGCCATCTTGTCGTGCGACAGTCTTGCGGAGCAATGCTTCACCAGCACTAGAGCATTTTCTCCGTAGGTATAGTCCAGCAGATTGAGATGGATGGGCGTTTTCCCCAATGAAAACGCCACTGCACAATCGCTTTTGGATACCCATCAACGGGGAAAATGCTCTAGACGTAACATCCAAAGCCTCGCAAACTGATGCCCTGGCAGCACCAATTGGGGCCTCTTCCCCGGCCTGCCTGGCCAATTTCGTCCGTCTCATCGCTAATCTGTATAGTTAGCTTTTTGAATATTAGATCATCAAATTGCTTGACAGCCGTATAGCTAAAAACTTACAAGTTGTACGTTGCATTGTTAGGAGAAACCCATGTCGGATAGAAGATCGGCCCAGTGGCTTAGTAGGATTGCCCTCGTACTGTTTTTAGCAGCGTCGCCTCTCATAGATGGATCCAAGGTGATGGCACAGACCAGCTACGGAAACATCGTAGGTACCGTCACGGACACCACAGGTGCGGATGTCCCCGGAGCTCAGGTGACGCTGAAAAGCGAAGAAACCAATGGTACGGAAGCCACCACGTCGGGTGCTGGCGGAACCTACAGTTTCCTGAACCTCAACCCTGGTAAATACAGCGTGAAGGTCACCAACAGCGGATTTCAAAGCTTCGAAAAGAAGCAAATCGATGTGACCGTCGGGGGCACCACGCGCGTAGACATCGCTCTGGCGATTGGCAGCGTATCCCAGACTGTCACGGTCAATGCCGGATCGGCGCAGATGCAGACAGACACTTCGTCCCTTGGTGGTGTCGTGGAAGGCCAACAGGTGGAACAAGCGCCGTTGAATGGGCGCGACGTCAATAACCTGCTCGATTTCATACCGGGCGTACTTCCGGGCGGGGGAACAGCCGCAAGCACCATAGCGAACGGCGGGTCAGGCAGCTTCCAAGCCGGAGCCCAGACACAGGCCATCGCCTATGGTAACTACCAGATAGGCGGCGGCTTCAGCGGCCAAAGCCTGTTCTTCATCGACGGCGTAGAGTCGAATATCCCGGAGAACAACGTCAATTCTCTCGTCCCCACGCAGGATTCCGTTCAGGAGTTTCGAGTATCCACCAACAACGTCACGGCAGAGTTTGGCGGGTTTGCGGGCGGCGTGGTTCAGATTTCAACTAAACAAGGCACCAATAACTTCCATGGCACGGCATACGAGTACTTCCGCAATACGATATTTGACGCGAACGATTACTTCAGCAATCACAATGGTCTGGCGCGACCCCCGTTGCACCAGAACCAATATGGCTTCAATGTGGGTGGGCCTGTTCTGAAGAATAAGCTGTTCTTTTTCTTCTCGTTCGAACGGGAGACCATTACATCAGGTAGCCTTACGACGTTCACGCTTCCCACAGCAGCCCAGCTAAACGGCGATTTCTCTTCTCCATATCTGAACCCCATCTACAATCCGTCCACCGGAACGCAGTATGCCTGCAACGGCATTCCCAATACGCTGTGCCCATCCCAGATCAATCCCACGGCCCTGGCCATTCTCAAGCTTGAGTTTCCATTGCCGAACGTCCCCGGCATCAACGGCGGTACTACAAATAACTTCGTTGCGCTCGCGCCCATTGAAGGCGCGCAGAACCAATTCAACGTCCGCATCGACTACGACCCAACCAAAGCCGATCAGGTATTTGCCCGGTATACCTTCTGGAATCCCCACAACGGCGACAGCGATCCGCTGGGAACAAAGGTGGGCGCAGGCCCCACTGGGAACACCACAACCGAAGCCGTTTTGGGCGACAACCACGTCTTCAATCCCTCTACCATTGCGGAACTGCGTCTTAGCTGGCTGGAGAACTACAACTTCCAGGTGCCGCTCTCCAACGGATTCGACCAAGGATCCATCAATTCCAACTACGGAGCACTTCAAGCGCAGCAGGTCAACAATCACCAGGGATTGCTACCTGGCCTGGGTCTGCAAAGCTACAGTGGCGGAGCCGAACTATCGCAACTCTATTGGCTGAACACCGCCTACTCCATCAACGGCAGCATTACGAAGGTCAAGGGGCGCCACACCATCAAAATTGGTGGTATGGGACGCCAGATTGAATGGACAGGCTTTGGCAACAACCAAGGCTTGAATCTCAGCGCAAACGACCTGTTTACAGCGGACCAGGCCCATCCCTCCGCCGGAAATGCCATCGCGTCGTTTTTACTGAACACTCCGTCCAGCGTCGGCATCTCGGAGGTGGGCACTACGCGCGCCTTCCTCCACACCTATGGCTTCTATGTGGTGGACACCTGGCAGGCCACGAACAAGCTAACGTTCAATATCGGTGGACGCTGGGATCAGCCAGGATCCTACTCGGAGGTCAATAATCTGGATACTGTTCTGCTGCCGAATCTGGCCACAACCTTGCCCGCTGTAAGGAATCCGCTCACGGGAGTCTCGCAACCTACCGTCGGTGGACTCGCGCTTGTGGCGAGTCCGCAGTACAGCTCAAGACGCGAAGAGGCGCTGCACTGGAAGTTGTTCTCTCCACGCGAAGGGTTCGACTACCGTCTCGACAACAACACCGTAGTCCGCGGCGGCTATGGCTTGGCTTACCTACCGGCCGAGTTTACAGCGGACGGACCAGGCGCCAGTCCCATCAATTCTGCCGGTACAACCTTGGTCAACACGCCCGGCCAGACCTATGCTGGCGCGCCGACAGTAGCCGACCCCCTCCCTAATGGCATCAACCTCCCGTTAGGGCGGAATCCTATCGCTCTCACTCAGCTTTTGGGTCAAAGCATCGGATCGCGTTTCCCCTATCAAGCCTATGGCTATGTGCAGCAGTTCAACTTCGGAATTGAGCGACAGTTGGATAGCCAATCGACCCTTTCGGTCGCATACGCAGGATCCAAAGGTACTCATCTCGTCCTATCGCAAGGCTTCACGGGAACTGGCCTCAACCTTGACCAGTTGCCCGATCAGTATGATGTCCTCGGCGGAAATCCAGCCACCGGTACAGGGCTGTTTACCCCAGAGCCAAATCCCTTCGCAGGCCAGTTCAGCTCCGGCGGACAACTCGATCAGCCGACAGTCTATGAAGGCTACCTCCTCAAGCCCTTCCCGCAATATACCGGCGTCACCCAGACGGTTCCTCGTTATGGGGATTCAACTTACAACGCGCTACAAGCGCTATATACAAGGCACTTCAGTCATGGTGGTATTGTGCAGGCCGCTTACACCTACGCGAAACTCATCAGTAACACCGACAACACCAGCAGCTTCGAAGACGGACAGGGCGGCGAGGGCGTCGTTCAGGATAACGACAACCTCAAGGCTGAGAAGTCTGTGAGTCTTCAGGATGTTCGCCACAACCTCGTCATCAACTACGGCGTGGACCTTCCATTTGGGCATGGACAGGAGTATTTGAATGGGAGCAGCAAATTTGTCAATGCCATGGTCGGCGGCTGGCGACTCAACGGTATAACAACCTATCAGAGCGGCCTGCCCGTTCCATTTCAGGCCGGAGGTACGAATTATCTGGCTCAGTACTTTGGCTCAGGCCCAATCAGGCCCAACGTAGTGCCGGGCTGCAAGAAGACCGTCAGCGGCTCGGAGCAGAGCAAGGCTGCCTCGTGGTTCAACAAGGCGTGCTTCACGCAACCCGGCGTGCTGTCGTTTGGCGATGAAAGCCGCGTCGACTCACAGGTGCGCGCTGCCGGCGTGGCGAATTGGGACGTCTCGACAAGCAAGAGCTTCCATATGACGAACCGGGTGGTAGGTCTCTTCACAGTGCAGGCCTTCAATGTCTTCAACCGCGCGCAGTTCTCAGCTCCCGACAGCAACTTGACTGACGCCGCTTATGGCACTGTCACTAGCGAGAAAAACTTGCCCCGCGTGCTGCAATTCGCCTTCCAGGTGAACTACTAGGGGCACGGGTCGGAACCGTTGAGAATCCCGAAACCGGCGGCCAGAACTTGGCTGCCGGTTCACGCATTTGTCAGCCTGCATACCAGGAGGGTCTGCGATGAGGACCACCAGAAGAAGCTTTGTTCGGTGGACGGCTTCGGCTTTGGCCGCGCCCCGCGTTTTGTTGGCGCAAATTTCCAATCGCTCGGCGCTGGAGGCGAAGTTGGCCGCTGATCCCATGCGCCCACAGTTCCATCTGCTGCCCGCCCGCAACTGGATGAACGATCCGAACGGGCCCATTTACTTCAATGGAAACTACCACATGTTCTTCCAGTACGACCCGCTGGCACCGGTTTGGGGAGATATGAGCTGGGGCCACGCCATGAGCAAGGACATGCTGCACTGGAACCACCTGCCCGTGGCTCTGACGCCGACACCTAGCGGCCCCGACTCGTTCGGATGCTTTTCCGGTTCTGCCATAGCCGTGGGTGGACGTGTCCATGTCGTCTACACAGGAACCAGGAAGAGCAGTGACGCGCTCGCGACGATCCGCGACGGCACCAACAATATTCAGGAATCGCAATGCCTGGCATGGTCGGATGATTCGCTCCTCATCCGTTGGAACAAAGACCCGCGGCCGATCATTGCACGTCCTCCGGAAGGTATGCAGATCACGGGCTTCCGCGATCCTTCGGTATGGAAGCAGGGCGACTGGTACTACATGACCGTGGGATCAGGCGAAGAGAACGTTGGAGGTTGCGTGCTGCTCTACCGCAGCAAGGTGGGCGCTGCTCAGGCAGAACTAAAACACTGGGAATATCTGCACAAACTAACCAGCGGCGTGTGGGATGGTAAGAAAACCTCCAACCCTTGCGACGACGGCGAGATGTGGGAGTGCCCTGAGCTCTTCCCTCTGGATGGCGGCCATGTCCTCATCTATTCGACACAAGGGAAGGTCTTCTGGGAGTCGGGTCTCTTGGATCATGCCACCATGAAGTTCACCCCTGGGAAGAAGGGCAATCTTGACTGGGGACGGTTCTACGCGCCGAAGACACAACTGGATGCGCAAGGTCGCCGAATCCTCTGGGGCTGGATTCAGGAGAAGGGCCGTAGCGAAGCGCAGATGCGTGCCTCAGGGTGGAGCGGCATGATGAGCCTGCCGCGCGTTCTGCGTCTGGACCCGGACGGTACACTCAGAATGCAAGAGTTGCCGCAGCTATCATCGTTGCGGCACGGAGTTCTCCACGGCCGCACCATACCCGGCAGAGCAGCCACAGTGACCCTGCCCAAAGCAAACGGTGAGGTCCTATGCGTAGGGCAAAAGGGGCAGGATTTCGAGTTCACCCTCACCACGGCAACCGGCGTGCTGATGGTGATTCGCTATGTCGCTGCGGCGCATGCCCTTCAAGCTGAAGGCCAGGAGATCACGCTGAGCGCGGACGAGCCGCCCGGAATTCACGTCTTTGTCGATGCTTCGGTGATCGAGGCAATTCTCGGCGAACGGGTTGGATTTACCCAGCGCTTCTATTACTCGGGCCCAGCCCCAGACATCGTTGCGCGCGCCAAAGGAACGGGAGATCTTCTTTTGAATGCCTGGAAAATTCAACCCATCTCGAACGACAGGCTAACCACCACTTGGCAGGGACGCTAGTGCGGTTCCTTCTGAATCGTCCGCATGCAGGGGGAACCGCTTGAACCGATATCTAGCCAAAGCAGCCATCGTAGGCGCCCTCGGCGGCCTGCTCTTTGGCTTTGACACCGCCGTCATTGCCGGCACCACCGAACAGCTCAGCAGCGTCTTCCACCTCACTCCCTGGACGCTCGGCCTCACCGTCTCCATCGGCCTTGCCGGCACGATCCTCGGCTCCATCACCTCCGGCGTCCTCGGCCAGAAGATCGGTGGCCGCGAGGCCCTGCGCATCATGGCTATCCTTTACACGTTGTCAGCCATAGGCAGCGCCTTCGCCTGGAACCGGGACGCGCTCATGGCTTCACGCTTCATCGGCGGCATCGGCATCGGCGGCTCGTCTGTGCTCGGCCCCGTCTACATCGCAGAACTTGCCCCCGCCAGGTGGCGCGGCCGCATGGTCGGCCTCTTCCAGATCAACGTCGTCGTCGGCATCCTTCTCGCGTATCTCTCCAACTACATCATCGTCATGCAGAACCTCGGCCCTACCCAGTGGCGCTGGGAGTTCGGCATGGCCATCATCCCCTCCGCCATCTTCCTATTCATGCTATACGGCATCCCGCGCAGCTCCCGCTGGCTCGTAACCACCAACCAGACCGACGAAGCCCTCGAAGTCCTGCGCCTCATGGGCTCACCCAACTCTGAACTAGAACTCCAGGAGATCATCGCCTCCGTTCACCTCGAACGCGGCGTCAAATCTGAGCCGCTCTTCAACGGCAAGTATAATCTCCCCATCTTTCTCGCCATCACCATCGGCCTCTTCAACCAACTCTCCGGCATAAACGCGCTCCTCTATTACTCCAACTCCATCTTCGCCGCGGCCGGCTTCAGCTCCCAGGCCGCTGCTCTCAAGACGGTCGGCGTAGGCCTCGTCAATCTCCTCGCAACCCTCCTTGGCATGAGCCTCATCGACAAGCTCGGCCGAAAAACTCTGCTCCTCATCGGCGCCGTCGGCATGGTCATAGCACTGTCCGGCGTCGCTGGCGTGTTCTACACCAACACGCATCATCTGTTGCTCATGTGGCTCTTCATGCTGTTCATCGTCTTCTTCGCCGTCTCTCAGGGCTCCGTCATCTGGGTCTACATCTCAGAGGTCTTCCCATCGCGAGTCCGCTCCAAAGGCCAGAGCGTCGGCTGCTCCTCCCACTGGATCATGAACGCCATCATTGCCGGCATCTTTCCCATCGTCGCCGCAAAGAGCCGAGCACTCCCCTTCGTCTTCTTCGCCGCCATGATGGCCCTGCAGTTTCTTGTGGTCCTCTTCATCTACCCTGAAACCAAACAGAAATCCCTCGAACAAATCCAGGCCAACTTCGGTCTTGGATAGCAGTCCACGCCTACACAGAAGAAAGAATCGAGAACATCGAATGAAACTCGGCATCAGCGCCTTCGCATGGACGTCATCATTTGGGATAAAACATCTTCCGCTCCTCCCTCGAGTTCGGGAGTACGGCTTTACAGGATTCGAGATACCCATGTTTCATCCAAGGGATCTCCCGGTTGTGCACCTGCGCAGCTCCTTCGAGTCAAGCGGATTGGAGTGTACGGTATGTGCAATCCTCCCGCCGGAGATCAATCCAATTCATGCGGACCGAAGTATCCAGAAACGATCCCTCGTTCATCTCATCGAATGTGTCGAAGTCGCTGCTGAAATGGGCGCGCGTCTCCTCTGCGGACCCGTCTACGCGCCCATCGGTTATATTCCAAAGCGTCGCCGCACCGAAGACGAGCGGAAGAGAGCCGTCGAGATCTTTCAGTGCTTAGGCGAGAAGCTCGATGAGCACAAGATGACGCTGTCCATCGAACCGGTGAATCGCTCAGAAACATCCTTTCTGAAGACTGTCGATCAAGCTCAACAGCTTTGCGCCGCGATCCATCATCCTCGTGTCGGAATTACCGTTGATACCTTCCATGCCAATATCGAGGAAAAATGTATTGTTTCCGCAATAGAGCGCATCGGTCCGCAACTGTGCCATCTTCACCTCAGCGAGAACGATCGTGGCTTGCTCGGCACTGGACACATCCCCTTTCCCGATATCTTCCAGGCTCTGCAAAAGATAGAGTATGAAGGTTCCGCTGTGATCGAGGGCTTCGGCTTTTCCAGGGACGAGCCTGACTCGCCGGGAGCCTTCTTGGCGGATCAAAATGTATCTCCTGAAGATATTGCGTTGTTCGGTCTAGAATATCTCCACTCTTTGGGTTACAAACACCGCAATCCAGCGGCGCGATGAGAATCCGCCCAGGCTGCACGGAATCCTTTGTAGCGATCAGGTCGGGCGGATTGCATGTCGGCGCCACAGGCAAGAATTGCCCTGAAATCAACGTTGAACCCACCCGTAAAGAGTGACTCTCTGGATCCGTCCCTGTCTTTGAGACAACCGTTTACGACTCAAAATCTATTGAGGGGATAGAGCATTTTTCCCGTAGGTGTAGTCCGGCAGATTGAGATGGATGGTGACCGGTATGTGAACCGCAGGTAGGGTCAAGGGAGGGAAGTTTGACTTTGCAGAGCGGCCAGGCGAAATTTCTGGGTAACTTTCCAGCGGTCGGGTAGCCAGTCGGGCAGGTCGCTGACGGGCAGCGTCGGCAAGTTGACCAGCAATTGGGTGAGATAGATCTGAGGATCGATGTCGTGACGGCGGCAGGTTGAGGTAAGGCTGGCC
>DAHXNO010000071.1 GCA_027365345.1 Granulicella sp.
TCCGCGGTTTTGCATGGCGGCATAGGCGGGAACCTCGACCTCCTGGCTCACCGCTCCCTTCTTGCGCAAGCGCGGCCGGGCTACTTCCAGCTTACGGTCGCTCAGAAACACCTGCCCTCGCTGACGGCCATAGAAAACCACCTCTGAGCTGCGCCGTCTCCCTTGCTGCGGTGGACCTCCGGCGGCCTCCATGGCTGACAATTCCAGCACGCCTGAATGGCGGCTGGCCCGGTAAAATAGATCAAATCGTTGCAGGCCGCCTGGCACGGCTCGATCAGACTCACCATGGGCAGTAGACCCTGCCCATTCTTGACCGGAAACCTGGTCAGCTCCTACTCGTTGATTTTCCCTTGCTTGCGTATCGTGTGGTACGTTTTCTTCACGGCGGTTCTTCCTTCATGGGTTTCCAACCCGATTCTTTCAGAATCCAGGCTGGACCGCCGCTCAACTTTCAACTACGGCTGGGACACCCTCCCGTCCCCGCTGTTGTAGCAGACACGCTTCGGGTGCTTCGGACGAGCAGTTGCACGCCTAGCCTCTTCTCCAAGCTCCGCATCGAGTGGCTCAAGGCAGACTGGGAAACGCCCAGCCGGACGGCAGCACGGGTAAAGCTGTGTTCCTCGGCAACTGTTGCGAATGCAGAAAGCTCCGCAAGATCACTTCTCATCATTCATGAATAATACTCATAACCATATGTTCATGAAAAGATGTTTGATCATGACTGCGCACAACTAACATAGTTGTAGGCTTCAAAATCAGACGCCAGCAGGGGAGTGAAAATCATGGTCATTTCGTTTGAAAACCAGGTAGCTCTCGTCACAGGTGCGGCGTCGGGGTTGGGGCTTGCTACGGCTAAGGCATTCGCAGAAGCCGGCGCCGCAGTAGTTCTGGCCGATTGGAACGAAAAGGAAGTTCAAGCGGTCGCAAAAGATCTCGCCCAAAGAGGCTACAAGACGCTCGCCGTCACTTGCGATGTGTCAGACGACGCCCAGGTCGAAGCCATGGTGAAGAAGACGGTGGCGGAATTCGGACGTCTCGATGCAGCTTATAACAACGCCGGCATTCAGAACGTGCTGGCCGAAACCGCCGATGTGACCCGCGACGATTACGATCGCGTGATGACAGTCAACCTTCGCGGCGTGTGGAGTTCGATGAAGTTCGAACTGCAGGTGATGCGCGAGCAAGGTAGCGGCGCAATCGTCAACTGCTCTTCGCTTGGCGGATTGGTTGGGGGCAACCAGCGCGGGACATATCACGCTGCAAAGCACGGCGTCATCGGCTTTACCAAGAGCGCGGCCCTTGAGTATGCGACCCGCGGTATCCGCGTCAACGCTGTCTGCCCCGGTCTTATCCGCACTCCAATGGCCGACAAAATGGAGGCGGAGGGGCAAGGTGAAGCTCTGAAGATGATGCGTGAAACCTTTGTGCCGATGCAGCGCGAAGGCCGTCCGGAAGAGATCGCGAATACAGTTCTGTTCCTGTGCAGCGATCTCGCCAGCTACATCACCGGCCAGTCAATCTCGGTCGACGGTGGCTACGTGATGCGGTAAACGAAGCCGAAAGCGATGAAACGTCGAATTGTTTTGAAAACGAGTGCGGAGTTCCTCACGGCTTCCTTGTGGGGAGACGGTCTCGCTGTTGCCAAGGAGAAGAATATGTCTGATTCGAAGAAGATAGACGCAACGGCGGGGCCGCTGACCTATGACGATGTCCGTTCCGTTTCACCGGCGCTGGAATATTACACCAGAGAGTCATTGCTCGGCGGTCTCTGGAAGCGTCCGGAGCTTTCGCCGCGTGATCGAAGTATTGTCACCGTAGCATCGGTGATCGCGCGCAATCAGAACATCGAGATGCCGGTCCATTTCGCGCTGGCGCTCGACAACGGAGTAAGACCGGCGGAGCTTTCCGAGATCATCACGCACCTCGCCTTCTATGCAGGTTGGGGCAATGCGATGGCTGCTGTCGCCGTTGCTAAAGACGTCTTCCATCAACGCAGTATCGGCATCGATCAGCTTCCGCCTGCGAAGGACAAGCTTCTGCCTCTCAATGAAGAAGTTGAGAAACAGAGAGCAAATCAGGTCGGCAATAACTTCGGCGCAGTCTCGCCCGGCCTGGTTCAGAACACAACCGACTTCCTGTTTCGGGACTTGTGGCTGCGACCGGCGCTAGCCCCGCGCGACAGAAGCCTCGTCACCGTGAGTGCGCTGATTGCGAACGGACAGACTGCGCAGATCACCTATCACCTCGGTCGCGCGATGGACAACGGCCTGACTCAAGCGCAAGCTTCAGAGGTGCTAACGCATATCGCGTTCTACGCCGGATGGCCGTGTGCGTTTTCGGCTTTGCCGGTCGTCAAGGATGTGTTCGAGCGCAGAATCGCTCATTAACCGATTGCATCGAAGGAGAAGCAAATGGAAAAGCGCCAGCTAGGAAAGAATGGTCTGGAGGTCTCGGCCATTGGTCTGGGCTGCATGCGGGCCAGCGCCGGACACGGTCCTGTGGGCGGAACCAGGCAGGAGATGATCGCGGTATTGCGCGGTGCTGTGGATCGCGGAATCACCCTCTTCGATACAGCACAGGTATATGGCCCGTTTGTGAATGAGGAGCTTGTAGGCGAGGCGCTTGCCCCGGTGCGGGACCAGGTCGTGATCTCGACGAAGTTTGGATTTCAATTCGACAACTCGGGTGATCCGCACCCAACCGGCTTGAACAGCCGGCCGGAGTACATCAAGGAGACAGTCGAAGCCTCGCTGAAGCGGCTGCGTGTCGAAGCAATCGACCTGCTATATCAGCATCGCGTTGACCCCGCTGTGCCGATTGAAGAAGTTGCAGGAGCCGTGAAGGAGCTGATCGAACAAGGTAAGGTCAGGCACTTCGGTCTTTCCGAAGCTGGCGCGCAGACCATCCGTCGCGCCCACGCCGTCCAATCGGTTACTGCGCTGCAAAGCGAATATTCGTTGTGGTGGAGAGAGCCCGAAAAGGAGAATCTGGCGACGCTTGAGGAACTTGGGATCGGCCTTGTCTCTTTCAGCCCGCTGGGCAAGGGATATCTGGCTGGTTCAGTAACCGAACAGACACAGTTCGACAAGCAAGACAACCGCGGCACTTTCCCTCGCTTCAGTCTTGAAGCCCGCAAGGCAAACCGCGCTTTGGTCGATGCAATCCAATCCTTCGCGGCGAAGAAGCACGCGACCGCCGCCCAGATTGCTCTCGCATGGGTGCTCGCACAGAAGCCCTGGATCGTACCCATCCCGGGCACGACCAAGCTGGAACGTCTCGATGAGAACATCGGAGCAACGAGTCTGAAGTTCACGTCGGAGGAACTTCAGGAGCTTGACGGCATTCTCACCAGAATTCCCGTTGCTGGCGACCGATATCCTGCAGAAGTGCAGCGGATGACAAATCGCTAGCTCCCGGTTGGAGTGATCTTCGCCGAAGCATTCAAGGCAATCACTTAGAGAGGAATACGGAATGAAAATCACGAGAGTCGGCTCACAGGCATCGACGAAAGGGCCCGCAGATTGGTTCACTGGCAGCGTTCGCGTCGATCCGCTTTTTCCCCCTGATGGTGGGCGGCACTCCAATGGAAGTGTTGTTACCTTCGAGCCGGGCGCGCGCACCCGTTGGCACACGCACCCGGCCGGCCAGACCATCATCATCACCCAGGGTCTTGGCTGGGTGCAGCGCGATGGCGGGCCCGTGGAAGAAGTGAGACCTGGCGATGTTGTCTTTTTTGAAGTGGAAGAGAAACACTGGCACGGCGCTTCCGCCCAGGTGGGAATGGCTCACATTGCCATAACGGAAGTGGTGAATGGCAAGGCCGTCGATTGGCTTGAGCCTGTCACCGACGAGCAGTATTCAAAGTAGAAGGACAACATGAGCAAATGGACTGAAGCCGAACTGAAGAAGATCGCTGTAGCAGACGATCTCCACATCTCGCCCCTTCGCGAGGATGGTGTCACTTACGGAACGCCCACGTGGATCTGGTCAGTCGTCGTCGACGGTGGGCTCTATGCCCGCGCCTACAGCGGACAGAAGTCGAGCTGGTACCAGGCGGCGGCGACGCAAAAAGCCGGCCGCATCCGCATCGCGGGCATGGAGCGTGAAGTGGCATTCGAGCCCGTGACGGGCGACGTCAATCATCAAATCGATGAGGCATACCGCGTCAAGTATCGAACGAGTCCTTACTTGGCTCCGATGATCGGAGATCATGCTCGCGCTGCAACGGTGAGAATCAGCCCGCGATGACGGACAGAGGCCAGCAAGGAGACGGATCAATGCGATTCGTCTCGATGGAGACGATTAAAGGGAGATGTCGATGAAAACGCGGAAACTCGGAAGCGGCAATCTCGAAGTATCTGAGATCGGCCTGGGCTGCATGGGGATGAGCTGGTCCTACGGGCCGCCGAAAGACAAACAGGAGATGATTGCCCTGATTCGTTACGCTGTTGAGAAGGGCGTCACGTTCTTTGACACTGCCGAGGTGTACGGTCCCCTGCTGAATGAGGAACTGGTCGGCGAAGCATTGGAGCCGTTTCGCGATTCTGTTGTCATCGCAACCAAGTTTGGCTGGCAACCGAATCCGGGAGACAGCGACCGCTGGAGCGCGCTCAACAGCCGGCCGGAGCACATCAAAAGAGTCGCGGAGCAGTCGCTCAAACGGCTCCGGGTCGATGCCATCGATCTTTATTACCAGCATCGCGTCGATCTGGAAGTCCCGATCGAAGATGTAGCGGGCGCGGTGAAGGAACTTATTGACGAAGGCAAGGTCAAACACTTCGGCATGTCGGAAGCAAGCGCGCAGACCATCCGCAGGGCCCACGCGGTGCAGCCGGTCGCAGCACTGCAGAGCGAATATTCCCTCTTCTTCCGCGAGCCCGAACAGAATGTGATTCCCACGCTTGAAGAGCTTGGCATCGGGTTTGTCCCGTTCAGCCCGCTGGGCAAGGGCTTCTTGACGGGAAAGATCGACGCCAACGCCAAGTTCGACAGTGCCGATTTCAGGAGCACGGTTCCAAAGTTCAGTGAGGAGAACCGCAGGAAGAATCAGGCTCTCGTCGATGTGATCACGACCTTCGCAAAAGAAAGGAATGCGACGCCGGCGCAGATCGCCCTCGCGTGGCTGCTCGCAAAGAAGCCGTGGATCGTGCCCATTCCCGGAACAACAAAGCTGGACCGCCTGGACGAGAACCTTGGCGCCGCTGACGTTCAACTCAGCGAGTCCGATGTCGCAACCCTCGAAGAGGCGTCATCGAAGGTCAAGATCGAGGGCGCACGCTATTCGGAGTTCCATCAGAAGCTGGTTGGCCGTTAGGACTCATTCCAGTTTGAAGTTAGGAGATTCTGCGGATGAAACGTCTCTCGTTGAAAACCATCACCCTGCTTTTGGCGTGCATCCTGACAACATTGTCTTACGGCCAGCGACCTGCTCAGCCAAAGGTCGTTGGAACTTGGCGCCTTGTACGCATTGAGTCGCCAGGACCGGACGGCAAGCCTTCTGAAGCGCCGCAGCCCACTGGAATCCTGATCTACACAAAGGACGGTCACGCCGCCGTCCAGCTCATGTACCCGCAGACGTCTCTCCAGAATGAGTTCGTTCACGACGGCTACGAAGCGACGTTTGGCACCTATGATCTTAACTAGGGGAAACACCAACTGATTTATCACGTTGAAGGATCGGCGACCCGGGAGAAGCTCGTCGGCACAAGCGAGACGCTGCGTTACGATTTTCCGGACAGACGGCACATGATTATCCGGCCCACCCAACCCAACCAGCATTGGTCGGTCATTTGGGAACGCTACTGAGTTGTGGGCGTCTGGATGCTTTTCATCTGGCAATTCGTTGCGATTTCAAGCAGCGGCGAGTGCAGAGATCGCTGGGCGCTACACCCAAAAGCCTACGTCAGACCAACGCGCCATTAGACCGATTCACCTCGATTTGTGTTCTCGGCAAGTTGACGTATAACGGGCGTGTCGGACATGTTCCGCATGATGCCGGACCAGATTTCCGGTGCGCTGTTACGTGGATTGTTACCGCATTGTCGCCTTGTCTTCAGTCGAAGTGGGACCTATCCCCGGACGCGCAGCCCCGCATGCGCCGGCCGAGAGCACCTCCACCAGATGAGGCGCTCTTTGCGCAGTTACCAAAACGCAGAGCCATTCGGTTCAATCGCAGATTTCTAGTCTCGATGAAATTGGGGTAGATTTTGGGGTATGTTATTAGAAGTGTACTCGATTTTTCCCAGTATTTACGCACATGAAACGCGACTGTGGTAGCGTCTCTGGCCACCATCACTCCATTCCAGCACATGCCGGCTCTTCCTAAACTCAGGTAATCATTCCATCGCGGGAATCACTCCCTGGCAGTTGCAGCCGGTCTCGCCGCTCTGCAAAGTCAAACCTCCCTCCCTTGACCCTGCCTGCGGTTCACGTACCCATCACTCTATTGGCGCGGTCGGCTTATGTTGCATCGCACGCGCCCACAGGTTTTCCCCACTTGGCGACTGAGGACATTCCTTGGCGGACTGCGCGTCATCTAACCGCGCTACGGCCACCGCTGGGCGCCTGGGACGACGGGATACCGCGCGTCCACAGAATGCAGCATCTGCTGCTGATGTCCATCACACCGCCCCTGCTGCTGTTGGTTTCCCGATGGTGCCCAGCCTGCGCGGAATGCCCAGGTGGGCCCTGCGCATGGTAGTCCACAACCAAGTAGACACCGGGCCCGCGTGCCTGCGACCTGCACCGTAGGCAATGCATCCAATGGGCATGAAGGAAAATCTTCCCCACGTATTTCGCCCCTTACAGGTGGGCGCGCTCCATCTCTCCCATCGCGTTGTTATGGCGCCACTCACCCGGATGCGGGCAGCCCAGCCCGGGGACGTTCCCTGGAGCTTGAATGCCGAGTATTACGGACAGCGCGCCTCCCAGGGCGGCCTTTTAATTAGCGAAGCGTCGCAGATCTCCGACCAGGGCAAAGGCTATCCTTCCACACCGGGGATTTACAGCCCGGAGCAGGTCACCGGATGGAAGCTGGTGACCAAGGCCGTCCACGCTAAAGGCGGCTATATCTTCCTCCAGCTTTGGCATGTTGGCCGCAGCTCCCATTCTTCGCTCCATCGCAATGGCGGACTGCCTGTGGCTCCTTCTGCCCTTCCGCTCAAGGGAAAGGTGTTGACCTCGCAGTGGAAGCAGGTCCCCTTTGAGACACCGCGCGCGCTGGCGCTGGAAGAACTGCCCGGTCTGGTGGAGGACTACCGCAACGCCGCAGCCAACGCCAAGGCCGCAGGCTTTGACGGAGTCGAGCTCCACAGCGCCAATGGCTATCTTCTCGACCAGTTCCTGGAAGACAGCAGCAACCGGCGCACGGACGCCTACGGCGGACCCATTGAAAACCGTGCGCGCCTGCTGATGGAAGTGATGGATGCTGTCGTGGATGTATGGGGCAAGGACCGCGTCGGTGTGCGCCTTTCACCCTATGGAATCTTCAATGATATGGGCGACAGCGACCCTGTCGCGTTGTTCACCTACGTCCTGCAAAAGCTTGGTGAACGGGGCATTGCCTACGTGCACCTCATCGAACCCCGCGCCAGCAATGCCGGGGGCGGGGGCGGTGCTTCGGTGCAAGGCGCCCCCAGCGCGGCGGAGGTCTTCCGGAATGTCTTTGCCGGCGTGCTACTCTCTGCAGGAGGATACTCGGCACAGACCGCCGAAGATGCCATTGCGAAGGGCCTGGCGGACGCCGTAGCCTTTGGGCGCTACTTCATCTCCAACCCAGACCTGCCGGAGCGCCTCCGCATAGGCGCGGAGCTGAACCCCTACGATCGCTCCACCTTTTACGGCGGCGCGGAAAAAGGCTACACGGACTATCCTGCACTGGTTAAGGTGTAACGCGGCCCTTCCCCGTTAATAGTTTTTCCTGGCACGGCGGGCGGCGGCGGCGCTGGTACTGGTCGTCGACAATTTGCCGCGGGGCACGGGACATCACTACGGCGCGTCCCTTTGCCATCACGAGCGGGCTCAAATGATGGCTCTGTTCCCGTATCGGAGGACGGCGAGTACAGAACAAGGGCTGCGCAACCATCCTAGCGTGGAGATCGTCAGCCGTGATCAAGCCAACGTGTATGCGGAAGCCATCACCAAGGCCACCCCTCAGGCCGTGCTGGCTGCCGATCGCTGGCGTCTTCGCGCAAATCGCAGAAATCACAGGTATTTTTGCCACTGTGGATTGGGCGAAAGACCTTTAGACCGCCGGCTTGAGCACCCCTGGAGAGTACAAGCCACGATTAGCCTCCTCCAACGGCCCGCGCTCAACCCTGTGAGGCCTCATGCCATAGCCTCGTGGCGCGTTAAGCGTCTTGAAGCATACCTTTGGAAATCCGCCTTGGCGGCCCGCAGCCGGATGTGGAAAGATTCGATCCCTTGACCGCCTCGAGAAGCCCATCAGACCGGCGCTTGAAACTCGACCAGATCCGCAACCAACCTTTTGGAACCAAGTTGCGTCTAAAGTCGTAGAACGACGTGATGGACCCTCAAGGAGCTCTGGCCAACCCATCGGCTCAGATCTTTCCTTCCGCCACAACAAACATTGCAAAAGAGGTAAATCATTGATAATCCTGAGCATCCTCATTCTAGCCATGCTCTGCGCAGCCTGTGTGCCGGAATTGTCTGCTTCTCCTCTTACCTTCCCCGCCGCTGCTCCCATCTCCGCCGGGGACATTACCTACCGCCAGCAGCCAGGGTTTACCGCTGGAACACTGGGCCATCAACAATACGATTTCGAGAGTGTGATGGTATACGGGTTGAGCCATAACATAGCCTTTATCCTTGAGGACAACCTTCCCCAATACATTCGACAGACGTACTTCGCCCCAACCCTGCATACGGACGTTGGCTTTGGTCCCGGCGATCTCTCCTTTCTTCCCCGATACACCTTTTGGGAGCAAGACGGAATTGGGAGCACCAACCGTCTCTCCGCGCTTGGTGGACTGATTCTTCCCATTGGAGTTCACAGCCAGACGAACTCTTACGGCCGAATCCCCGCCTCACTGGAACCGGGCAGAGGCGCATGGGGAACCAAGGATGGGGTAATCTTCACCCGCCAGACGCTGAATGCCGAAATCGATGGCTATGGGGGCTTCGTCCACTCGGGAGTCTCCCATGGCTATCAGTTTGGGAATGAATACTTCGCAGATTCAAGCCTGCAGCGCCGTATCTCACCCAAGCATCTGAATCAAGGAGTTCCCCGGGTAGAGACCTTCCTCGTTTGCGAAAGCAACCTGTTCTTCAACAAAGAAGACTCTGTGGCCTCCACAGTTAACTTTTCAGATGCAAAGCCCTCTTCCGCTGCACTGCCCGACCTTACCGACCTGCCCTCCGCACCAGAACCGCAGACGAGCACGTTGTCCAACAGCATGATGTCCCCAATGGTATCCCCAGATGACCTCGTGACCATGACGCCCAACGTGAGCAGTGGCGGCACCCTATTCCAACTCGATCCAGGAATACGCTTTGTCGGTTTGAACTGGGGGTTTGCCGCTCTGGCTGAGGTCCCCGCCTATGTCAATGCGAATGGCGGGGGTTATCACAAGAATTACGGCATCCTCCTGGTCTATCGACACGTATTTTTCACCAGGCATCATTTGTAATCGAAGCAGCGCCGCCGCTAAGTAACGCATCAATTTACTGCGGAGGGAAAAGGTAGCAGGTGATGTGTGGTAAGCGCAAGCATCGGCAAGAATCAGGTTCAATATCTCAACACAGGAGGACATAGATGTTCAGCATGACAAGCGCTCCCCGGATCAGGAATTCCATTGGCAGAGTTCTCACAACAGCAGCCCTTATGTTGCTGTCCGGTGTGGCGTACGGCGCTTCACCGCGGCCAAACCTGGTCGGGGCGACCGGTTGTCAATCAAACAACCTGAAAGCGAATCAGGTTGCGGTTCAGGTCAAAGGAGTTGCCATCCCCTTCACAGCCTTTGGCATCATCCACCGTTTGGAGACAGTTCCAGGCGTTACCAAGGTCGATTTCAGCCTCACTTCCGGGCTCGCTATCCTCACGCTGTCTCCGCAAGCAAAACTGACCGACACCGCCCTGTTAGATGCGGTCCGCGACGCCAGTTATACGCCGGGTCAGATCTTCTGGGGCAAGTGCAACGCCATGTCCGTTCGCCAGCAGAAAACGAGCGGAACAACGAAGCAGAAGCCGAATTCAGAGGGCTAACCCGCCAGGGGTGCGGTCGGGGCCTCTGATCTTCGACCGCCTCGAAGCTTTCGCTTGCAGAGATGACTTCGAGCCATCTCTGCAAGCGCAATTTCCCTTCACAAGCAGTTTGCTCCGCTAGGTCAGCGGCGTTCAGAATACTTGGCGGTGCAACCGGGTCATTTCTCTCAGTCGCCTGGGGCTGACTTGGCGCATGCGGCTGAGTTAGCGTATGCCGTTGAATCGACGCGCAGACTCGGAAGGCGAAGTTGATCTCTATACTCCTGAGTCGCTGCTACCCGCACAGCAACGCTGGTTGACGAGCAGGTAGCCGCCCATCTACTGATTTGGGAGAAGTAAGGTTGAACCGAGTTTAAAGGCGAGTTTGAGGTTGCTACCGGGGACGATGGTTTGTGTGTTGTTGAGTTCAGCTAAGAGTTTGTCGATGGCCTGATCGTGAACCGCCTGGGTGAGGTGGTGGAGGCGGACCGTTGATAAGGTGTTGTTGGCCGAGTCAGGGGTAAGATTGGCCTCGGTATCGAAGATCTGGCGCAGCAAGGCCCGTGCATCGTCGGCGCGGGCGATATATTAGCGAAGAGAAGAAGCGATGCCATGCTGGTTTCGGCGCGATAAGCGATTATCTTGATGGTATCGACGAAGTGCTTTCGTTCCGTGCGCAGGCGTAGTAGCAGTAGTAAAACAGCTCTTGCGGGATTTCCAGGCGCGGTGGGAAAGTCCCGCCTTGGGACTTTTCCATGCTGCGGCGTCTTCCACCGCCCGTTTCACCCACGGATTCTGCTACAGAACCCAAATTATTTACAAACTTTAAGTTTGGTGGGCCCGGAGGGATTTGAACCCCCAACCAAGGGATTATGAGTCCCCTGCTCTAACCGTTGAGCTACAGGCCCTTCCTTGCCACACCTCGGCAGACCGTACCGCGTCTTAAGCCGTTCCCCCGGCGAGGATCCTTCTCCGTGGCGTCTCCCTCATTGTATGGGGTGCAGCGCACCCCACCAAGCAAGTTTGCTCTCGCTCCTCCGTCACAGGATTCAGCACTCGACGCTGGCATGCCATTCGGCCCACAATCGGCTCTCCTGACGCCGCGCAGCTATCCACTCTTCTGCACCATCCGCCTACGGTTTCGCAGCCCATGCGCGTTCCCCACCCGGCTCACCCCCTCGATCGCATCCGTCCCACTTCCCTACCCGCAAGCTTCCATTTTCCGCCAGAATCAAGGTCTGATCCTCCCCGCCAGACCCGTGTTCCCGTAGAGCAGGCGGGTCTCCCGCGTCGGGAAATTTGCTCTCCTCTCTCCCCTACGTCCCACTCACGATGTGGATTCAGGCTGTAACCTATTGCCAGCCCAGGGACGTCTTCTGTTTCGAGCCGTCAAATTGAGAAGCGGCTATCTTCTTTATTATGTAACAGCGATGTATATTCAAAACTCCGAGGCCGGCCGGACTCCTTCTTCTGCCCCCACTCGCTGGGAGGGATCTCCTTCGCGCCGTATCTCACAACATGCAGATCGAGCCGACTGGCGCCCGGATGAGGCCACGCCAAGCCATCTGGCATGTAGTCCTGAGTCTCCCATTCAGCGTCGCTCTCATCAATGCGTTCGTTCTCAAATAGGTAGGGCCACTGTGAAACGTCTTCCCATCGAACTCACCCTCCAATCGCCTCTGCGCCTGGCAATCGGTTGCTTCCTCGCGGTTGGTTCAACCTGTCTTACCCTTCAGGCCTTGGCCCAAACCACGGCGCCATCTGCGGATCAGGCCGTCACTGCGCAGCCACAGGCTCGCATCACAGGGCCCATCGACGACTCCGTCCGCGTTCCCATCCCGCACTCCCATCCGCCGCAGGCCCGGGCCGCAGACGACATCGGCGCCGTCTCCGGCAACATGACCCTGCAGGGCATGGCTCTTGTCTTTAGCCGCAGCGCGGCCCAGCAAGCCGCTCTGGATGCGCTGGTGGCGGCCCAGCAAAACCCAGCCTCCCCGCTCTACCACCACTGGATCACCCCGGACCAGTACGCCGCCCAATTCGGAGCCGCCCAGGCCGACATCAACGCCGCCGAGAACTGGCTGCAGCAACAAGGCTTCACGGTCGATTCCGTCTCCCGCAACCACGCACGTATTCTCTTCTCCGGAACCGCCGCCCAGGTCGCCTCCGCCTTCGGCGCCCCTCTGCACAACTACCGCTTTGTACCCGCCGGTGCGCAGACCGCGGTCACCCACTTCGCCCCCTCTGCGGACATCACCCTCCCCGCCGCCCTCAGCGCAGCGGTGATGGCCGTTGAAAACCTCAATGACTTCCGTCCCCACGCCCACTTCCAGATGCGTCCCCCTCAGGCCCTCGCCCAGGACAATACCCGGGCCCTCTTCACCTCCTCCCAGACCGGCAACATCTACCTCGATCCGGACGATGTTGACACCATCTATGACGTCACCCCGCTCATTAATTCCGGTTACAACGGCTCCGGAGAGAGCATCACCATCGTCGGCCAATCCGCATTCGTGGACTCTGACCTGGAGAACTTCCAGAACGCCCTCGGCATCCCCAACAAACTCCCCAACGTGGTTCTGGTCCCGGATACCGGCAGCTCAACCCTCGGCGACACGGGCTCAGACAGCGACGAGGTCGAGTCGGACATCGATCTGGAGTACTCCGAGGCCATGGCCCAGGGCGCCGAGATCAACTTCGTCTACACCGGCAACTCCACGAACTCCGGCGGTGCCCTCCAGGCGCTCGAATATGCCGTCGACAACAAACTCGGCAACATCATCAGCTCCAGCTACGGCACCTGCGAACCAGCCCTGGGCCTCGCAGGCTACAACAGCTACAACAGCTACCTTGAGGAGGCCGCCAGCCAGGGCCAGACCGTCGTCGCCGCAGCCGGCGACAGCGGCTCTACAGACTGTTACGGCCAGTACCCCACCTCAGACACCACCGACAACGAGCAACTGGCCGTCGACTTCCCCGGCAGCAGCCAGTACGTCACCAGCGTAGGCGGCACAGAGTTCCCCATCCCGGACATTGCTCCCGGCAACTCCTACTTTGACACCCAGAGCAGCACAGACATCATCAGCTCCGCCAAGTCCTACGTCCCGGAGGAGGTCTGGAACGACGACGCCGGCGATGCCGCCCTGGGAGCCACCGGAGCCAGCGCACTCTCCTCCGGCGGCGGCGGCGTCAGTGTGTTCTCCCCGATCCAACCCTGGCAAAGCCAGAGCGGCGTCCCGGGCATCCCCAATAGCAGCTTCCGCATGGTGCCCGATGTCGCCCTGTACGCCTCGCCCTCTGAACCGTACATCGATCCCTCCAACTCCAAGGACGACGCCATCTACGGCGGCTATCTGATCTGCTCCAGCGACCAGAACTTCACCGGCGTCACCGGAAGCTGCTCCCACGGCTTCCGCGATGCGAACGATGAATACCTCACCGTCGCCGGCGGCACCAGCTTCGCCGCTCCCACCTTCGCCGGGATGCTGGCCATCCTGGATCAAGCCAAAGGCTACAGCTCCACCGACGGCCAGGGATCCGTCAACACCCAGCTCTACACTCTGGCCGCCAACTCCAGCACCTACGCCTCCGCCTTCCATGACATTACCCAGGTCGGCTCTGACCTGGGCAACAACTGCGCCGCTGGGGCAACCATCTGCGGCACCGGCGCAGACACCACCAACTACTACGCCGGAACCGGCTTCGACGAAGCCTCCGGCCTCGGCTCCGTCGACTTGGCAAACCTTGCAGGCGCATGGCCCAGAAACTCCTCCACCAGCCAGCTCATCGATACCACCACCACCATCACAGCAGCCACCCCCACCCCCGCCACCGGAGCCAATGACACCATCACCATCACCGTCGCGCCCCAGGGCGGATCCTCCACCTCCTCCACAGCGCCCACCGGAACCGTCTCCGTCAGCGTGAACGGGGGCTCAGCCACGTCCGTCACCCTGACCAACGGCGTTGCCACCTACACCTTCAGCGGATCCGCCAACGGCATCTACGTCATCGACGCAACCTTCTCCGGCAGCTCCACCTACGCCACCTCCAACGGTGCCGTCACGCTCACCATCGGCCCTTCCACCTCTTCCAGCAGCGTCTTCGGCCTCGCCGCCAGCAACGTCAGCGTTAGCCCAGGATCATCCGCAACCGGCTCCATCACCGTCACACCCGCGGTCGGATTCTCCGGCACCGTCGCCCTCTCGGTCAACGCCGGACCCCTCACCGACGGCTGCGTCATCATCAACCCAACCTCGGTCTCCATCACCAGCACCGCCTCCGTCACCTCCAGCTACACCGTTTACACCAGCACCTCGGCCTGCGCCGGCACCGGAGCGGTCCGGCGCGGCTCCCGGCACGCCCTCCTACGCGGTTCCCGATCGGCCGCCCTCAACCACCCCAGCCCTGTCCAGTCCACACCCAGCTCTCCCTATAGGCGTATCCCGCTCCCAGCCACTCTGGCAGGCCTCCTCCTCGTCGCCGGCCTCGGTCGCCGCTCCCGCCGGCTGCGCTCCCGGCTCCTGCGCTGCAGCCTCGCGCTCGGCCTCCTTCTGGCGCTCTCCTGGAGTGGCTTTGGGTTAACCGGCTGCGGTGGCGGCAGCTCCTCCAACACCACTCCCCCCGCGTCCAACACCACTCCCGCAGGAGCTTACACCCTCACCATCACCGGAGGCTCCGGCGCCGTCACCAGCTCCACCACCTTCACCGTTACGGTCACCTAAATCTTCTGCTCTACGTTCCCAGCCTCTGCCCTTATCGAGCGGAGTCCGGCCCGGCCACTGCCTCTCACCACCGCAGGCAGGACTTCTATCACTCCCGCCCGGCAAATCGCCAGGAATCTTGAGCCTTGACCGGGAACAAGACAGCCCTCTTCTCACCCCCTCACCGCCCTCCTCGGCTTCACCTCGCGCCTGCGCCTGAACTCCTGGAACCGGGCGCTCGATCGCCGCCGCACCGCCTCGCCGTAACCCGCTATTCACGCCCTATTCATAACCTTTCCACAGCCAAACTCCGGCAAAACTGAAGCCGCATCGGCTCTTCCCCGCGTCAGGGGAGTATCTACTTCAACACCACAAGATGTAGGTGTTTTATACTTGACTCGTACCAGATGCGGCGTTACTTTCAACCTCACCGCCGTCTGGTGAAGCGCCTGTTCGTTGGGGCCACACCGCAACAAAGACCCGTGACGCCTCCCGCTCCTGGCCCGCCAGGCGGGAGCAGCGTCCTTCAACCGGACGCCCTGCGCCTGAGTCTCAACCGTTCGCCCCCTGCGGATTCCCATCCGTCTCAACTTCCATTTCGCTCCGAGAGGTACCCCCCATCATGGCCGAAGTCATTCACAGCGCATCCGAGCAGGCTGCCAACTCTACCGCCGCTGTCTCCCGTCCTTCCCGCACCGCACCCGGACTGCGCTTCTCACGCTACTTCACCAAGCCCGGCGTCCACCCCTTTGACGAAATCTCCTGGGAGAAGCGCGACGCCGTGATTCAGGACTTCAAAGGGCGTCTGGTCTTCGAGCAGAAGGACGTGGAAGTCCCCTCGGACTGGTCCGTCACGGCCACCAACATCGTCGCCTCCAAGTACCTGCACGGCCGCATCGGCACCCCGGAGCGGGAGAAAGGAGTGCGTGATCTCATCTCCCGCGTAGCGGAGTCCATCCGCGGCTGGGGCCAACGCGACGGCTACTTCGCCTCCCAGGAAGACGCGGAGATTTTCTTCGCCGAGCTCACCCATCTGCTGGTCAACCAGAAGGCCGCCTTCAACTCTCCGGTCTGGTTCAACGTGGGCTGCGACCGCCTGGAGCCCAACTCCGACGCCCAGAACTGGCACTGGGATGCCGAACTGGGCCAGGTCGCCTTCTCGGTGACTGGCTACTCCCGCCCGCAGTGCTCGGCCTGCTTCATCAACTCCGTGCAAGACTCCCTGGACAGCATCCTCACCCTGGCCAAGACCGAGGGCATGCTCTTCAAGTGGGGCTCGGGAGCCGGATCCAATCTCTCCGCCATTCGCGGCTCCATGGAGACCCTCTCCGGGGGCGGCACAGCCAGCGGTCCGCTCAGCTTCATGCGCGGCTTTGACGCCTTCGCCGGCGTCATCAAGAGCGGCGGCAAAACGCGCCGCGCCGCCAAGATGGTCATCCTCAACATCGATCATCCGGATATCGAAGAGTTTGTCCAGTGCAAAGTGAAGGAGGAGAAGAAGGCCTGGCATCTGATCGCCGCCGGCTATGACGGCTCCGGCCCGGACTCTGAAGCCTTCACCAGTATCTTCTTCCAGAACGCCAACAACAGCGTGCGCGTCACCGATGAGTTCATGCACGCCGTCCAGACCGATGGCGTCTTCACCACCCGCTCAGTCAAGGGCCGGGAGCCGGTCAAGGAGTATCGCGCCCGCGACCTGATGCACCAGATCGCCGAAGCCACTTGGCAGTGCGGCGACCCGGGCATGCAGTATGACACCACCATCAACCGCTGGCACACCAGCAAGAACACCGCCCGCATCAACGCCTCCAACCCCTGCTCGGAGTACATGTTCCTGGATGACTCCGCCTGCAATCTGGCCAGCTTCAATCTAATGAAGTTCCTCACCCCCGGAGGGCAGTTTGATATTCCCGCCTATCGCCATGCCATCGCCATCCTCACCACGGCCATGGAGATCATCGTGGACGCGGCCGGCTACCCCACCGAGCAGATCGCCAAAAACTCCCACGACTACCGTCCCCTCGGCCTGGGCTACGCCAACCTGGGCGCTCTACTGATGGACCGCGGCCTGCCCTACGACTCCGACGCCGGCCGGGCCTACGCCGCAACCCTCACCGCAGTCCTCTGCGGAGACGCTTACGCGCAGTCGGCGCGCATCGCCGCCGGAGCTCCCGCTCTGGGAGCCGCCACCCCGCTCACCCAAAGCGCCTCCATCGAGGGCGGAGCCTGTCCCGGCTTCTACGTCAACCGCGAACCCTTCCTGGACGTCATCCGCATGCACCGCGCGGAGGTGAATAACATCGACCGCGCCCTCAAGCCCTCCTCAGATGCTGCCTCCTTCACCGATGCTGCCGGCTTCACCGCGCCCCAACTCGCCGAGCTAAAAGCCGCCTCGCAGGACGCATGGGACAAGGCCCTGGCCCTCGGGGAGCAGTTCGGCTACCGCAACTCCCAGGTCACCGTCCTGGCCCCCACCGGCACCATCGGCTTCATGATGGACTGCGACACCACCGGCGTCGAACCCGACCTGGCCCTGGTCAAGTACAAAAAACTGGTCGGCGGCGGCATGATCAAGATCGTCAACAACACCGTCCCCGGAGCCCTCTTCAAGCTTGGCTACAAGGACTCCGAGGTGGAAGCCATCGTCAATTACATTGACGCCACCGGCACCATCGAGGGAGCTCCCGGCATCAAGCCCGAGCACCTGGCCGTCTTTGACTGTTCCTTCAAGCCCGCCAAGGGAACCCGCAGCATCTCCTGGATGGGCCACGTCAAGATGATGGCGGCCACCCAGCCCTTCCTCTCCGGAGCCATCTCCAAGACCGTCAACCTTCCCAACGACTGCACGGTGGAGGAGATCGCCGACGCCTACACGGAAGCCTGGCGTCTTGGCCTCAAGGCGGTAGCCATCTACCGCGACGGCAGCAAGGGCACGCAGCCCCTGAACGTCACCGCCCAGACCGAACCCGAAAAGAAGCTCTCTGCGGAGCAGGCATCCGAACTCACTGCCGTGAGCTCTGCCCTGGCTGCCTCGCAGCGTGAGCTAACCGCTGCCCGCCAACAGTTAGCTGAGGCGCAGACCCAGCTCGGCGCTCTGATCCAGTCAGCCTCGCAGAACGCGGATGCCTTGGACGCTCCGGCGCCGCCGCGAGCCGTTCGCCACCGCCTGCCCAGCGAGCGGATGTCGATCACCCACAAGTTCAGCATCTCCAGCCACGAGGGCTACATAACCGTCGGCCTCTACCCCAACGGGCAACCCGGCGAGATCTTCATCCGCATGGCCAAGGAGGGCTCCACCATCTCCGGCCTCATGGACTCCTTCGCCACCGCAGTCTCCCTGGCGCTGCAGCACGGCGTTCCTCTCAAGGTGCTCTGCGAGAAGTTCGCTCACTCCCGCTTCGAGCCCTCCGGCTGGACGGGCAACGAGGAGCTGGGCTACGCCAAGTCGATCATGGACTACATCTTCCGCTGGATGCAGCTCCGCTTCCTCTCCGGCCAGCAACTGGACCTCTTCGCCGGCCTCAAGCAGCCCAAGCTGTCCCCGGAGACCAGCCAGTTTCTGGACGCTGGGTCGCCACTGGCTGGCGCTGGACTCTCCGACTACGCGGAACCGCCCAGCCACGAGCTGCATGGTAACGCCTTTGAGCACACCGACCGCAACCCACCCCGCCAGGGCATCGCAGGCGAGCCACAGGCTGCCATCTCCAGCGATCTCAGTGCCAACGGCGGCCTCGATCCGGCCAATCCCTTGAAGACGACGGTGGACCGCGGCGTCTTT
>DAHXNO010000086.1 GCA_027365345.1 Granulicella sp.
GTCAGGTTGCGCGCGGCCCAATCAAAGTTTGTCCCGCCGTGGCCCATATAGACGCTGAAAAAAGTTGTAGCCTGCCCAATCACGGTCTTGGCAAGAGCATTGAACTGCGCTCCGTCCATGCCCTCCTGATCGGCAGAGAGCAATCCTCCAAATTCACTGAACCAGCCGCCCTGCAACTCCGCAATGCTCACCGGGGAATCCGGCTCCTGGGCGCGCAGCTTGGCCAGGCCGGGGATCACTTCCTTGGCGATATTCCAGCGAGGATAAAAATCGCATGTATCCATAATGCGCGCCATCACCGGATCGGCATTCTCTCTCGCCTGCGTGGCCCAGTTCGTGATCATCGGAATATCGATGCCCGCCGTCCACACCATCTGCGCCAGCGCCTTCAGATACGCCAGCTTGTGGGCCTCGGCGATATGCCAGTAGTCATACTCGTTTTCAATCTGGATCAGGATCACCGGGCCGCCCTGGGTAATGCTGTGCGCGCGCACAATGGGCAGAACGTTGTCATACCACCCCTGCGAACTGCGAATGCTCTCCGGAGCATCGCTCCGCAGCGGAAACTGTTTTGCGATGATCCAGTGCGGAAACCCGCCCGCATCCCACTCCGCGCAGACGTACGGCCCCACTCGAGCGATTAGCCACAGACCCATCTCATGCACCAGGCTGACGAACTCTTCAAACTCCGCCATATCCACCTGGCCTTCCACCGGTTCGTGATAGTTCCAGAACACGTAGGTCTCAATGGTGTTGAACCCAGCCTGTTTCAGCTTCGTCAGGCGATCGCGCCACAGCGCCTTGGGCGTGCGCGGGTAATGGCAACAGGCGCTGTACAGAAATGCGTCACGGCCGTGGATGGTGAAGCACTGCGCGTCGTAGCGAATGATCTCTGGATGAGGGAAGAGCGGCTGACTTGCGTCTGCCACCGAGCTGCGTCCTGGCAAACCCGGAACCGGCCGAATTCCAAGACAGTGGGCGCTTGCTGTAACCGATACCATTCCGATGCCCTGAAGCATCTCTCTGCGCGACAAAATCATGCTGCTCCCCTCGCTTCCTGCTGGAATATGCAAACCGGAGTCGTCCCGTTCGCTCAAGAAAACGAACAAGCGCGGTTTGCAACCAATTCCAGACCCGCAAAACCACTCTAGCGCAATTTCCCTGTGCCCGGGTCCCCAAGAGGCGTATTTGCCGCTAAGCAAGCGTGCCCGGAGAGAAGACACCCCCGGTCGTCGGCGCCTGGCTACCCCGGCAACACGAGGATGGCTTTGGTACGATAATCGTTGTCGGATTGCAAATCGCAGACGAGTCCGTAAGACTGGAGGAAGAAGTTGATCTCAGCCACGTGGTCTCGAGGTTGGCGAGACGCGTTGGAGAGATTAATCCAGTCCAGAGACAGCATTGGCGGTTGCAACGTCCCCGTCGTCTAGAGGCCCAGGACGACACCACCCTCATGGTGTAAACACGCGGTTCGAATCCCGTCGGGGACGCCATCTTCTTGAAACCACGTCACATATTGCCAAGCCTGCGGCGCAAATCCGCGCGGGCTTCGCCGTTCGCCGGTACCCGGCGCATCTCCTCTCGAACCTTGGCTCGACACGGCTGCGGTCGCGGCAAGAACTCACCCTAGCGGCCTCGGATACTCTGGCCACGTCGGCAAGAGCCTGCTCATCACCGTCGCCGATCCCACCGCCGCTGCGGCAAATGGCAACACCACTGCCAACGGAAACCACGTCCCCGGATGCAGCAGCAACGGATACATCGCCAGCGCCACCCCGGGCGGGTGATAAGCATGGATAAGATTCATCACAAAGAAGGCCGTCACTGCCGCCACAATCGCCATTGCCTGGCCATGCGCGAACCAACTGATCCCTGTTCCCACGGCCGCTCCGGCCACTGAGCCCACCACCACCGCATAAGGCTGTGTGACCGGCGATTCAGGCAACTCCAACAGAAGGGTCATGGTGGCGCCGAACGGCGGGACCAGAAACAGGCCGACGCGGTTATGTTCCAGCGCCGCAAGTACGCCGAACATCAGTACGATCCATGCATACTGGGCCAAGCTCAGCCGCGCTCGCATGCCCCAGATGTTCACCACTCTTCTGCAAATGCCGCCCATACATCCCTCAATGCTCCTGGTGGGAACGCACTTTCATTGCTCTTAGGCGCTGCTCCTCCATCTACCCATGGTTACGGCCTGCCCCGGGGAGGTGCCTGCTCGAAACAGAACCACGAACGAAACGGAAGCCGACTTAAGAGCTGGCGAGCGAAGAGCCCTCCACTCCAGCCAGCCATTCCGCAAACATCGCCCGTGCCGCCCGGCGCAGCGGATCTCTCCAGCGTGCCGCTTCTTGCCGCAATTCGCGCGGATCGATCCCTGCCCTCGCCAGCTCCACGGCGTGACCCAGCAACCAGCGCTCGAACCCGCTCCCTCCATCCACTTCCACATGAAACTGCAATCCCAGCATCTGTGGTCCCAGCGCAAAGGCCTGGTTGTCGCAGAGATCCGTTGCCGCCAAATGTTCTGCGTCCGCCGGAATCGCGAAGCGGTCGCCGTGCCAGTGCAGCACGGAAATTCCCTCAAGATGTCGCAGTGGCCCGCGCCTGCCCGCCTCGGTCAGTTGCAGTGGCGCAAAGCCGATCTCTTTCCGTTCCATCGGCCCCACCTCGCAGCCCAACGCTGCAGCCATCAGTTGCGCCCCCAGGCATATCCCCACGGTCGGCATGGAAGCCTCCATCCGCATCTTCACCCAGGCCCGCTCGGCAGCCATCTCAGGATAGGCTTCCGTCTCATACACTCCCACCGGACCGCCCAGCACCATCGCCAGCTTCGCCCCGGTGACTGGGTCCGGCAGTTCGTCCACGCCGGCGTCGTAGTAGCGAATCGGATAACCCGCCTCCTGGAACAACTCCTCCAGCGTTCCCAGGTCCTCAAAATGCACATGCCGAATCGCCGCTACCATCTGTTCCATCGCGTCACCCTCCGCTCCCGGCTCTTCTCCACGCCTGCCGCTCGCTCTCATGCAAATTATCCTTCATCGGAACTGGCAGC
>DAHXNO010000131.1 GCA_027365345.1 Granulicella sp.
TTGTTTACCACCTGAATAATGCACAGGCTGACTGCACAGGCGCGAGAGGTCTGTTGAATGGCTGTGTTGAGTTGCTCTTTCTATCGTCGGCGCCAGTGTTCTCCCATCGAAATTTCGAGGCCATGACGGCAAGTCGTTGAATCCTCTGGTTGCGCGGTGCATAGAAATCTATGCACAATTGGCGAAGTGGAATCAGGCGCGTAGCGGCGTGGGAAGAACGGGAGCAAATCCCTGCGCTCCGCGCGCCACGCTTCGCAGACGTTCCATAAGCCGTTGGAAGAGGTCTTTCTCCTGGTAGTGATCGCTGTAGCTGATGCCCACCCGTCCGGCGTGGCGCCAGATGCGCGCGGCCAGAAACAGAAAGCGCAGCCGCGAGGTGGCCAGCGTAGTGTGCTTCATGGTCTCTACCGTGACGCCTTCCTCGCGGTGAAACAGTTGGAGCCAGCAATTCAGGTTGTAGGCCAGCATGGCGATCTGGAACCAGTTGGCGTTCATCGCCCAGCGGTTGGAGGGATGGGCTGCCAGTCCGGCGTCGTTGTTGGCTTCCTTGATGAGGTTCTCCGCGCCGGCGCGTTGGTTGTAGAACCAGACCAAAAGATCCAAGGGGTCGTCCATGTCGGTCACGAAGACCCGATAGATGTACCTCGGCGTATCGAAGAGCTGGTATTGCTCCGGATCTTCGTCCTCTTCTGCCCGGGCATAGCGCAGCGCCAGGAAGCGGTGGGCCTTGGCCCAGCCCTCGGGCTGATACAGGAACTCGCATTGCTCATCGGCGTCAGTCTTCGGCGAGGGCTTCCAGTTAGCCGTCTGCAACTGATCGATCAGCCGCGCCGTCTTGCGCGCCACGACGATGTACTGCCAGTGCTTTTTCTCGTAGGCCTCGATCGCCTCGCGGCAGTAGAAGCCGGAATCGGCGCGAGCGTAAACCTGCTTCACGGTGGAGGGAAGGCTCTCGGCGACCGCGGCCAGGTGCGCGGCGATCTCACGCCCATCGGGCCGGTCGCCGGTGCGCAGCGCCCCGGCGGCATATTCCCGCGTCTCGGCAATGAAGCTCAGGATCGGCTGGTAGCTCTTCTTGCCTTTGTGCTTCGGGTTGTAGCCCTTGCGCGCTCCCATCTGATTGCCGAACAGCGTGTGCACCGTGGTGTCGGTATCGATCGTGATCGTGTCCAGTTCGACGTTGGCCGCCGCCCACACCCGCTCCCGCATGCGCTTCTGTACGCTCAGCAGTTGCCGCGCCACACCCAGATGCAGCGAGGCCAGGAAACGCCAGAAGGTGCACTGCGGCGGCAACTCGGCCACATGCAGAATGCCGGTCAGCATCGGCTCGCGCTTCAAGAAACGCAGATGATGCAGCCGGGAAAAGCCCACGTAGCAGGCCAGGATCATCCCAAGGATGAACCTGAACATCGGCATGGCGTGCGTCCGCCGCTTCACCGTCAGGGTTTCCTCGATCAATTGCTGGAAGCCGAGTTTCTCCAGCATGGTCGCCACCGGTAGCAGCCCACCATAGGCGGTCAGGTTGTGCGC
>DAHXNO010000160.1 GCA_027365345.1 Granulicella sp.
GCTCCCGGGGGCAGTCCCTTGACCGCGAAATTCACTGGCCCCGGGTAACTTCCGTAAAGAGGGGAGACGTCAAACGCATAGCTCACAGAACTTCCCAAGACCGCCGTGGAGGCGCTTGCCCCGGCGTTGGTAAAGGTAAAGCCGAGCGCCGGCACCGATACTGTGACGCTGTTGCTTGAACTCCCGCCCAGGAAGTTGCCGTCGCCGCTATACTGCGCCGTAATCTCATGCGTGGTCCCGGCTGAGAACGGCGTCGAAAACGTGGCTACGCCGGAGATCACTGGCTGGCTGGCCAACACGGTTCCACTGTCGGAGAAGATTACAGTTCCGCTTGGCGTCGCCAACGTTCCAGCAATCGTCGCCGCTACGGTTGCGGTCAGTGTGACCGCCTGCCCGGGAGTGACCGATGTGGAGCCCATGCTCAGGGTCGTCACGGACGGCTGCTGACCAACCGTCAGGCTAAACTCCGCCACAGCCGTCGCTCCATTCGCATCCGTCACCGTCACCGTGTAAGTGGTTGCCGCGCTTGCCTGAACCGGCGTGCCGGAGATCACTCCACTGCCGTCGTTCAACGCCAGACCTGTCGGCAGTGCGGGCGAGGCGCTATACCTCAGCGGCGCTAATCCTCCACTAGCTGTCACCGGCTGAAAGGAGGTCGTCGCCTGGTAGAACGTCAGCGTCGTCGAAGCGATCGAGGTGGCCGCGGTCACCGTGCTCTCTACGGTCAGGCTGAAGGTCGCCGTAGCCGTCGCTCCATTCGCGTCCGTCACTGTCACCGTATAGGTCGTGGCCACGCTTGCCTGGGTCGGCGCGCCACTCACGGCGCCTGTGCTGGCGTTGAAGGCCAGACCGGCCGGCAGTGCGGGCGAGATGCTGTAGCTCAGCGGCGCTGCCCCTCCACTGCCCATCACCGGAGTAAAAGCCGGGCTCGCGTGGCCTGCCGTCAGCGTCGTGGAAGCGATTGCGGTGGTTGCGGTCACCGTGTTCTCTACGGTCAGGCTGAAGGTGGCCGTGGCCGTTGCACCATTCGCATCGGTCACCGTCACCGTATAGCTTGTGGCCGCGCTTGCCTGGGTCGGCGTGCCGCTCACAGTTCCCGTGCCGGCGTTGAGAGCCAGACCGGCAGGCAGTGCGGGCGAGATGCTGTAGCTCAGTGGCGCTACTCCTCCACTCCCCGTCACCGGAGTAAACGGAGTCGCGGCCTCGTTCTGGGTCAATCGTGTGGCGGCCACTGTCTGTGTCGCCACCAGATTTGAAATCACCTCTACCAGGTTGCTGGTACTGCCGGCGTGGGTGGCATCGCCGGCGTAGACCACCGTGATCGGATGCTTTCCCAGCGCCGAAAAGCTCGTCTGCAATGATGCTGTCGCCTGTCCACCGGCCACCGCCAGGCGCCCCTCTCCCAGCGCCGTCGCCGTACCCGTGATCGAGTCATAAAACGACACGGCGCCCGTGGGCGTGGAGGCTCCCCCGATGGAACTGGCCACCGTCGCCGTAAGAGTTACCGCCTGGTTCGGCTGCGCTGGGTTGGCGTCCGCGGTCATCGTCGTGTTGGTTGGCGCGGGCGCCACGGCGTAAGTAAAGCCAGTCAGGCTGCCGACCTCCGGCGAGTTACCGCTACCGCGCCCGGAACTATCCGCAACGCCCTCGTCGCCATAGGTAGCGAAAAGGTAGACAGTGTGTACGCCGACGCTCTGCCCGGTGATAGGCAGATTAAACACTGCTGTTGCTCCGGAGGCATTGCTCCAGGTCGCCTGATTCCATCCTCCACTCCCGCCATCCACCTGGTAGTACAGCGCCGTGGGTATCGGATTCACCGGCAAAGGCGTCTGTGTGTCGTTGGCGTAAGCGCTGGATGTGGCGTACTCGCTGCTCACTGTCGCAGTGAGCACGGGGGCGTCATTCGCCGTGAGAAACGGAGTTCCGGAGTTGGCGTTCGGCAGCGCCACCGTGAGCGGGTCCGTAGAGACCGGAGGCACCGCGACGCTGACCGTGATCGGCGTCATCTGCCCATCACCCGCACCATCGACGTCGATCACAGAGACGCTGTTACCACCGGCATCGGCCACATAAACCTGATGGCTCACCGGGTCCGATACCAGTGCGGACGGACCACTCCCCACAGCGATCGTCGAAACGGTATTCGAGGCTCCGTCGATCACCGAGACCGTACTGCTGTCACTGTTCGCCACGTCAATCAGATCGGCCACCGGATCCACACTGAGGGCTGTAGGATCAGAGCCCACGTTCACCGTGGCGACAACAGCGTCCGTCGCCCCATCGATCACCGAGACCGTGCCATCGCTTGCGTTCGCTACGTAGATTTGATCCGTCACCGCATCCACCGCCAGCGCCACAGGATTGCTGCCTGCACTCACCGTGGCGCTCACCGTGCTGGTCGCCCCATCGATCACCGAGACCGTGCCGCCGGAGCTGTTTGTCACGTACACCTGGTTGGTCGCTGGATCCACACTGACCGCGACGGGATCTGCCCCCACATTCACGGTGGCGGTCACAGCGTTCGCCGCTCCGTTGATGATCGAGACGGTACCGCTGCCCGCGTTGGCGACATAGATCTGGTTCGCCAACGGATTCAAAGCGATGGCCACAGGATTAGACCCCACGCTTATCGTCGCCACAACGTTGCCGGCCCCGCCGAGCACGGAGACCGTATTGCTGTCGCTGTTGACCACATAGATCTCATCGGTCACCGGATCAATAGCCAGCGCAGCAGGACTGCCGCCAACTTTCACCGTGGCCGCCACAGAGTTGGTCGCCCCGCTCACCACGGAGACCGTATCGCTCCCACGGTTCGCTACATAGATCAGGTTGGTCACCGGATCGACGGCCAGAGCGGCAGGATTCATACCCACATCCACCACGGCAGTCACGGTTGTGTTTGTCCCGCTGAGCACGGACAAGCTATTGTCCGCAGCGTTCGCCACATAGATCAGGTTGGTCACCGGATCCGTCGCGACTGCCGCTGGGCTGTTTCCCACCGCCACCGTGGCGACGGTATTCACCGCCCCCGCTATCACGGAGACTGTGCCGCTGGAGAGATTGGCGGCAAAGATCTGGTTGGTGACCGGATTGACAGCCAAGACTGAAGGCTCAATCCCCACTCCCACTGAGGTGACGGCATGGGTAACCCCATTGATGATTCCGACCGTCCCGCCGTCTTGGTTAGCGACGTAGATCTGGTTGGTCACAGAGTTCAACGCCAGCGCCACGGGGTAACTCCCCACACTACCCACCGTCACTTGCGTCACAGCGTTGCTGGCTCCGTCGATCACGGAAACCGAGGCGGCTCCGGCATCAGCCACATAGATCTGATTCGTCACAGGATTCACCGCCAACGCATCGGGTGAACTCCCCGCGGCTAACGCTGTGACGGCGTCAGTCGCCCCGTCGACCACCGAAACGGTATCCCCTCCTTCATCGGCCACATAGATCTGGTTCGTCACCGGATTCACCGCCAACGCAACCGGGTCGCTGCCCACCGCAACCTGGGTCACCGCGTTGCTGGCCCCGTCGATCACCGATACAGCGTTGTCTCCCGGATCGGCCACGTAGATCTGGTTGGTCACCGGATTTACCGCCAGCGCATAGGGATTGGTTCCAACAGGCATCGACGTCACCACATTGGTGTCCCCGTCGATCACCGATACGGTGTTGCTGCTGTAGTTCGCCACGTAGATCCGGTTGGTCACCGGATTCACCACCAGCGCAAAGGGCTCGCCCCCCACGCTCAACGTAGCGGTCACCGCGTCCGTGGTCCCGTTGATCACGGAGATGGTACTGCTGCTGTTCCCGCTGCTGTTATTGGCCACGTAGATCTGGTTGGTCACCGGATTCACCGCCAGCGCAACCGGCTGGCTGCCCACCGTGACCGTAGCCATCACGGTGTCATTGGAGCCGTTGATCACCGAAACCGTATCACTAGCCGTGTTGGCCACATAGATCTGGTTGGTCACCGGGTTCACCGCCAACGCGAAGGGCGAGGCCCCGACGGTCAAAGTAGCGAGAACGGTCTGCGCAGCCAGCGGCGCAGACCCAACCAGAACCGCACTCAGGAAAACCATGGTGAACCGGAGAAGCGCGACCATCCTGCGAGCCGCTTCGGCCTCTCTACCGACGCGGAAGAAAGCACGCCACGGGCGTGGGAGCCTGGACCTCTGCTTCCCTCGCGAAGCCGCCGCCGTCCTTTGCCGGTTGGGATCAAACCCAAGTTGCCTGTCCGTTCCAGCAGATGCCAGGCCAGGCCGCGCGTTCGAAGAAAGACCCGCCCCCACTGCAACCATCGAAACTCGCCCCCCTCTGTTACAAAGGGCTTATCGGCTGTGGCGGAGAATTACATGAGAGAAATCTAGGATGATTTGAAGATTTTTCGTACTTTGGTAACCAAGGGCCATCCGAGCGGCCCGCAGCAGCCACACCAGCCAGATAACCGGCCGCTCCCGTAGAATCGTATCCATCGGCAAATGCAAAGGGCGAACTGGTAACGATCCGTCAACCCGCCGCCGACCTACGGGAGCTTTCAGGTGTCCGCATCCTCCAACCGGCTCTTCTTCCTCTATCACGAGCTCCGGAGCACTCCCAGCAGCTACTCCTACGTCATCCAGCGCCGCCAGTTCGAAGATCACGCCGATCTCTTTCTCAGCCTCCGAGCCTTGGCCGGTGACACCCGTCTTTGGCCAGAGATCACCTTCGACGACGGGCACATCTCCAACTACGAGCTCGCGCTCCCCGCGCTGACTGCCCGCAGCCTGACAGCCACCTTCTTCCTGACCGTGGGCTGGATCGGCTCACACACCGGCTATATGGACTGGAGCCAGATCAACGCCCTCCACGCGGCCGGCCAGCACATTGGAGCTCACGGCTGGTCCCATGCCTTGCTGACCCACTGCGATGACGTAGCCTTGGAAAAAGAGCTCAAGACTGCGCGTCTCACGCTCGAAGACCGTCTCGGAACCTCCATCACCTCTATGTCTCTCCCCGGCGGACGCTTCAACCAACGCGTCCTCTCCGCCTGCAAGTCCGCCGGATACCAGCATGTCTTCACCTCGATTCCCCACGCCGAGCCTGCGAATCTGCCCTTCCTCGTCGGTCGGCTCAACCTGCGCAGCAGCGTCAGCCTGCAAGACCTGACGCAGCTTCTCGATCCAGACAGCGGAGCCCTGCGGCGTTTGGAACGTCAGGACCGCTGGAAGTCGGGTCTGAAGCGAACCCTCGGCGATCGCCTTTATGCCCTGCTCTGGGCCGCGCTGAATCGTCAGGAACCGGAGCAAGCCCTGCCCCTCGGGGCGGATCCCGACCCACGTGGGAAGATCGACGTCAAACAAGACGGATCCGGGGCCCGGTGACCATGAGAGTTCTCCATCTCATCTCCAGTGGCGGCATGTACGGAGCTGAAGCCGTGATTCTGAACCTCTCCCGAACCCTGAACCAGCAGGGGCATGCGAGCATCGTCGGCGTCTTTTCCAACGCCTCCAACCCCAACCTGCAGCTTCATGAAGTTGCGCTTGCGGAGGGCATCGAGTCCCACCAGATCCCTTGCCGTGGCCAGATCGACCGCTCCGTTCCTTTGGCGATCCGTTCCCTCGCCGCAAGCATGCGAGCCGAGGTGATCCACGCCCACGGCTACAAGGCCGATGTCTATGCGTGGCTCGCCATGCGTGGGTCCGGTTCGCAAAGGGGTATTCCGCTGGTCTCCACCTGCCACACCTGGTACGACGACAATCCTCTGGTCTGGCTCTATGGAGCCCTGGATCGCAGGGTGCTGCGAAGGTACCAGGCTGTCATCGCCGTCTCCGACGACGTGCGCACCCGCCTGCTCGCCGCCGGCGTCCTTGCCAACCGGATCCACTTCATCCGCAACGGCATTGACCTGCGCCCGTTTAACAACGCGAACACTCGACCGCCCAGCTTCGTCAGCGCTTCGACAGCGACCGCGGACCCCTTGGCAAGCGGAGCAGCAGACGGCACCCCAAACTCCCAAGAACTCCTCGTGGGTTGGGTGGGCCGACTCACCCGGGACAAAGGGCCAGACCTCTTCCTTCGCGCCATCGCTCAGCTTCGCAACAGATTCCCTGCGACCCGATACATCATGGTCGGCGAAGGCCCCTACCGTCCGGAGTGCGAGCGGCTCATCGCTGAATTGGCCGTAGGCGACCTGGTCCAACTCCTTGGCCAGCGTTCTGATATGCCGGCCATCTTTGCCTCCTGTGACCTGATGGTTTCCTCCTCTCGCCTGGAGGGCCTGCCCATGGCGATTCTGGAGGGGATGGCCGCATCTCTTCCCTGGGTGGCCGCATCCGTTGGTGCGGTTCCGCTGGCCATTCGCGATGGAGAGAGCGGCATTCTGATCCCTCCGGAGAACGTGGAGATCCTGGCCGCCAGTATGGCTCGCTTGATGCTCCATCCTGAGGAGCGCGCTCGGATGGGCGCAGCCGCCAGAACCCTTGCGGAGCGGGAGTTCTCGGCGGAACGTATGACGGAGGATACCCTCAAGGTCTACGCGCAAGTCCGGCTGGATCGTTCGTTGGATGGTTCGAAGGATGATGGATCACTGAGGGAGGAAGCTTGAGCCCTTCCGACGATGCTGCGAAGACGCCGCAAGCTATTCCGCCGGAGCCCCAGTCCGGACCCGGCCCTGTTGCGCGCCCCGAGCCCCGCGTCTTCATGATGGACCTTTGGGCCATCGTGCCCTACTACACCGCCTATCTCTCCCGCGCCCTGCGCGAGGATGGTGTAAAGCTCACTGTCGGATCGATTACCTACTATCTGGATCCCGGCTGCTTCCGTTCGCGCGGAGTTCCCCTGGATCCCGGGCCACTGAATATCGTTGGCGGACTCCGTCTGCCGAAGCTTCCGCGCCGAGTGCTGAAGCTGGCGGAAGCTATCCTCAACCTCTGCGCATTGACCCTCCGGTTCCTCATCTCGCCACCAGAGATCATCCACGTTCAGTTCCTGCCTCTCCTGCGGTCCCGGGCGCCGATGGACCTGTGGTTTGTGCGCTTCTTCCAGCGCCGGGGAACAAAGATCATTCTGACGGTGCATGACCTGTTACCGCATGACACCGGAGAGCGCTACAAGAGCATCTTCCTGGATCTATACGCAAAGGTGGATGCCATCATCTGCCACTCCGGCCACGTTGCGGCCAGGCTGGAGAGCGAGTTCCGAGTGCCCGCGTCCAAAGTCAATGTGATCCCCCACGGACCGTTCTTCTACGACATCTCCCCAGCAGGGCCGGCAGAGATACTGCAGAGCCTGCCTGCGGCGCCAAACCGGACCCTCTTTCTCTTTCAAGGAATTCTCCTCCCCTACAAAGGCGTGGATCTGCTCCTGAACGCGTGGCGGCAGGTGGAAAACGCAGCATCGGAGCCGTGGCTGGTCATCGCCGGGACCGGATCTCCTGAACTTCTGGATCAGATCCGGAGCCAGGTTCATCAACTCGGCCTGCGGCGTGTCCATCTGTATCTTCGATTCATCACCGCCGAGGAACTCGTGGCGCTCTACCGTGCGGCGGATGTGGTGGTCTATCCCTACCGCGCGGTTACAACCAGTGGCGCCCTGGCTACTGGCCTTGCCTTGGGCAAGGCGATAGTCGCCAGCGGATTGAAGGTCTTCCGCGAGATGCTCACCGACCAGGAGACAGCCCTGCTGGTGGATCCAGAGGATCGAGAGCAGTTTGCCGCCGTTCTGCTGCGCCTGGCCAACCATCCGGATCTGCGTGAGGCCCTCTCCAGACGGGTCCGGGAGATGCAGTACGGAGACAGAACCTGGCAGTCGATCGCCGTCCAGACACGCAAGGTGTACGAGCATTGCTTGAGTTAGGCCGATCCGTCGTGGCGTCGCATCTCGGTCCGGAGCCGTTTCCCTCTGGATGTTTGTCGCCGAGCGACGGCGCAACACCGTCGTACTGAGCAAAGACGCCGATCGTGCTCTGCGCAATGCCGACAGAAATTGGCTCTATCGTCCTGCACCGCTCGAGGACGCCGCTCCTCTGTCTGCTTGAAACTGCTGAAGTCTTGTTCCCGATCTGTAGCGCTCTACTCCGCGGTGACGTCTTGCACGGACACGGTCTCCGTCCGCCGCCACCCCCGCCACATCAGCCGCAACTCATCCTTGAAGATCCAAAAGGAGCACACGGCGTAAACCGGTAAAGTGACCAGAATCTGCCCGAAAAAGACGACCATCGAAGCGGGATGCCAGTGCCGGTCCGCAAGGTAGCAGACCACCGCAAATGGAATTGAGCAAAGCGTAATCTTCCCCCATCCATCCCACAGGTAGGTTCTCACTGGCACATGCAACTCTTTCCTCAAAAATCGGGGCCAGAAGATCAGATGGATGATCGTCGTCGCAATGGACGTTCCCCAGGCAACGCCATAGATGCCAATTTTGCGTGCAAGAACAATACTGAGGCTGAGGTTCAGTGCCGCCTCGACGACTGCCCAGTAGGCCACTGCCTTGTGCTTCTCGATTCCAAGGCGATCTGTCCGCCGGTGGTATTGGCTACACCGAAGAACTGGCTGATCATAAGGATCTGCAATACAGTTCCAGAGGGCTGACTGTACTTGTGCCCCATCCACAGACCGATAAAGGTCTTGCCCCGGAATAACAGCGCCAGACTCACCGGCAACGCAAGTCCCAACGTAGCCTGCGTGCCCTTCAGCAGCAGTTTCTGCAGAGCCTCCGTTTTGCCCTCCGCCTCCAGGTTGCTTGCCATCGGGATAAAGGTGGTCGCCATGGAGGTAACAAACTGCCGGGAGTAAGCCACCAGACTGCCGCCGATGGAGTAGAAGGCAACCGCGCCGACGGAGACAAAGGCTCCGACCACCAGATTGTCGGTGTTAAAGACCACCTGAACCGCGATCACGATGAGGAAGGTGGTCATGCTATAGGACCAGATCTTCTTGAGGGTCTGGATATCAGGCCGTCCCAACCTGACGCGGGCTGCAGGAAAGATCTTTGCCGCAGCCCCCCAGGTGGCGAGCCCGGCGAGCAGCGTCATCGTAAACTCCCAGTACGCGAGAGGGATTAGGCCACCGCCCCTGTGCAAAATGAGGATCACGCCGACGGCCTTCACGCTGGTCTATGTGATCCCCACCCCGCTGAGAATGTCAAAACGATGCACCGCACTGAGAACCGCGCCGAAGACACCCGAGGCCAGAGTGACCGCCACCGCAAGGGCACACATCAGCACGGTAATCTGCGCCTGGTGCTCCAGCCCGTTTGGCACCTTGAAAAAATGGGGGAATGCGAGAGCCAGAATCAAGCTGAGAAGCGCCGCCCCGCTGGCGATCAGAATACGAAACCAGAGCGCGGCGCCAATCGCCTTCTTCGCCTCCGTCATATCTCCCTGGGCATCAGCCTTGGAGACAAAGCGAATCACCGCGCTGCGCATCCCCATATCGAGCAGGCCCAGATACGCCACCGTCGAGACAGCCAGAATCCATACTCCCTAGGCAACCGAGCCGAGGCTGCGGATGACGATTGGAGTCAGGAAGAACGGCACCACCATGCCCGCAGCCATGGCGATCCAGTTCATTGATACGTTCAGAGCAAAGCGTCTTGATCCAGCCATGGATAATATTGGTTCGCAGGTTCCAAGATACTATAGGGATATTGATCGGAATACCGTCTGGATGTGATCTTCCAGTACATGGCGGACGCAGCCTTCGAATCTATCCGCGGAGCTTGCAGTATGCGTTCGGCGCGATGGAACACCCCGCCAGGCAGACACCGCCCATCGGGAAACAGGGTATTCCCTTACGGGAGTGGACAATGAGGGCCGTCTTCTGGCTATGCCTGGCGCTGGTGGGGTATGCGTACTTCGGCTATCCTCTTCTGCTCTGGCTTCAGGCCCGGTGGCTTGGCTCCCCGTCGCCTCAGAATCAGCCGCTCCAGAATCAGTCACTTCACGATGACTCGACGCAACAACCGGTCGATGCCAGCCGCAACCTGCCCAGCGTGTCGATCATTCTCGCGGCTCGCAATGAAGAGGCGAACCTGCCAGCCAAGATCGAAAATCTCATGATGACGGCTTATCCCAGGGAACGCCTCCAGATTGTCATCGCCTCCGATGGCTCTACGGATCGCACCGCGGAGATCCTCCGCGAGCACTCCTCCATGCTGATCCCTGTCCTGCTCGATCAGTCCAGGGGCAAGGCCGTGGCCCTGAATGAGGCTGTGAAACATGCCACCGGCGAGGTGCTGGTCTTTCAGGATGCCCGGCAGATGGTAGACAGCAACGCCGTCGCCGAACTCGTTTCCCGCTTGACGGACCCAGAGGTGGGGGCCGTAAGCGGAGAGTTGCTCTTGGAGTCGGCGAGCAGCAATGTGGCGCCCGAAGGGCTGGGCATCTATTGGAAAATCGAAAAGACAGTGCGCAAGCTGGAGTCCGCAACCGGCTCCGTAGTTGGGGTAACCGGAGCGATCTATGCGGTTCGGCGCGAGTTGTTTGCGGAGATCCCAGAGGGTACGATCTTGGACGACGTGTTTGTGCCGATGCGCGTGATCAAAGCGGGAAGACGGGTCGTCTTTCAATCCACAGCCATCGCGCGCGACCGGTTCTTCAGCCAGAAGGGAAAGGAGTTCAGCCGCAAGGTGAGAACGTTGACCGGAAACTACCAGTTACTTCGTCTTGAGCCGTGGCTTCTCTCGGCGCAGAATCCTCTCTTGTTCCGCTTTGTCTGCCACAAGCTGCTGCGGCTCATCGTGCCCCTATTTCTGGGCCTGATGCTCATCGCCTCCGCAATCGCGCAGGGGCCCTTGTACCACGCAGCGTTCGTGGCCCAGATCCTCTTCTATCTGGCCGCTGCGTTCGGAGCTCTCACTCCCTCTGCCAAGGCGTTTAAACCGATTGCAATCGCTCACACCTTCGTTCTGCTCAACGCAGCCGCGCTCATGGCGTTTTACAGCTTCGTCGCAGGGCGAAAGAGGCTCTGGAGTTAGTCCCAGACCATTTCAATCCGGCAAGAGAATCCCTTCACCATCTTTGGAGATTGCATGTTAGGAACAGGAATAGGCGTATACATCCCGGTCGTCGCGTACCTCCTCTTCTGGGTCATGTGCCTGGTCTCGCTCGGAAAACCCCTCTACGGCTTCTACTATCTCATCCTCTTCATTCCCTACCGGACCATGCGAGATCACTTCCTCGGCTACCCACTGGGAGCGCAGGTGCTCACCATCCTGGTCCTCTGCATCCTCACCGGAGCCATCACTCACGGGAAGCGTCTGCCGGCCTCGCGCCTCTACCTTATCTGGCTCTTCTTCGGTATCTATCTCTATCTCTCGATGTGGCTTGGCACGGTGTTGGCCAGTGCGCCCGCCCCCCTGTGGCTATCTGATTTCAACTTT
>DAHXNO010000165.1 GCA_027365345.1 Granulicella sp.
GGCCCCGCCGCCTCCTGAACCCCAGCCTCACCCACCCCAGCCGCACCCTCTGCCTCGCTCCTCCGCGTCTCCACTTCCCTGTCGCCAAAGCCCGCCTCGGACCCTCCCCTCCAGCCCGCCCCGGGACCAACCCTGGCTTCGGCCCATCGACGGATCCCCGGCTCGCGATCCCGCTCCGCGCAGCCCCCAGACCCGGATCCAGACCCGAACCCAAACCCGGATCCAGACCCTCGCTGCCCCGGCGTCAACCGCACCTCTGTCACGCGTGGCCAGGCCGCCGGCTCGGCCCAAAGCCCTTCACCAAAAAACCGTGCAAACCCCCACTGAATCCGCAGCTCCTGCCGTCGGCACATCCCCAGGTATGCCTCCCAGCTCTCCACCATCTCGCCCGCCAATCGCTGCAACTCACCCTCCTGCGGCAGCTCTCGGCCGTTGCCCTGCGTCCTCCCGTCTCCTTCGCACCCGCGGCCGCTCCCACTCACCCGCCCGGAGCCCTCCTCAAGCCGCGCCGCCCTCCGGCGCTCCAGCGCCAGCCGGAGCTGGTTCACCAGCATGGACTCCATCCGTCGGCTCGCAGAGACGCCACTCTGCTCCAGCACCCAACGCGCCGCCGCAACCAGCGCCGCCGCCGAAGCCAACTCCGCAGCCGATCCCTCGGCGCCTCGCCCCAGCCATCCCCCCACCGCTCCCATACTTCCATCCCCCACAAACCGCCCCCCTTGGGGGGTTGGGGGGAACTTCCTTTCTTCTCTCTCCTGTTCTTCTTTAAAAGAATTAAAGGCAATCCTCCGCTGGGATACCGCACCCCGCTCCTGGGATATCGCTGCCTTCTTCTGGGACACCGGTGTCCCAGCCAACGTCCCCAACCCACCCTCGCCGTCGCTATCCCACCCCGGGATACCATCCACTCCCCGGGCAGCGATCGCCAACAAAGAATCGCTCAGCCTTCCAGCCTCGCAGCCCGCTCCAGCCCGCTCCTCTCCCTCTTGCCGCGGATCCATCCATGCCCCGGTGAGAGCCTTGCTCAGCGTCTCTCCGCGTACCGCCTCCAGCCGCCGCCGCAACTCCTCCTCACCCACCCTGGCCAGCTCCCGCAGCGGCGGCAGTTGGTACGCCGAAGGCCTCCGGTTTGCCCCCTTGATCTCCAGAACCATCCCCAACTGCACCAGCTCCCGCATCTTGCGGTGCGTCGTCGACCGCGACACGCAACTCTCCCGCGACACCGCCTCCACCGTCACCGGAAGCTCCTCCCGCACCGCCGCCAGCGGCACCAGCCGCGTCATCGCCATGTACACCATGCCCCCGTCGGCCCCAATCAGCGGAAGAAACACCCGGAAAAGCTCGTGCTCCGTGTAGCACCAGCCCCCCTCCCCCGTGCTGCGCAGGTCGGCGTTCTCCGTACACCGGCCGCGCCGCAACCCAGCCCGCGATCCCACAACAGGCCCAGCAGACCGTAAGCCCCGGCGGGAACCCGCTCCCGCGCTCTGCCGCCCGTCACCGCCCGTCTCAGAGCCGGATCCCCGCGCCCCCCACTCCTCCATCCCCACAGCCCACGGCGTCGCGGCCCTCGAACGGCCTGCGGCCAACCCTCCATGGGCCCCGTCGTCTCTCATCTCCCGGATCGGCATCAGCTCACCGCCACCAGCAGCGCAGCCAATACCAGCAGCCACCAAACCGACCGCCTCAGTTCTTCGCTCACAATCTGCTCCTGAACTTGTTATGCATATAAATAGTAGTACTTATTATGCAATAAGTCAAGCTTGGACTTCGATTCTCCTGTCATATAACTCAACAGGCAACAATAAAAAATGCTTTTAAAGAACACGGTTGTACGCCTTTGGTCACAAGGCATTCCACACGCAAGAGAGGGTATTGCCCCCCGAAGGGGGTCTCATCCTGGGCCCATGCCACTCCTGAAACGTCACCGGCGCCGCGCTGGAGGGTTCGGCGCCGGATTCTTCCCCAGATCCCTTCCCAACCCCCGCATGGAGAGCGGTCGTTCTGCAAGGTTGCGCTGCCCCGGCGAGCCGGCCATGGCGGCTTGCCTCGGCAAAGCGCCCATCCATGCCGAAGCTCCCCCACGCCGCTGGCAGGGCGATCACCCGCCCTCCTGCTCCAGGCTCGGCTAGGCTCGCTGTCCACGCCGCCTTCCCACTCCCGGGAAAGGGAGAAGCGTTCTCCCGCTGCCACTGCGCAGCTACCGGAGAACGCTCCTCAGGACAGTCCTCTTGTGTCTGGGTCGAACGTTCAGGTTAACGTCTACGGTACTGCCGGTGCTCCACCATCACTCCAACAATCACCAGTTCCACCCTGTCAGAGCGAAGCGGCGCGTGCAGCGCATTGAGTGGGACAAGTTCGAAGACTTCCATCCCGCTCTCGTTGAGGCCCGCGTTTCGAAACTGTCGAAACGTAGCCTCTCCGTTCGGGTCCGTGGCTACCACAAAGTCACCCGGGTCAGGCTGAATGGTTGGATTCACCACCACCACGTCCCCGGGCTGGAACCTCGGTTCCATCGAATCACCCTTGATACGCATCGCAAATGTGCTCGGCGGATGCTCTAAATCAGTCACAATGCTCTCCCGTAGCCCCTCATCTTTGGGGATGCCTTCGGAAGCTGTCCATCGGCTCACCTCGTCGTAGCTGAGCACCGGTATCCTTCGCCATCCCAGAGGAACTTCCTCGACGTTACTCTGGCTGCCCGATGCATACAAAACATCTACCGAAACTCCCAACGCTCCGGCGATCTTCTGCAGCGTCTCCCGGCTGTAATACGCCCCCCGCTCCACCCGGGAAAGAAAAGGCCCCGATATCCCCGCCAGCGTCGCTAGCTTCGTCACCGTCCACCCAAGACGCTCCCTGCGATTCCTGATCTCCAACCCGATGTCTGCCATGCATTGATTGTGCTCGCGCAGATATACCAGATAGTGCTTATTAGATAATTTTCTAAGATGCTCAATGAGGTTGACCAATTCGGGAACGGTATTGGGAATCACCGCAACACCCCTCACCAACCCATCAGCATCCCCATCCCGCCCTGCAAAGCCCCCCGAGCCGCCTTGCCGAAAAGCCGAAAAAAAGAGAGCCCCCTCGCCCACCGGGCGAAGGGGCTCTCCCAACTCTGGCGTTGGCTTAGCTACCCAGTGGAATCTGCGTTGACTTCTTGCTGTAGATGATGGCGCCGGCCTTCTCATAGCGCCTCATCACCGCGTCCACAAACACGCTAAAGGCCTCCTGGCGTTGCTGTTCCACCAACGCTTCCCGCGTGGCCTCAAAGTGCTGTTGCACCTCGGCCGGGGTCGGCTGCTGGCGGTCGATAAGTTGCAGGATCGCGCCGTTGGCGCCCTCATTGATCGGCCCGGAGATGCCGCCCACCGGCATAGTGAACACCACCGCCGCGGGCCCCGTCAGCGAGCCGATATCGGTAATCTGCGCATCCCTGCCCACCAGATCGCTCGACTGCACCTTCAGATGCATCTGCGCCGCCGCCGGAGCCAGCCCGCCCAGCTTCCGCGCCAGGTCCGCCAGCTTGATCAGTTGCGCATCCATCATCTCCGGCTCCTTCTCCGCACGGTAGTCGTCCAGAACATGCGGCTTGTAGTCCGCAAACGCCGGAGCGTGCGCCGGTTGAATGTCATCTACCTGGAAGATCGCGTACCCGTCACCCGCTGAGGCGCTCGCCGGAGGAGCTCCCTTCAGCGCATTGAATGCCGCGCTCAGCAGCCCCGTGGAGTCCGCCAGGCTGGGAATCACAGCATCCTTGCCGATAAATCCCGTGGTCACCAGCTTCAACTTGTGCGCATCGGCCGTCTGCTGCATCCCCTTCGTCTTGGCCTCAGCCGCAAGCTGCGCAGCGTACGCCTGGGCCACAGTTGCCGCGGCCTGGGACTGCAACTGCTCCACAATGGAGGACTTCACCGCCGCAAACGGCTTCACCGCCGCCGCCTGCTTGGCCTCCGTCTGGATGATGTGGAATCCAAACGAGGAGCGCACCAACCCGGAAGTCTGGCCCGGGTTCAGCGCCATGGCCGCTTGCGCATAGGCCGGATCCAGCTCGCTGGTGGCAATCAGCGGCAGTTCACCACCCTGATCCTTGCTGCCCGGATCATCCGAGTACTTCTTGGCCAGTTCGGCAAAGTTGCCGCCGGCCTTCAGTTGCTTCAGAACATCCTCCGCCTTGGCCTTCGCCGCCGCAACCGTGCTGGGGCTCGCGCCCTTGGCCACAGCAATCAGAATGTGGCGGGTCTTCACCTCCGCCGGAGTCTGGTATTGGCTCTGGTGCGCCTCATAGTACGCCTGCGCCGCGGCATCGCTCACCGCTGGCGCGCCGCCAGGAATATTCGCGGTCTCAAAGCTGAAAAACGTAATCTTCCGCGTCTCTGGAACCGCATGCGCATACAGCGCGGCATTCTTCTTGAAGAACGCCTGGAGCTGGTCATCGGTGGGGTTGATGCTCTGCTTAATGGAGTCGGACGAGATCACCGCGTAATCAAACTTTACCTTGGTCCCGTTGCTCAGGTAAGCCGTCCGCACCGCGCTGTCAGAGACGCTCACGCCACCCGTCACCAGAGCCTGCAAACGTTGAATCTCCAGCTCGGACTTCACCTCGTCCTCAAAGTCCGTCACCGGCAGGTGGAACGCTGACTCCACAAAGTTGATGTACTGGTCCTGACCGATGAACTTGCCATCCGGAAACAGATACTCCGCATAGGGTCCGTGCTGCAAATAATTGCGCAGATCCCCGTCGGAGACACGCAGCCCCAGACGGTGCGCCTCCTTCTCCAGAACCGTGCGCTCTACCTCAATCTGGCCGGCGCGCTGCACCACAAAGCTCCGGTAGAAGTCCGGAAGCTGTTGTTGCTGCATCTGCGCATCGGCCTCCCGCTCCACGTCGTCCATCTTGATGGAGCTGGTCTGGCCAAACACCCGGCCTAGCAGACCCGGCGAATGCACCGTCGCGTACACGCTGACGTCGTTCGCCTCTCCGTTATCAAAGATGCCTGGAACCAGCGTGATCACCATGGTGACAATGGCGGCGCCGATAATTAGCGCAAAGAGAAGCTTTACGATGCGGTTGTCTTGCTGCAGAATACGAATCATGCTTGCCTATGGACCTTCAATTCATACCGATCTCAGACGCGAGACCGCGCTGCCCAGGATTTTTGCGCAAGGTTCAGGCACATCTCTCCAGGGAGACACACCACTCCTGCTCGCAGGGGCTCAGCAGAAAGTATAAATCAGCGCCTGCCATTCCACTCCGCCGGCCTTCGTTGCCAGAGCCCTCCGCTTCCGCTCTCCCAATCCCCGCAGGCGCGCTCGGGCCCAGCCTGAACCCTGCGTCATCCCTGGGACGCTGAATCGCTTCACACCGCGACGATGCTGGCGAGGCTGAATCACCTAAAAATAGTATCCCGGAGGTCCCGGGGGTGGTCCCGGCGCCTGCGACGGCCCAGCCTGGAAAGACAGGCGCTGCATCTCCTGCTCAGAGACCGTCGTCACCTGTGCCGGAGCAGCTATCCGGAACGTCAGCACAGACTCCGGCGGAATCACCAGCGCCCCACGCGGAACGGCGGCGGAAGAAGCCAACCCCGTGCCCGCTCCCACCGCTGCTCCCACCGCCGCACCCGCGCCGCCGCCAAAGGCCCCACCCATCAGCGCTCCAAAGGCTCCCAGCCCCGCAGTGCTGGTAATCGTGCCCGGCAGCTTGTCGGCGCCCGTATGCGCCCATACCGTGGTCGTAATCGGATAAACATGCCCGCCCAGCGTCACGTTGTTGATCTGCAGAGAGAGCGCGCCTTCGCCCTTGAACAGACCCGCCTTGTGCGCCCCCACCACCACCCCGCTCACCGTCGCTCCGCGCGGAATCGCAACCTGGCCTCCGGCCACCACGTCGCTCATCACCGTCCCGTCAAACCCCTCGCCCACGCGAACATGGTTGGAGTTCAGACCGCGGTTGATCCGCACCGTCAACATCGCGCCCGGTTTCACCGTCACCACCAACCCTGCCACCTGGCCGGTCGACATCGATTCTTCATCCTCAGGCGGTCCAGGGCTGTAAGTGGGATACATCGGCTGTCGTTCCTGCTGTCCCATCGGAGCACCGCCCGGCGGAGGACCAGCCGGACCATAGCCTTGTCCCGAATAGGGCTGCCCCTGACCCGGCTGACCCTGATAGGGCTGCCCCTGATACGGCTGCTGTTGATAGGGTTGCCCTTGGCCTGGCTGCTGTTGATAGGGCTGACCCTGATACGGTTGGCCTTGCCCCGGCTGTTGTTGATACGGCTGGCCTTGCCCCGGCTGCCCTTGGTAAAGCTGCCCCTGAGCGGGCTGTTGTTGGTAAGGCTGCCCCTGGCCCGGCTGGGCATTCATCTGTCCCTGAAAGGTCTGTCCCTGGCCCGGCGGAGGCCCTGCCGGCGTGGTACCGTACTGACTCGGCTCACCCGCCGGCGTATCGCCGACGGATAACTGATCGATGACCTTTTGCACCCCCAGGGCACGCGCCGCCAGGTTGTCGGCTGCCACCCTCAACCCTTCGGTCTGCACGGTTCCGGTCAGAGTAACGGTCCCATAAACCGTAGTCGATTGAATATTCTGGGTGGCCAACTGCGGATCGGTCGCCAGGGCCCGCAGCACATTGGACTCGATCTGCGCATCGGGCAAGGGATTGGCTGTGTTCTGCGCAAGGGCAGAAAAACCACCACCGGGGAAGCCGAAGACAAGGCTACCGGCCAGCATCACCCCACCCACACCATGAACCAGACGAACCTTCATATCTCGCTCCTCTTTAATCCTTCAACTACTTACCCACGCTCCTACAGCAAAATCATCTCGGCGCTCGCCTTTTTGGCGCTCACCATCCTGGCGCAAACAGCGCGGAACTGACTCCTGCGCGAACCCTACCGGGGGCTACTGTCCTCCGCCGTCCTCCTCCGCCGTCTTGCCTGGGCGGTCGCCTTGACGCTGCTCCGCTTCGGTGCCGCCAGTATCAAAGACGCGACTTCCTTAGAAAAGTTCCTCTCAACACCCGAGGAAAGCTCTTCTCCCTGTTGGCGCAGCGAACCGTAGATGTCTTGGCGTTGAATCCGCCCCAAGCCCTATCCTCTCCAGCCCCATCCGCTCCCATCCTCCCATCCAATCCCTCTCTTCTATCTCCTCGGCTCTTCCTCTCTTTTATAGATGCACCTTCCCGCCCCAGGTGTTCCCTGCTCGAACCAGATCCATCCCGCGCAGCTCTTTGCCGACCAACAACGAACCTCTCGCGGCGTGCTGCCATCCACCGGTCGAGCCGTTGTTACGCAGCGCATCGAACGCGCAGGATCTTGCGGAGCGAAGCGATGTTGCACCGCCCAACCCTCCCGGCGTTGCAGCGCCCAAACCGGTAGGCGTTGCAGCGCCAAACTCTGCGACCGTTACAAAGCCAAGCTACAAAGCCAAACCCTGAAGGCATTGGCCGAACCGGGTCAGCTCCCAAACGCAGCGTCGACCGCCCGCCACAATCACCGGCATCGGACCCGCCACCTGCCGGCAGGCGGCCATCGCTGGGGGGCTGGAGTCCAGATTGACCCTGGCGCGAGCCTCATCCTATAATCAAAGAGCGGGGTGGAGCAGCCCGGTAGCTCGTTGGGCTCATAACCCAAAGGTCGCAGGTTCAAATCCTGCCCCCGCAACCATTCGAATTTGTTGGCGATCCCCTTCAGAAGACCCTTGATTGAGTCGATCGCATAAATCTAAAGTTATCTATTGGTTATGAGTCCAAGGACTGCTTGGATTCATTTGCTTGGAGCTATCTGGGTCTCGCAGGCGCCGGTGCTGATCGTTGTTTGCGGAGTTGAGGTAGAAACCTGCCGAAAATATGAATGCCGCCCGAAGGCGGCATTCGATTACCCTGGGCACGTATCGACGGAGCGACAGGGGTTCACCAGGGTGTACAAAGCTAGTATAGCACCGTTCGATACTTTGAAGTAGATGCCCGCATTTGAATATTCAACGACGAATCTAACCGAGATTCAACGAACGCTCTCTAGTGACCGTCTCCGGCCATACCACCATAGTGTGGGAGGAAACCTCGAACTGGCTGTTCGGCTCTACGAACAAAATACCCTTCTTTCAGAGTCCCTTTACGGCATTTTACAAGGGCTGGAAGTTGCATTTCGCAACACGACTCACTCACAGCTTGCGGCGGATTATGGCCGTGCCGAGTGGTATGACGTGTTGAAACTGGAGCCGGAGCAGAGGGCAATGCTGCGGAACGCCAAGGAAACTCTGAAGAAGGAGGGAAAGGCTCTCGATGCCGGTCGAGTCGTTGCTGAACTCTCCTTTGGTTTTTGGACAGGTTTGACCGGCCCCAAGTATGACGTGCTGTGGCGCAACCACCTGGTCAAAATCTTCCCTCGTCGTCCCGTGCAACGCGCTCAGGTCCAGGCGCGATTGAACAGCATTCGTAAGCTGCGCAACCGGGTGGCACATCACGAGCCGATCCTGAGCCGCCCATTACAGAAGGACGTGAATCAGATCTTCGATACGATTTCATGGATGAGTCCGATCACGGCTCGGTGGGTGCGAGGCAATAGCTCTTTCGATGAACGATTTCGGAGTTACCGGGAAATCTTTCCATCGCGTAGTGGCACACAGCCATGATCCGGCCTCTCAAAACGTGGTCGTCGCGCCCCACGCGGGGCGCGCGGATTGAAACAGTCATGCGGGTGGTTTCTCCATTGATGATTTAGGGTCGCGCCCCACGCGGGGCGCGTGGATTGAAACTACTTCAAGGTCGAGTACAACCCGGTCGTCTTCCGTCTCGCCCCACGCGGGGCGCGTGGATTGAATTGAAACTGCTCGGATAGAGGCGTGGCACAATCACATCCAGCGGCGCCCTCGCCGCCGCCGTCGGAGCAACACGCGCCATCTGCGTCGCCCATCACAGCCACACCCCCATCCCTCCGATAAAATCCCGGCTAGGAAAGGAATCCACCGTCATGCCGCACGAGTCGGCCCTCCCGCGATCACGCCACAAAGCACGGCAAGCACGGCTCATCTCGCCACAGCGAACGCAACTTCGCTCCCAGCCTCTACCATCCACACGGTCGGCAGCCCATGAAGCCTGATACTCTCCTCCGCTCCCCGCTGTTCAACGGCCTGCACCGGATCTGCTCCGCACTTCTCCCCTCGGCGCGCGGCAAGCCCATCGATCTGCTGCTCTTGCACGCTCCCAGTGTGTATGACTTTCGCCGCCGGGCCATCCTCTACGGCCCCGTCAGTGACATGATTCCCTCCTCCACCGTCTTTGAGATGTACCCCCTCGGCTTCCTCACCATCGCCAGTTACTTGCAGGCGCGCGGCCTCCAGGTGCGCATCGTCAATCTCGCCCTCAAGATGATGAACAACCTGCAATTCGATGTGCCGCAATTCCTCGCCGGCCTCAACCTTAGAGCCGTGGGAATCGATCTCCACTGGCTGCCCCACTGCCACGGCGCTCTGGAGGTCGCTCGCATCGTAAAAGAGCTGCATCCTGGCGTGCCCGTCATCATGGGCGGGCTCTCTTCCAGCTACTTTCACCGCGAGCTCATCCAATACCCTCAGGTAGACTTCGTCTTTCGCGGCGACAGCACAGAGCCCCCTCTGCATCAACTGCTGCTCGCGCTCTCCCATGGCGGCTCGCTCCACGCCATTCCCAATCTCACCTGGAAAGATGCTGACGGGGTGCATGTCAATCCCCACTCCTACGTCCCGCCCTCACTCGATTACGTTGACCTGCGCCCGGACCTCATGGTGGAGATGGCCATCCGCTACCGCGACATCGAAGCCGTTCTACCCTTCAACGGCTGGTGGAGCAACCCGATCACCGCCGTCTTCACCGTCAAGGGCTGCGCCTATCAATGCGTCACCTGCGGCAGTTCAAACACCACCTGTCAGCATCTCACCAAGCGCAGCCGGCCCGTCTTTCGCAGCCCGCAAAGCATCGTTCAGAACATGGCCGCCATCAGCCGCCTCTCCCACGGACCCATCTTTCTCGTCGGCGATCTCCTCCAGGGCGGAGACGCCTTCGCCGCAGAGATCCTCGATCGATTGCATCAGGCCGCTCTGCCCAATGAGATCGTCTTTGAGTTCTTCACCGTCCCTCCGCTCTCCTTCCTCCGCGATATCGATCGCTGCATCCCGTCGTGGAGCATGGAGTTCAGCCCGGAGAGCCATGAACAGGCCGTGCGCAACGCGCAGGAGGGCGAAGCCGGCTACACCAATCAGGACATGGAGGCCATGTTTCAAGCCGCCCTCGCGCTGCGCTGTCACCGCATCGACGTCTTCTTCATGATCGGATTGCCGGCCCAGACCAGCCGCTCCGTCGCAGAAACCATCGATTACTGCGAACATCTCTTTCAGCTCGGCGATCGGCGCCTCTCCTGCTTCATCTCTCCCATGGGTCCCTTCGCTGACCCCGGCAGCCGCGGCTTTGAAGAACCGGAACGCTTCGGCTTCCACCTCTCCGCTCACACCCTGGAAGAGCATCGCCAACTCCTCACCCAGTCCAGTTGGGAGCGGATCCTCAACTACCAGACCCGATGGATGACCCGCACCGAGCTCGTCGATGCAACCTACGACGCCGCCGAACGTCTCAACCTGCTCAAAATCGCCTATGGCCGCATCTCGCCCAGGCGCGGAGCCAGGGTCGCAAAGAGCATCGCCGCCGCTCGCGCGCTCAAGGCCCGCATCCATGCCGAACAGGATCATCCTGATGGCGCGGCGTCCAACCTGCTCAAAGGTGAAATCAATCGCTTCAGCGTCTCCACCGTATGCGATAAACGCGAGCTCTTCTGGCCCCGCCGCGTCTTCAACTTCAGGGCGCCAGAGATCCTGCGCATTCTCTGGCGCTACTACTTCGCACCCTCCCCGCAGCAGCCAACGCCCCAGCCACCAACGCCGCACGCCCAACCGCTCCCCTAACCCATCCCACAGGAACCCCGCATCCACCAAAGCTGCACCTGCGCCCTGAAGCATTTTCCCCGTAGGTGTAGTCCGGCAGATTGAGATGGATGGACGTTTTCCCCAATGAAAACGCCACGACACAATCGCTCTTGGATACCCATCAACGGGGAAAATGCCCTACACATACTCAAACAGATGCGGAAGAACTTCGCCCGCCTTACCCTCCACCACCTGCGTAAAGGCGGCAGCGTTGCGCGGTCGCTCCGGCCCCACGTAGACGGTGCGCGCTCCACTTCGCCCCGCCCAATACACAAAATCCGCCGCCGGATACACTGAGCCGGAAGTTCCAACCACCAGCATCAGCGTCGCCCGGGCAAGCTCCTTCTGTATCCGTTCCATCCCCAGCGGCGTCTCGCCAAAAAAGACGATGTGCGGTCGCAGCCGTCCGCCGCAGGGGCAGCGGCCCACCTCGTCCAGGCTCCCGTAGATCGCACCATCCTCAACCGGCGCTCGTCCACACTCCAGCTCGCAGCGAGACTTCGCCAGCTCTCCATGCATGTGCAGCAACCGCTCAGAGCCTGCGCGCTCATGCAGATCATCCACATTCTGCGTGCAAAGAAAAAAACGCTCGCCCAGCCGCGCCTCCATCTCTCCCAGCGCAGCATGGGCCGCATTCGGCTCCGCCCTTTGCGCCGCCGCGCGCCGCATGGAGTAAAACTCCCACACCAGCCACGGATTCCGCTCCCACGCCTCCGGCGTGCACACATCCTCCACGCGATGCCCGGCCCACAAACCATCTTCCGCGCGAAACGTCGGCAGCCCGCTCTCCGCGCTGATCCCGGCGCCGGTCAGCACAAAAACCCGATCCTCCGGCAGAATCCGAACCTTCACCATATTCCTGGCCTCAGAATCAGCGCCTGCGCTCGCACCAAATCCTCAACCACATCCTATGGCAAAACCACCTCACAGATCATGCCGCTGCAAAATGCAACGCCGCCGTCGCCCTGCCCTGCCATCGTGCCCGCGCCATCGTGCCTTCATCGCCCCGCCAACGGAGTCCTCGCAGTGTCTCCCCTCCGGCGTCGTCCTATCATGGTCCTGTGCCATCTGAATTCAAGCTGGGCGAGATCCTCGCCAACGCAATCTCCCACGGCATCGGCCTGCTCCTTGCCCTCGCCGGAGCCGCCTGGCTCATCTCCGCATCGCTGCGCGGAACAGACTGGGTCGTCGCCAGTTGTTCCGTGTTCGCCACCACGCTCATCCTCGTCTACCTCTGCTCCACGCTCTACCACTCCCTGGTGGTCACCCGCGCCCGCCATGTCCTCCGCATCCTTGACCACTCGGCCATCTACCTTCTCATCGCCGGCACCTACACGCCATTTACGCTGGTCTCGCTGCATGGCGAAATCGGCTGGTTCTTATTCGGCTTTGTCTGGGCCCTCGCCGCGGCTGGCGTTGTCTTCAAGAGCCTTGCCGTCGATAAGTTTGCTGTAGCGTCAGGCTTCATCTATCTCTTCCAGGGCTGGGTCATTGTGTTCGCCATCCATCCCCTGCTCCGCGCCATCGGTTGGCACGGGCTGGCCTGGCTGCTCGCCGGGGGCATCGCCTATACGCTCGGCATCCTCTTCTTCGCCTTTGACCGCTTCCGCTACTTCCACGCTGTCTGGCATGTTTTTGTTTTGGCTGGCAGCGTGGCCCACTATTTCGCTGTCCTCTTCTATGTGATCCCGCCGAAGCCGTGACGTGGCGATGCTGAATTCTTTCCGCCCACGCATGGGCATTGAACCCATGGCGGTTCTGGCGCTGTTGAGGTGACGCTGGGCGGCGACGGGCGCGCGTGGAGCGGCCACGACTGGAACCTGCTGGAGCGGTTGCACGAGCGCGGTTACACCTCCGATCCGAAGACCAAGGCGAAGTCGGTGCTGCTGACCGAGGATGATCAACGGCGGGCACGGGGGCTGTTCGCGCGTCACTTCGGCGCGGTGAGAGGCTAGACACCATCCCTAAGCCTGACGGCTTACGAGCAGCCAGAGCGAACGGTGTTCGGGTTTTCCGTGCGCCGTTCGAGGTCTATCCGGTGGCCCTTCTGAGAAAATGGTCGATGGTGGTCAGGATGTCATCCCGCTTGCGGCGGGGCATCATCCTCCTTGCTTTCTGCCATCATAACCGCTGTCGGAGACCAGTCGTTTCCACTTATCCCGCTGCCCAAAGCTCCCAAACCGCCTCTGTTCGGGTGGTATTTGTCTCTTTTCATTTTGGCACAGAGGGATCTCCGCCCTCCCTCTCTCCCAAGCCGCGCTCCAACAACCATCCGCACCCAAAGCAAACTAAAATGAGAGTCCATGGCCGCTGCCTTGATCACCTGGAATGAAATCGATGCAGCACGGAGACGAATCGCCAACGTCGCCGTGCGCACGCCGCTGGTGCGCGTAGACCCGGAGCGGCTGCGCGCAGCCGGCTTTGGCCGGCTGGCTGAAAACTCTCCCGAGATCTACCTCAAAGACGAGTCCGCGCAGCCGGTGGGCAGCTTCAAGCTGCGCGGAGCCTACAACAAGATCGCGCAGCTATCGCCGGAAGAGTTGCGCCGCGGCGTCATCACCTACTCCTCTGGCAACCACGCCCAGGGAGTAGCCTATGCAGCCCGCGCGCTTGGCGCCAGAGCAGTCGTCGTCATGCCCTCCAACGCGCCGCGGGTCAAGCGCGAAGCAACCCTGGCGCTCGGCGCTGAGGTGGTGACGGTTGGCCCGGCCAGCAGCCAACGGCGGCAGCGTGCCGAAGAACTCTCCGCCGAGCACGGCTACACCATGGTCCCGCCGTATGACGATCCGGCGATCGTCGCTGGCCAGGCGACCTGCGGCGTAGAGATTCTCGAGCAGTTGCCGGACCTGGATCTGGTGCTCTCTCCCGTCTCCGGTGGCGGCCTGCTCTCTGGCGTGGCTGCGGGAGTCAAACTGCGCGCTCAGGCCGACGGCGTTGTGCCTCCACAAGTATGGGGCTGCGAGCCTGCATTGGCCGCTGACGCCGCCGAGTCCTTCCGCACCCGCTCGCTGGTGGAGTGGCCGGCGGAGAAGACCTCGCAAACCATCTGCGACGGCCTGCGCACCCAATCGCTCGGCAAGCTGAACTTCGAACTGATCCTGCGCTTCGTCGATGGCGTCATCACCCTCCGCGAGGAGGAGATTCAAGCCGCCATGCGCATCATCCTTCAAACCACCAGACTGGTCGCCGAGCCCTCCGGAGCCATCACCCTCGCAGCAGCACTCTTCCATGCCCAGGAGTTGCCCACCGCCAGAAAGATCGTTGCGATTCTCTCCGGAGGAAACCTGGACCCCGCCGCAGAGCCCTCGCAAAAGAAAGAAGCCTGAGCCGCTGCGCGCCCGTCTGAGTCCGGCTGAGCCCGGCCACACCCCTGCTCCGCAGGTTCACTGGCAACCGGATTTCCCGCAGCGGCCAAACCTCACAAGTGCAAGATCCGCTCCGCGTTCTCATAGCTCACAGCCGCCATCTCCGCCTCGCTGAGCGCTGGCTCGGTAGACTCCAGCACCGCAAGAAACTTGCGCCCGTCCGTCGTGGGGCTGAACGGATAATCCACTGAAAATAGGATGCGGCTCAGCCCCAGCACCTGGCGGGCACACTCAAAGGGCGGCCGGGAAAAGTAGCCGCTTGTCGTAATCGACACCTGCGCCAGCATCGTCTCCGTCACGCTGCGCTGCAGATGGTTGCATGCTGGCGAGAGCACGTTGTTGCTGCGCGCCAGGGCATACGGAACGCCCTCACCCATGTGCCCCACGATAACCTGCAAACTCGGCAGCCGGTCCAGAACCCCCGACACAATCAGACGCAGAAGATGCAGCCCCACTTCCGCATGCCACCCCCAGCCGGCAATGGAGAGCAGCATGCCCACCTCACCGGGCAACCCGGAGTAGTACGCCGTCTTCACCGCCGCCGGCGGCGGAGCGGGATGAACATAAAGCGGCACACCCAGGGATGCGGCTGCTTCCAGCACCGGGAAGAACTCCGGAGCATCCAGAAATCTCCCCTCCGTCGTGCCATCGACGAACAACCCTTGAAGCCAAGCTCATTCACGCAGCGCTCCAACTCCTTCACGGCGCCTGCTGGATCCTTCAGTCCCGGCGTGGCAAAGGCCGCCAGCCGATCCGGATGCGCCCGAATTGCTGCGGACACTTCTTCATGCACATCGTGCAGAACCGCGCTCTGGTCCGCGGCGCCAAGCTCGTCCACTCCCATGCCGGCCAGTGAGAGCACCTGGAGGGAGATGCCGGCCTCGTCCATGGCTTGGATGCGGCCCGCGCCCAGGTCAAGCAGCTTGCCGCGCAGCGCCAGCATACGCTGCGGCAGGTCGCGCTCATACGCTCCGGTGGCCCGCAGAAAACTCTCTGTAACAAAGTGTTCTTCCAGTGCGATCGTCTTCATGCAACATAGGATGCTCTGTAGACTCCCTGGGAAACAATCCCGAGATCACCTTGAAGCGATCCGGCGTTGAACTTCACTATCCCTGGCCACGGCCTCCACCGCACGCAAGGTAAAATCAAGCCATGCCATCCCTTGTCAAAGTACTCATCCTGGCTGTTGTTCAGGGCCTTGCAGAGCTTCTTCCGGTCTCCAGTTCCGCGCATGTGGTGGTTGCGGAAAAGCTGCTCGGCCTCAATCCCTCCTCGCCAGAGATGACCCTGGTGCTGGTGATGCTCCACACCGGAACCATGTTCTCGGTGATCGTGTACTTTTGGGCGCAGTGGAAGCACGCCTATTTTTTGACCGCGCATGCCATGCAGCGTTTTGCCGTGCGAGCGCTCTGGGCTACCTTCCTGACCGGGCTGGTAGGCTATCCCATCATTGAGATCATCGAACACACCGCCTTCCAAGGGCACTCCAAGGGCGAGATCGAAATGCTGTTTTCCCGGCTGGATCTGGTCGCTCCAGCGCTGTTGGCCGCCGGGCTACTCATCCTTTTCTCCGGCCTCAAGGAGCGCTCCACGGCCCCCGCCGCCAGGGACGCGCGCCCCGGCTACGAACGTTCCATCGTGCTCTCCGGAGAGAACGTAACCTTCTCCCAGGCTGGCTGGATGGGCGCAATCCAAGGGCTATGTCTTCCCTTCCGTGGCTTCTCCCGCTCCGGGGCAACCATCTCCGCCGGCCTCTTGACCGGAGCCAACCGGCAACGCGCCGAGCGCTTCAGCTTCGCTCTGGCCGTCATCCTCACCCCGCTGGCCATCGCGCGTGAGGCGCTACGAATGGTCAAGGCCAGCCACGCCGCCCCAGCCGGCGCCCCACACCTCGACCTGCACGCCGGCGTCATGGCCGCGCTGCTCGGCATGCTCTTCTCCTTCCTCGCCGGCCTGGCCGCCCTCCGCTGGCTCAGCTCATGGCTGGAGAATGGCCGTTGGTACTGGTTCGGCATCTACTGTCTCCTCGCCGGATGCGTCGTCTTCTACCTCCATCACCTCGGCTTTTAGTCAGTCTCCGCTGAAGTTCTCTACCTTCCGCTGACGCCGCTGGGTGTGTCTTCGCTCTGCGGCGCTGACCTCATCGCCATGCCGGCCTTCGTTCCCACGCCTCTGCGGCTTGTTCCGTTCCGCGCCCAGAAGCCAAACGCACAAGCACCTTGCTCTTGTGATCCTCAATGCGTCGGCGGGTACTTCGAGAGCTTCCGTTGCAGAGAACGCCGGTGGATGCCGAGCGTGCGAGCCGCCTGGGAGATGTTCCCCCCGCAATCGGCCATCACCCGCTGCATGTGTTCCCACTCCACTCTGGCCAGGCTTGGAGTGGTTGCCGGCGCAGCCGATCGTTCTTCTACAGGCCCCTGCAGATTTTCATAAGCAGCCAGTATCTGATCCGCGTCCACCGGCTTGCTCAGGTACTGATCCGCGCCTCGCTTCATCGCTGAGATCGCTGTGGGAATACTGCCGTAGCCTGTCAAGACAATGATCGCCATGGAGGAGTCGAGCGCCCGCAATCTTTGCACCGTATCCAGCCCGCCCATGCCCGGCATGCGCAGGTCCACCAGAACCAGGTCGGGACTGCACTCCTGCGCAAAGCGCACCGCCTCCTCTCCACTGGCCACCGCACTGGCCTCCCACTTGCGCTCCACCAGCGCGCGGCATAAACGCTTCCGGAACACCTCATCATCGTCCACTACCAGCGCCAGAGAAGCCGCTTCAGACTGCAACATGATTGTCATACCTCACCGATTGCATCGGTAGCTTCAGCGTCACCGTGGTTCCCTTTTCGAGCGCCGATTCAAACGCCACACTTCCCCCCATCCGCTCTGCAAACGTACGCACCAGAAACGTGCCAAGCCCCATTCCCTTTCCGGGATCTTTCGTTGTAAAAAAGGGTTCCGTAACTCTGCGAAGCACGCTCTCTGTCATCCCGCCGCCGCAATCCGTGATCGTGAACTTGGCTTCAGCGCCGGCGCAACACGCCCGGACCATCACCCGTTCATCGCTCGCATTTGCATCCACCGCGTTCTGCACCAGCGCGATCAGCGCCTGGATCGTAGCTCGTACCGGCAGCGTCACCAGAGCATCGGCATCGGGCACATCCAGCGCCACACCGGCGCGCTGCGCCTCTGGAAGCTGCTGCTGCATCTCACTCAGCAGCTCACCCATCCGAATCGTCCGGGCACACTCTCCCGTCGGCTCCGCGCCCTCCACACTCATCCGTTGCAGTATCCGCTGGCACCTCTCCACCTCCGAACGGATCAGCTTCGCATCGCTGCGTAGTTCCTCACTGTCGGGCAGAACCGATGCGTAATGCAGTAGCTCTTGGGAGATCAAGGCAATCGTGCACAGCGGGGTGCCCAGCTCATGGGCCGCGCCGGCCGCCAGCGTCACCAGCGAGGCCAGCCTTTCATGTTTGGCGATGTCTTCCTGAAGCGCCAGCACCTCCTGCTCCCGGAGCCGCAACGCATCTGAGACCCGGCCCGTAAAAAACGCAATCAGGGCCGCCGCCACTAAAAAAGCGATCCACATCCCAACCAGATGAGGCGAAAAACCGCGTTCCGCATGGGAAAGATGAAACGCCTCGAACGGAACATTGTAAAAAAACAGCAGCCCAAAGCACACTGCGGAAAGAGTGCCCAGCACCCAGGTCCATATCTTCTCCAGCACCACCACAGAGAACGTGATCTGCACCAGATACAGCAGGCTGAACGGGTTTTCCGGTCCACCGGTCAGTCCCAGCACCACGGTCAGGCACAGCGCATCAAACATGAACACCGCTCCCAGAACCGTCTGCGGATAATGTGCCTTTCTTCGCACCGCGCGATCCAGCAGAATGTTGCTGCCAAGAACTCCCGCCAGCGGCGCAAACGCCCATAGAAACGCGCAATCCGGCCAGAAAACGAATGCCAATCCCAGCAGGATCACGGTTGCGCCCAACACCATGCCATAGCGAAGCCGCACCACCCACGGCAGCGCCAAATCGGGAGCCGCGTCTTTCGTCAGAATAGGTCTATCGTTCGCTGCGTCCACAGCCATTCCAGCGCTTCCTCTTCTTCAGCATATGCTCCTCGGCCGCAAGCAGGGTGCGACAATTTACCGCATCCACGCTGCTCAAAACCCGCGCCTCCGCCCCCTATAGTAGACCTTGAACCCGCCGGTCTTCTGCCTACGTCCCATACCCTGCGGCCCGCGCTGAAAACTTCGTTGATGCTGATCTTCTGTTCCCCGCAAATCGCGCCACTCTTCTCCCCACCTGCCGCGGCAGGAACGTCTCCCAGGTTCATCCTATTGTTTTCACGCCTATCCTCGCGGATCTGCCGCCTCCTCGCGGCCAGCATCGTTCTCGTTCTCCTGCATTCCTCTTCGTGGGCCAGCAACACCGGCAGCATATCGGGCGTCATCAAAGACACCAGCGGAGCCGTAGTTCGCGGAGCATCCGTAACCATCACCAATCTGGAGACAGGCCTGCAACAGACCACCGCCAGCAACAAGCGTGGCTTCTACGCCTTTCCGTCGCTTCCCATCGGAATCTATCAGATCACCATCGCCCCGCAAGACGGATGTCTGGACCGCAATCCACCTATGCGCAACCACACCAGCCAATCCTCAGACACTACCAGCGCAACCTGCGGAGCTGTTTCTGGCTTTCAATCCTACGCAAAGACCGGCATCACTCTCGATGAAAACTCCGCTCTCAGAATCGACGTCGTCCTGAGGGTGGGCTCTCCGCATGTCACCGTTACGGTCACAGACTCCGCCATGCATGCCGACACGCAAAGCACGCAGATGGGTGAAGTCATCACCGGAAAAATTCTCGTCGGAGTGCCACTCAACGGACGCAGCTTCACCAATCGGCTTGAACTCCAGCCCGGCGTCGCTCCGCAGAACTCCGCCCAGCCAGGCGCCATCGTCGTCAGCGGCGTCTCCGTCTTCAATCCCTCCGGAGACCTCAACCCCGGCAATCTTTCCGTCAGCGGCCAGCAAGAGACCAATAACGGCTTTACCGTAAACGGCAGCGACGTAGAAGAAGAGATCAACATGGGCGCGGCCATCGTACCCAATCTCGACTCCATTCGCGAGTTCCGCATCCTCACCAACAACTTCAACGCAGAGTATGGCAATTACTCCGGCGGGCAAATCCTCGTCGCCACCAAAACCGGAACCAATCACCTCCACGGCAATCTCTTCGAGTTCCTGCGCAACACCAGCCTTGACGCCCGCAATTACCTCGAGCCTGTTCGCGGAGCCTACCGCCAGAATCAGTTTGGCGGCACCGTGGGCGGCCCCATTCGCAAGAATACGGTGTTCTTCTTTGCCGACTATCAAGGCACCCGCATGACCCATGGCATTGACTCAGGCTTAATTCAAGTGCCATCCCTGCAAGATCGCGCCGGCAATCTTTCTGACATCGCCTCATTTCTCACCGGAACCGTCACCGGTCCCTATTGGGCGAACCAGCTTTCGCAAAAACTGGGTTACGCCGTCACTCAGGGAGAACCCTACTACGTCCAGGGCTGCATAGACTCCTCCCAATGCGTCTTTCCCAATGCGCAGATCCCGCAACGCATCTGGTCCGCTCCGGCCCGCCAACTCTTGCAGTACATCCCTCAGCCCAACGATGGGCCCTCGCAGTTCACCACCTCCAACTACGCTGAGACCCTGCAGGACGACAAAGAGTCCGCGCGCATCGATGCCAACACCCGTTGGGGTCGCCTCTACCTCTACTACTTCCTCGACAACTATTCGTTGAACAACCCCTATCCCACCGGACAACAGGGAGCCAACGTCCCCGGCTTCAGCGCCATCTCCCGCGGCAACGCGCAGCTAGTCAACCTCAGCGACGTCAAGGTGCTAGGCGCAAATACCATCAACGAAGCCCACTTCAGCTACATGCGGGACTACAACAGCGTTGGTCAACCCGTCGGCGGCGTCGGCCCAGGCCTCAGCTCGCAGGGCTTTGTCACCGGCTCCAACACCCCCGGAATCGTCGTGCAGGATCACGCCACAGAAGGCGTGGAAAACGTCGTATTCAACAACTACACCATCGGAGTCCCAGCTACCAGCCTGAGCCAGGCCAACAACATCTACCAGTGGGTTGACAGTCTCTCCCACGTCGTCGGATCTCATACCTTCAGCCTCGGCGGTGAATTTCATCTGGATCAGATCAACATGCATCCGCAGGCCTACTACAACGGCAGCTTCTCGTTTCAAGGCTCGCAGACCGGCCTGGACTTCGCGGACTTCCTTTTGGGCATTGCCAGCAGTTACACCCAGGGCTCGCCACAAAACTACTACCCTCGCAATAAGTACCTCGGCCTCTACGGGCAGGACAGTTGGTGCCTGCGGCATGACGTCACCCTCAACTATGGTCTGCGTTGGGATCTCCTCCCTCCCTGGCATGAAAAGTACAACCAGATGCAAACCATCGTTCTCGGTCAGGAATCTCAAGTCTTTCCCGGCGCTCCCTTGGGCATGCTCTATCCCGGTGATGCCGGCATACCCAGCACCCTCGCCGCAACCCAGTACCACAACCTCTCGCCCCGCATCGGGCTAGCCTACTCTCCAACCTCCAGCCACAGCCTGCTGCGAACCTTGTTCGGCCCAGTCGGCTACACCAGCATTCGCACCGGCTACGGCATCTTCTACACCGCCTTCCAGGGCCTTTCGCCCGGCATCATGAGCGGCAATCCACCCTACGGCATCTCCTTCACCAATTCTGTCTCATCGACAATTCTCGGACAGCGATCTCCGAAAGCAAAGCGCGTCCGCCCGCAAAGCAGAAGCGAAAGCGGTCTCTGAGAGGCTCAGA
>DAHXNO010000168.1 GCA_027365345.1 Granulicella sp.
AGAGACCGAAGAATAGAACCACAAACGCAAACAGAAAACCGAGGACAAACTTGAAAAAACCGCCAGAACCTCCCGATCTTGAACCGCCACTCGCCATGAAATCCATCTCCCGCTTTGATCTTGTACCTCGCTAGTGTACGCGGAATCAGTCGATTTTGGGCAGATCGAGTTGGGTTCTATTTAGTTTCGCTCGGGAACTTCCCAAGCCATCTCGGCGTAAGATACGTTGCAAGCTTCCTACCCAACCAGCGAAACGCGGCCGAAGCCACGAAAGGATGAGCAAACGATGCAAACCAGAATCACCGGCACCACCATGCCGGTCCTCGAAGCCCTGCTGCAACCCGGCGAAAGCCTGATCTCCGAGGGCGGTGAGTTGAGTTGGATGTCCCAGACGATTGCCATGACCACCCATACCCAGATGGCTGGCGGCGGCGGCATCTTCGGAGCCATCAAGCGCGTGGCCGGTGGCGGCACCCTTTTCATGACCGAATACACCGCCCAGGGATACCCTGGGGAGGTCGCCTTCGCTGCCAAGATCCCCGGTCAGATTCTTCCGGTAGAGATTCAACCCGGCAATGAACTCCTGATTCATCGCCACGGCTTCCTCTGCGCTACGCCCCAAATCCAGCTTAGCGTTGGCCTGCAGCAGTCTCTGGGAGCCGGCATCTTCGGCGGAGACGGCTTCCTCCTGCAAAGGGTCGCCGGCGTTGGCACAGCCTGGCTGGAGATGGGTGGCGAGTTGGTGGTCCGCGATCTGCAGCCGGGCGAGATGCTGCGCGTGCATCCTGGTCACGTGGGAGCCTTCCAGGCCAGCGTCAACTTCCAGATCACCCGCATCCAGGGCATTCGCAATATGTTCTTCGGGGCCGATAGCATCTTTCTGGCTGTTCTTACCGGCCCAGGCCGGATCTGGCTGCAAACGCTTCCGCTGGCCAACCTGGCGCATGCCTTGCAGCCCTACCTTCCCTCCGGGAACTCTGAGGCCAAAGACGTCGGAGCGGCTGCTGTGCTGGGCGGCATCGTCGGCAGCATGTTTGACAACCGTTGACAGCATTGGCGCAGGATCCCGCGCCCAACGCCGTATCCTGCGCCATCCCTGCCGCGAATGGGAGTTTCGCTACGGACCTTGCACAGACGCCTTCTACGCGAGAGTCGTCCACCCATCCCTGGGAACTCCCTCATCAGCGTCACCGCCGCCCACCAACAGGCAACCGGCACGATCGCTCAAGAATCAGATAGAGATCGCAGAAAAGCATAGACGCGAGCCCCGTCGCCATGCTCCATCGCCCGTCATGCCTCATCTCACATCAGAAAGGAAGTTCCCATGTTCGGTCTTCTTTGGTGGATTGTCGTTGGCCTGATTGCAGGATGGCTAACAGGCAAAGTGATGAAAGGCAGCGGCTACGGAGCCCTCGGCGATATTGTCGTCGGTATTCTCGGTGCAATTGTCGGCGGCTTTCTCTTTCATCTGGTCGGCCTCCGTGCGTCCGGCGGCCTGATATACAGCGTTCTGGTCGCCTTCCTGGGAGCCGTGTTTCTTACCTGGCTCTTCCGTCTGGTAACCGGCAGACGAGCCTGAAGCGGTTGGGTCGGGAAGCGCCATCCTCCTGCCGGTGTCATCAGAAGTCCTTTCGACCTCCGGCATCGAGAACCGTCCTCCGCGAAGTCTTCTGCCTGCGGCAATCGAAATCCTCGCAACCCGTCGCCTCGTCCCGCCATCAGAGGGTGCATCCTTTTCCAGGAGAGGGCGGTCGCCCTTATGGGACAGCGATCCCGCCGCAACGCCACTACAGCAACGGGCGAGCCCGTTTGGGCTCGCCCGTTGCCTTGTTGCCAAGCGTCTTCCGTGATTCGGATCTACTTGATGATCTCAGAGATGGTTCCAGCGCCTACCGTGCGGCCGCCCTCGCGGATGGCGAAGCGCAGACCCTTCTCCATCGCCACCGGAGTGTGCAGCGTCACCTCCAGCGTGACGTTGTCGCCCGGCATCACCATC
>DAHXNO010000016.1 GCA_027365345.1 Granulicella sp.
ATCTCACGCAATTGCTGGTCAACTTGCCGACGCTGCCCGTCAGCGACCTGCCCGACTGGCTACCCGACCGCTGGAAAGTTACCCAGAAATTCCGCCTGGCCGCTCTGCAAAGTCAAACTTCCCTCCCTTGACCCTACCTGCGGTTCACATACCGGTCACGAAAGGAGTATCACTCGCAATAAGAGACATCGGTAATTTTGTTTGTCGTTGAGGGGAAAGATAGGTTGACGCCAGACAGATGACCGTACGTATTCGACGAGCGCGTGTTTAACTAGTAGACGGCTGGGCCGGTAGAGCCGGCCTCAGAAAGGGAAGGCTCTCCTATCAGACGCTATCGCTGCGGCTCGGCCGCTCCAATGGTCGGAGGATTCGGTCGAATGACGCCAAAGAAGTCCTTCGTGATTCCGTTGATCGCCATGCCATGTCCAACCTCCGGACTCCCCGGCTTCGGATGAAAGTTAAAGTGGTCCATCTGCGCTTCGCTGCTCAGCGTGGAGGGCGGCTGATTCTCAAACTCCGGCGAGGTGCAGAGAAGAGTCGTCGGCCCAAAGTAAGGACACGGTTTGGATCGCAGGTTATAGAACAGATCATGGTCCGTCGTCAGCTTCACCGAATGATCACCAAGATAGAAAAGCCCCGGAACCTCGCCGCTGCCGTACTTCGGATCAAGGAAGCCCAGAACAATGTTATTGCGGAAGATGAATTTGCTGGAGCTGCACGCGTTGGAAGACCCACAACTGATATCGAAGGTAGTTGCGGAGTAGCCCACCGTAGAGTCATCGGCAAACAACGCCGTGCTGTTGGGCGCGCCATAAAAGCTGATGATGTCCCCGGCAGCGCGGCAAAACAGACTGAGATACCGATTGAATCCAGGTCGCGCTCCCGGCATCGCCTCGGCCATACGTCGACAGTTGCCCACCGTAAGATTGTCCTCAAACAGGACGGTTGCTCCGTCATCAACCCCCCACTTCCACTGCTGGCCCATGTTGCTGTAAGACTGGGAGTTGGTGATCTTCAAATAATGGATCTGCGTGTGCGGACCCATAAAACCATCCTTGGTGTTGTAGGCCATCACGCAGTGGTCGCACACAAAAGAGTCAAGCTTTGTATTCTGCCCGCTCCACGAATCCCCAAAACCGCCATCATCAGAATCCCAACAGCTCAAGGCAGGGAACTTCTTGTGCACAATCGGATACTCCTCCAGGCACCCATTGCCCTCCATGCGTACAAAGCTCGCCGTGATCGTGGATCCCGGGGCATCAGGAGTCGAGTGCCCATCGTCGAAGTTCCAGCCCGCAAAGGCGTTGAAGTCCACCGAAACCCGATTCAAGGCCACCGGGCCCCCAATCGGCCCGTAGATCCCCTGGCCGGTAAAGCCATGGATATACACGTCCTGAAGCAGAATATTAGAGGAAGTGTTGCTGAAACTGATTCCCACGTTGCTGTAATCGCTCATGGGATATCCGGAACTGCACCCCGCCGGATACTGCGGATAGCCCACCCGGGTGCACTTGCCATTATGGCTGGTAAACTCCAGACCTTCGATCTCCACGTGCCGACTCCCCGCCAGGCTCAGCACCGTGCCCAGGCCAAAGCCACCATACAGTTGGGTCAGATTGTCCTTCGCGTAAGGGTAGCCCATCACCGGGCTGCACGTGTACCTTCCATAAGCGCAGCCGCCCAGAATTCGCGTCGGATTCGCGGCCGTCCCCGACGGAGGAGGAGGTATCCCGCAATCGTTAACCCCAAAACAGATCCCGGCCTTGTTCATCGCGTTGCCATAGCCGATTCGGCAATCCGGAGGAGCTGCGTTCTGTTCTCCCGGTAACGCGGCGCATCCCCGAATCACTACCGTGTCCCCTCCGGCAATCACCCACTTCGAGAACCCATAGGTCCCGTCCAGATACAGGTACTGAGCGCTGGAGAAGGCGCAGTGCCGGTCTGTGCCCTTACCCGGATACGCCGCGTCCGCCCTCCCGTCGCACTGTCCGTTATGCACCCGCGACGAGTACCTCGTGCCCCCGTCCGGCCGCACAAACCACGTCTCAGCGGAGAGGGGAAGTGCAAGTAACCCAAGCAGAAGCCATCCGAGCATCCTGCTTACTGGAATTCGCCTGATTCTCATGACTGTGATGATCCTCCTGATGCCCTCTTGTCCAGCCCTCAAACGCTGCTTCAAACTCTACAGAAGATGCCCGATCCCCAACTGCTTCGCCACCTCTGCAATATCAAAGTTCAGATCAATCTCAGCACTAAGATTCCGTTGCCCGCCCGGCTCAACCTGGCGGTAGTTCTTCCGGTTAATTGAGGTGCAGTGGCCCTCCGCCACCCATCCCTGCGGAACGTTCACCACGCGGCCACCCAGACGCCGCTTCCAGTACATAATGCCTACACCCGAGTCATAGTAGTACTTTGACCGAATCCTCCGCTCTCGCTCATTCGGACAGTTGGGATGGTCCACAAAGCACCTCCACCATCCCGCACCCTGTTCAAACTGCGATTGGCTCGCTCCGCGCGTCGTGCAACCGGCCAGCTCCCAATAGCGATGATGCCGGAATCGATAGAAAAAACGCCGGCTGCCGTAATCAGGAACTGCCGCCATCCAGCCATCCGGCAGCCCTTCAAACACCTCCTTCAACTTGCGCATCGTCTCCATGCGGCACAAAAGATCCGCATGCCAGAAGGCCAGTCGTTCGGTAAACAGAAACGCGAACTCCAGGGGAAAGTGCGGCCACATGATCGGCAGCCCGAATCGGGCGTTGAAATCGATCACCACGGACCCCGGCAGAACCGTCTTCGGCGCTCCGCACCTCGGATCAAACCCAATCACCGGCGTCCAGCCCACCTCCTGAATCAGCCGCTGTTGCAGCGCACACCAGCGATCACTCACATTCCAGCACAGCCACGGCCTCTCCACGCCCTCAAGCGCCGACCGCCACTCCGCAGCCGCCGCATGAATCTCGTCCAGCGGAATCGGAAACCCTCCCCAGTTGCCCTTGCCGAATTGTGACGAATCCACCTTTGCTGAGGAGTCCGGCTTTTGCGTGGAATTCAATTTCTCTCTCCCTGTCTCCCGCTCGTTTCGGGTTCATCCTATCACCCTCGGCCTTCGCAAGGAGCCTCTTGTCCCCAGATCTCGCTGAAAGCCTACGCGATCCAACCCCCGCAATGCTCACCGGCACCCGGCCTTCAGCATCTCATCGCATCATGGGATGCGTTGGCAGCCAACGGTGAGCCTGCGGCCCTTGTAACCAGCCTCAACCAGCCTCAACCAATTCGAACAGTTGACGGGAGGGAGCATAAATCCATGCGATTCTTCCCCCCTCAAAGGCGACAGCCGGCACAGGTCCGGAGACCAGCACGCAGCGATTTCCCTTCGCGTGAGCCAGGCCGACGGTCAGGTTAACCCCCTCGCCGAGATGCAGCCGACGAAGCATGCGGGCAGCTTTATACTTCAGATGGACTACCCAGCTTGGGTCCGAGACGCGCTCATGAAGCTCTGGCAGACGATTCGCGCAGATTTGTACCGCTATCGCGGTGTGGCTGACGGTCGGGCTTGGCTCCAGGAGTATCTGCGTACACCGGGATTCCGATACACGTTTTACCTGCGCAAGGTCGCCTATTACAGCAAGTGCAAGCGCTCATTGGGTCTCCTGCCCTACCTCTACAACCGGCTTTGGCTCAATCATTACCGATTTCGGTATGGGTTTGAGATTTCGCCGACCACGACAATCGGGCCGGGCCTCTATCTGGGGCACTTCGGCGGTGTCGTCATCAGCCCATTCGCGGTGCTGGGATCAAATGTAAATATTGCCCAGGGTGTCACCATCGGGGCCGCGAGCCGAGGGACACGCAAGGGTGCTCCGCTGCTGGGTGACCGTGTCTGGGTCGGAGCCAACGCGGTGATCGTTGGGCGCGTCACAATCGGCGACGACGCCCTGATTGCCCCCGGCGCTTACGTGAACTTCGATGTCCCGCCCATGTCGATTGTCCTTGGCAACCCAGGCCGGATCGTCTCGCACTCCGGTTCGGTCGGCTATATAAACAACGTGCCGGATGCCAGAAGTTGAACTTTACCCTGAACCGCTCGCTCTTCAGGATCCGCTCTCTCACATCCAGATCATTGCAACTTGCCCGATTCATCCTGCCGACTCGTGACGATCCTTCCACTTTCAGCTCCATCCGCTCCCGCTCTCGCGCGTCGGCAGCCTGCCTGCATCAGGCATCAGCGCGTAAGGTGATCGCAACAATCTTCCCCATGGGCGCGCCCACCGCACGCCAAGCCGCCCACAGGGGAACGGTATAAACTACTCCCAGGATGCTGGAGTGCAGGTGCTTCTCCCGGGGGCCGTTCAAGCCCTCCGAAGGTGGCCTTTCCAGGCCTCTACCGCGCACCTCCCCGCGATTCCATCTGGAGCAAACTTCTACGTGAGCCAACCTGAAAGTTCCGTCTCGACCCGCCGCCCATCCGCTGTCATCCTGGGAGCCCAATGGGGCGACGAGGGCAAGGGCAAAATCGTCGACGTGCTCAGCGAAAGATTTGATATTGTGGCGCGCTATGCTGGCGGCCACAACGCCGGTCATACCGTCATCATCGACGGCCAGAAGTTCGTGCTGCAGCTCATCCCCTGCGGAGTTCTGCGTCCCGGCTGCATCGGCGTCATCGGCAACGGGGTGGTGCTGGACCCCATGGCCTTCCTGAGCGAGGTGCAAAAGCTGCGCTCGGCCGGCGTCCACGTCGATGGCAACCTGTTTATCTCTAACCGAGCTCAGGTGATCCTGCCTTATCACCGGATGATTGAACTGGCAGCCGAGACTGCCCCTGGCCGCCAGACCATAGGCACCACCCGCCGTGGCATAGGACCCGCCTACGAGGACAAGATCCACCGCAACGGTCTGCGTGTCGTCGACCTGCTGAATACCTCACTGCTGCGCACCCACATCAATAACGCCTGCCACGAGAAGAACACCATTGCGCACGCACTCTTTGGCACGGAACCGCTGGATCCCAAGCAGATGTATGAGGAGTACGCCCGCGCTGCGGAGCAGATTGCGCCATTCGTTGCCGATACGGCTTACCTGCTGAACGATGCGCTCACTGGCGGCCAGAATGTGATGTTTGAGGGCGCCCAGGGGGCATTGCTGGACATCGACCACGGCACCTACCCGTTTGTCACCAGTTCTTCCTCTACGGCGGGTGGGGCAGTCACTGGCACTGGGGTCGGTCCTAGCCATATTGGTACGGTCATCGGGGTAACCAAAGCGTACGTCACCCGCGTCGGGGAGGGGCCGTTTCCCACCCAGATCGAGGGTGACTCCGCAGAACGGCTGCGCGCCCGTGGTATGGAATATGGCGCCGTTACCGGCCGCCCACGCCGCTGCGGCTGGCTCGATCTTCCCTTGCTGCGCTATTCGAACATGATCAATGCCACCGAATGGCTGGTGGTCACCAAGATGGATGTTCTCGATGAGTGTGACGAGATACCGGTGTGCACCGCCTACGAGATTGACGGCAAGGTCACGAGTATCATCCCGGCAGACGTTCGCGGATTCGAGTCAATTCATCCCATTTACACGAAGTTGAAGGGCTGGAAGTGTTCCACTGAGGGAGTTACAGAGTATGACCAACTGCCTAAGCCTGCTCAGCAGTATCTGGAGTTCCTGGAGCGGGAGAGTGGCGCCAAGATCGGCATTGTCTCCACTGGACCGGATCGCGGCCAAACGATTACCAAGCCGGGCTTTGACGAACTGCTCGCTCGAAAGGCTTAACCCGGTCTGAATCCTTCTGGCTGTTCCTGGCGATCCTTTCAGCCGGTCAGATACTTGGTGCTGGTCTTCTCTTTTTCTTCCTTGTCCTACCTTTTTGTTCCTTCTTCCGGAGATCCAAGATGATTAGTTTTACGGTACGCATGACCTTTCGTTCCGAGGACCGCGATGAAATGCACCGGATCCTGCGCGAGCTCACCCGGCTTTCCCGTCAGGAAGAGGGCTGCGTCGCCTACATCCCACACTTTGTCGAGAGTGATCCTGAAACCATCGTGATTTATGAGCAATACCGGGACGAAGCAGCAGCGGAGTTTCACCGTTCCACCCCCCATTTTGCCAAGTATGCGGTCGGCGGCCTTTACCAGCACATGCTGGAGCGTAACGTGGAAAACCTGACGGCTCTTGCTTGATCTTGCATATCCCCGCTGCTTCATGGGAGCTATGGGTAACCGCGGAGCCAGGGGGATCCTTCCATCGTGATCCAAGCGGCGGCGTTGGTCCAAGGGGCGGCACACCGACATCGTGCAGGGTTGTTCTCCATGGGGGAAGGGCGGCTGGGATGCATCCACGCTGGATGCGCCGAAAGGCGATCCTCCCAGGGTGATGCAGGTCTTTTGACGGGGCATGGACCCCTCGGCTAAGATCCGGGTACGCTGGCCATCGAAACCTCCGTGCGGAGAGCCATGCTAAGGTGGTTGCCAATGCGCGTACTATCTCTTGTATCGATCGCCCTTCTCATCGTGATGCCTTGGTGTGGCCTTGCGCAGACGCGGGGGCGCCACGGGCAAAAACGCGTCGAACGTACCCAGATCGTCGCGTTGGAGCATACATGGCAGAAGGCGACGCTCTCCAACGATATTTCCACCATGGACAGCCTTCTCTCGGACGACTACCTTGGCATTACGGCGGGTGGTGAAGTTCTCACCAAAGCCCAGCAGTTGGACCGGATGAAGGAGCGAAAGCTGGTGATTACGAAACTGAATACCTCGGAGACCAAGATCAAGCTTATCGGTAAGATCGCCATCGTTACATGTCTTGCTCGGATCCAAGGTTCGTCGGACGGTCGAGTGGTCGATGGGGCCTACCGCTACACTCGCGTCTACCAGCGTCTGCCGGGAGGTGTGTGGAAGGTAACCAATTTTGAGGTTACGCCTGCGTTACGGCTTCATCCTGAGGAGACCTTGCAGTAGGACGCACGCCCGAGCCGGTTGATGTTCTCTGGTAGCGAGGGGATCTTTCGACTGCAGCAAACGTAGCTGTGGAGTACCTACATCAGTGGTTACGTTCCGAAGCCACGGCGCTTCGACCGCCTCTATCCCGGTAGGGAGCGGCCCCCGAAATAACTCCAGCAGAACTCCAATGGCTGGAATTCATCACAGATTGTGGCAGGGAACGGACAAAAGGCGAGCATCGCCGGAGCAGCCTTCCAGCAGGTGTGTTCCCCGAACGCGGCTTGCAACTCTGTTCAGCTTGGCACTCTGCGCCCCTTGCGTAGAACCCATCCAAGTCCGGACCTCAACGTTCCATCGGCGGCAAAATCTGTCTATTGCACGGACCCGCGCGATGAAATCTAGGCAACGTCCGCCTTCATCCTTGAGGGGAGGGAAGTGACACGAGCATTCTCTCGTTTCAGGTAGTCCTGCACGATGTTGAGACCCAGCAGGCGGCGATTCAGCGAGCGCGTACCTCCTGTCAGGTGGGCATCTTCGGCCTCGTGCAATCTTTCGTCGGGACACTGAAGCGTTGTTCGGGAATTGTCGGCGCCGTCCTGAGGCTGAATCAAGTTTGTTGCGGCGAAGGGCATCGCCCAAGCGGCATGGCCGTGACCCGGAGCGACCTGCCCCGCAAGGGACCGAGGCATTCGCACCGCCTCACCCGTACGAATCGTCCAGCTCTGCTGTATCGTTCGTTGCACCCTGCCGGGTACCGTGAAACTCTTCGATGAGTCTACCCGCTGCTCCATGATGCACCTCCCTGGATTTCAGCTTGGAGAACACACTCTTACTTATGGACCTATTGGACGCGATTGCCTCTGCCAAGCGTTGCATGCAAGCGTTGCATGGATGGGCTGAAGATTTGGATGGAGATTGCATGAAAAAGGCGGCATTCGGCTGCATTTTCCCATGCGTCCCTAAGGCTCGATGGGATCATCCACCATGGCTTCGCGAAGCTTACGCCAGCTCTGTTCGAGGGTTTCGGGCAGGATTCTGGTGTCTGCCAGAACGCTCATGAAGTTTGTATCCCCGGGCCAGCGGGGAACCGCGTGCAAGTGCAGGTGTCCGGCCACGCCCGCTCCTGCGGCCTGGCCCAGATTCAGCCCAAGGTTCTGGCCGTGGGGTCGGTAGACCGTGTGCAGGACCCGCTCCATCCGCCGTGTCATCCGCAGCATCTCGTTGGCGTCCTCCAAGGGGAGCGCCGCCAGACTTTGTTCGTGGCGGTAGGGGACTACCATCAGATGTCCGCTGTTGTACGGAAAGGCGTTGAGCACGACAAAGCAGCTCTTTCCACGTTCGACGAGATAGGCGGCTGCCTCTGCCTCGGCGCGCGGCATCCCATGGTTCACCGCATGGTCTACGGCGGCAATCATATTGCAGAAGACGCAGTTGGTCTCCCCTGGCCACTCGGAGAGCGCCTGGGGCACTCCAAGTCTCGATCTGGTGCGGTCTCCGCCGGTCACGTAGTCAAAGCGCCAGGGTGTCCAGAGGTGTTCCATGCCAATAGTATAGGTTTGTTCCGGAGGGGGATGGCGGCGGAGGGGTGATGGCGGCGGAGGCTGCGGGAGGGGATCTGGCGGCTGTGGCGGCGGGAGGAGGATGGCGGAGCGGACTGCATGATGCCAGCTGGCCGATGTTCGATCGCTTGAATTGACCCTGGAGGATGCCGCTGCTACACTTTTATTTGAGAGACTGTGCGCGGGATCCAGTCATAGGCTCTCTTCTGGACGCTTCACCTTATTCCCGCTGACATCTTTGGAACTGGTCAAACCTCCGATAGAAGGTGGTATATCTGCCGCTTTCGCCTAGTTTTCACCAGCCGATGCGAGCGCCAAAGGAGTGAGGAACTGGACCCCGGAGCAGTCGTATTCCATGGCCGACCACGACCACAATTCCTTCCATCTCGAGAGTACTGTCCTGAACACCACACTGGAATCACCCACCCCGGAAATGACCAACGAGACTGCAACGAAAGACGTTGCGGTACTCACCGACTATCCCTCTAACCCCATTGCTGCGGATCTTCACGCTGGCGCTGCCGATGTTCACGCTACGGAGGATACGGCTCAGCGCGCGGAGGCTGAGCAAGAGGTCTCTCTTGATCTCTCTGCGGAAGCGGAGCCTGAGTACGATGCTGAGGACTTTGCGAAGGCGTTGGAGAGCTTCGATCGCGAGCAGGCAGCGGAGAAGGACGCCGCGCAGGCGCTCACTGCCGAGGAAGCGATCGTCACCGGCACTTTGGTGAAGATCACCGATAAGCATGCGGTGGTGGATATTGGGCTGAAGTCGGAGGGGCTGATTCCGCTGGAGCAGATTCTGGACCATACTGGCGCGCCGAAGTTCAACATCGGCGATGTGGTCGAGGTGATCGTAGAGCGGGAGGAGAAGGAGGGCGGCTATCTCGTCAGCTACGAAAAGGCCCTGCGTCACAAGGTTTGGGACAAGCTGGAGGAAGCAGCCAATACCAAGACGCCGGTGAAGGGGATGGTGGTGAGCCGTGTCAAGGGAGGTCTGACGGTTGATATTGGCATCAAGGCGTTCCTGCCGGGCTCTCAGGTAGAGATTCGTCCGGTCCGGAACCTGGATGGCTACATTGGCACTGAGATTGAAGTCCGCGTGATCAAGCTCAACAAGAAGCGCGGCAATGTGGTCATCTCTCGCAAGGAACTTCTGGAAGAGGAGCAGAATGCCAAGAAATCGGTCACTCTGGCGACTCTGGAGGAAGGTTCCGTGTTTGCGGGGGTGGTGAAGAACCTGACGGACTACGGAGCCTTTGTGGACATGGGCGGACTGGATGGTCTGCTGCACATCACGGACATGAGCTGGGGGCGGTTGACGCATCCTCGCGACCTGGTGAATGTGGGTGACGAGATCCAGGTGAAGGTGCTGAAGTTTGACCGGGAGAAGCAGAGAGTTTCGCTGGGGTTCAAGCAACTCTCTCCGGATCCATGGCTGGACGCCGTGGAACGTTACCCGGTAGGTGCTCACGTTCGCGGCCGGGTACTTTCAGTAACAGACTACGGATCGTTTGTAGAGCTTGAACAGGGAATCGAGGGTCTGGTTCACGTCTCTGAGATGACCTGGTCGAAGCGAATGAAGCATCCGTCCAAGCTGGTGAAGCCGGGCGATGAGGTGGAGACGATCATTCTTTCGGTGAATCCGACGGATCGTAGGATCTCCCTTGGAATGAAGCAGTTGCAGGAAAATCCCTGGGAGCAGCTGGAAGAGAAGTATCCGGTGGGCGCGGTGATTGAGGGCCGGGTGCGGAACCTGACGGATTTTGGTGCCTTTATCGAGATAGAGGATGGCATTGATGGTTTGGTGCACGTCTCCAATCTGAGTTGGACCAAGCGGATCAAGCACCCCTCCGAGGTATTGAAGAAGGGCGAGAAGGTAAAGGCAGTCGTACTGGGTGTGGAACCGGAGAACCGCCGCCTGTCCCTGGGCGTGAAGCAACTGCAGCCGGATGTCTGGGAGACGTTTTTTGTTCAGCATCGGGTTGGCGATGTCATCAAGGGCAAGGTTCTGCGCACGGCGCAGTTCGGATCCTTTGTCGAGATTGCTGAGGGAGTGGAGGGTCTCTGCCACGTCTCCGAGGCATGCGATGAGACGGGTAAGCACATTGCCCTGGAAGTTGGCGATGAGCATGAGTTCAAGATTGTCAAGATGAACCAGGAAGAGAAGAAGGTTGGGCTTTCCATTAAGGCCATCGGGGAAGAGGCCACGCGCGCCGAGGTGGAGAGCTACAAGGAATCCAGCAAAGGGAAAGCCGGCAAAGGACAGGGTAGCGGCTCTTCCAGCGCCAACGCAGGCAGCACAACCTTGGGCGATCTGCTCAAATGGAAGCAGGCTGAAAGCGAGAGCGACGACAACGACTGATCGCCCTGAGCCCCTTCTGTTCTTCTCAAAGGCCGCCCTTCCGGGCGGCCTTTGAGCGGGCTGTTTCGTTCCGCGACTCCGTAAGACTTTTCGGGCGAAGACTGTTTACTGTTGATCTACTCTTCTCCATTCCAGATCGAATGCTCGAGAGAGAGCGATGGCATTTTGGAAGTTTGCCCGCTCAGGGGATGGAGCGGAGAGTGGGGAGGCTCGAGCTCCCATACCGCCAAACGCTGTGGGGATAGAAGGCACGGTTCTGCCGCCCGCGCAGCGTCTGCCGAACTACTCATCAGCCTTGAGATCGTCCGCTCCTGATCCCGTGCGCTGACGAAACTCAGCCAGCCATTGAGCCTTGGTCTCTTCGGGCCACGCGAGATCCAACGTAAGCGTCAGAGCAACCGCACCTGTTCAGGGGCGCTCGGCTGTGATGGACTGTACGTTTAGGCCAGCGTGAGGCTGTGTTGCGGCGATGGATTTCTGCCAGGCGGCGGGGGTGAGATCGGCGAGGCGCTGGATAGAAGT
>DAHXNO010000018.1 GCA_027365345.1 Granulicella sp.
AGCCATACTTCATCTGCGCGATCATGGCCGCGGCGGTCGCGTCGTACTTCTCTTCACCTACGCCCTCGGGCGCCTGGGCGGTGAAGATCTGACCGCAAGCATTGCAGCGTAACTGTTGGAGTGAATACACCGTAGCCGCCACCGGCGCCTGGCCCACAAAGGCCGCTCGCCTTTGGGCGCTGCTCTTGCCTGTGCGCGATGCTGGTCTGCGGGAGGTGCGCAATATTGTTTTGCCACCGGTAGCCGATGCGGACAGTGCGGCCTCCGTGATGCGCTTCAGCTTGCCATACTCCAGGTGCAAGACCTGCCCGGTGCGAGATACGCCATGCTCCCCTGCCGCCCTCCACAACGCTTCCGGCAGCGACGATCGCCCGTGATGTCCACTCCACCATCGCTCCAGTTTTCGTTGAACCTGCCGCAACCTGGCTGGAATCTCGCCCCCCACATCCTTGGCCATGTCGGTTCTCCTCGCCCTTGTCGGGCTCTCCTTCGACACTACCAATCCCCCTCTACCACGTCACGCAGCCTTGCCGAAAAGACACATTACTTCGCGCGAGCGGGCTTCCAACCGCCCAATTCTCCAACCGGCGCCATGCGGTACGCGCAGTGTGGTATTACTGCATTTGCAGTATACTCTTACTGCAATGATCTCTCTACGATCGGAACTGCGGCGAAAGGTACTGACGTTCTTCCACATGAATCGGGAGGCGCGGGTCTACGTGCGCCAACTGGCCGCCGAACTCGATGCAGACTCGACTAACCTCTCCAGGGAACTGGCCCGGCTGGCACAGGACGGGTTCCTGCGGGCCGAACAGGAGGGCAGGCAACTCTACTACAGCGTCAATCGCTCCTACCCCTACTTGAAGCCGGTCTTTGCCCTTCTCCAGGGCTCTGTGGGCATCGAACCGGCCCTGAAACGGGCGCTCCAGCCTGTCGGCGGCATCGAATCGGCGTGGATCTATGGCTCCTTTGCCAAGGGGGAGGCGGACGCGGCCAGCGACATTGACCTACTGATCGTGGGCCAGCCGGACCAGGCGTTGCTGTCGCAGGAGGTGCGAAAGGCAGAGAAGCTCTTGCGCCGGGAGGTCAGCTACACTGTTTTCACTCGTCAGGAACTGAAACGGAGGCTCGCCAAGCGCGATCCCTTTGTCACCGACATTTGGAACGGAAAGCGGATTGGATTGATTCAGGATGGCAACGACAAAACCGCAGAAGGTCGATCCCAAGCAGGTAAAGCAATTCCTCGTTGACGCAGAGAGAAAGGCTGTCGCGGCCAGGAAGAACCTTGCGATCGACGAGGAAACCGCCTACCAGACGGCTTATCAGGCCGTGTTGAAGGCGTCGCTGGCGCTGATGCTGAGCCACGGGCAGCGTCCACGGGTTCAGCTCGGCCACCACATCGCCATTCTTGAGTTCGCGCAGAAACACCTCGATCCGGCGCTCGCGCCTACCTTCGATCTCTTCGACCGTATGCGCCGGAAGCGCAACGATGCGTTCTACGACATCGCGATTATCGGTGAGGTTGAGGCAGAAGAGGCTGTAGCAGCGGCGGAGAACTATCAGAAAATGGTTGCTGCAGATATACGGATGAGAATTTCGTGATCCCAAAATGCAGGTACTGCTCATCTAATCCATTATTATTCAATGCATTGACTTGTGTTTTTCTGCCCGAAAAGTAGCCGCACCAATAAGCCGAAGGAGACTTAATGATGGCAGAGAAAGAGATGGAGAATATGTCGGCAGACCCATCTGCCGTTGCGGTCGAGGGACCGACTCCGACATCTTTTATTCCGGCCACCAGGAAGCACGATCCCCATCGTCGGTGAGCTTTCGGTAAGCCTGCGTAACTGAGGCTGCGGCCACTTTTTCTTAGGTGGAAAGGCGAGGGTGCGGCGCACGGAAGCGCGGGCGATGGTCAGTTGGCCATCGATCGAGGATTGGCTGAGGTCGGAGCGACGGAGTTTGCGGGCCGGATCTGGTTGGAGAGCGGTGGTGAAGCGCCAACCGAGACGCAAGCCGTTTTGCCGCGCGTGGGCAAGGCTGGCGCGAAGCGCGGTTCCGTCCGTT
>DAHXNO010000070.1 GCA_027365345.1 Granulicella sp.
CGCTCGCCATCTGCTCCGCAACCAACTCTCGCCACTTCGCCCGATCTTCCGTCTTGCGCTCTCTCATCCTCCCGGCCTGACGCTTCGCCCCCCGCCCCACAAGATGCGGTCCAGATAGCGCTCACGACTTCATTGCCTGGCGCCCACCTGGCCAGAGCCGCAGGAAACAATTGTGTGATTTTGTAATGATGATGGCGACAAGGCCGATGGTTCCGGTCAGGCGCGTAGTGAATGTCTCGCACCCTGCTCCCACTCTTGAAGCATGCGATTGCCAATATCTGCAAACTCTCCGTGCTTCTTGGTGTAGACGCGCATCTCTCCGGCCGTAGAGGTCAGTGCAGTATCGACGCTTTCCAGAATGGCTCTTACTCGTGCCGGCGTGCTTCCGAGTCGCACTTCGCCCAGTCGCTGCAGATCCTTTGCACTCGCCCATTTTGTGGTGCCATTCAATGTCAGGGCCATGCTGTCCCTGGGCAAATAAACGGAAGTGGTCACCAGGTCATAGACCGGCGCGAGGCGGGCTTCACCCTGAACGTCGTCGTAGACCATGCCGAAATTCTTGAGGTGTGCATCGCCATTGCGCAATGCACAGTTGATGACAATGAGCGTAAACAGACGCTCAAGGTCTTGGCCAACATTGGATGAGTTGGCAAATTCGACGAAGCGCTTCAGGACGGAGCCCTCATAGCTGCCGCGATATTTCTCATCCGTACGGCGCGCGTTGAGCACACAGAAGTCTTCAAAGCCTCGATACGTTCCGTCGGGTCGCAAATCGAAGCGATCAATGACAAGCGCACGGCCATCCTCGGCCAACCGACACGGTGGCACTTCCAGGCCACACTTCTCAGCAACCTTGAGGCAGAAATACTCGTTGGCAGCGAGCTGCGGAAATTCATTCTGTTCCCACAACTTCACAATATGCGTAGCGCCACGATAGCTCTGCGACAGGCGAGTCTTGTTTCTGCTCAGCGCGTGGAAGGCATTCTCGTCACGTACCAGGAATTTGGGCTGCACTCCGCTGATACCGGAAAACGATGCAAACTTGTCGATGAGATAGCGCAGCAGATCGCCGCCACGGTTCCGTTCAAGAATCTCCTCAACCGACTGGAAGGGTACGTCCTCGTTGAGTTGCTCTCTCTCCCCGGTATATCGAATGCGGCCAACCTGCGAGCGCCCCACGATCCTCAACAGATCGAAGTCGTCGAAGCTACCGGTAGCCTTGGCAAAGGCCAGGCGCAACCGCTCGCGCAATGCGCCTTCGGGCAAGTTCATTTCAAAGATGGGTAGAAGTCCCAACGGCGCGTCATACGATGACGTGCGAACGTTCATCGTGACGGAAACCGCTCTTTCGCCGGCTACTCCCGGCTGATAGACAAACGTGCTGCCGCGCGTGTTGTGGCGGTCGAGCATGCCCGCTTCAACGGCGTCGGTCCAGACCTTGATCATCGCGGCCCTCCTCCAGGAGTTCTTCGAGTGTCGGTCGCCGTCCGCTCATTTCCTGCAGCCGGAGCTCCATTCCCAGCGCCGTCAAAATGTTGGTGATCTTCGAATAACCGAGCTCGCCTAGACGCGCGTTCTCAAGAGCATCAAGCGTCGAGAGCCCGACTCTGGCCTTTCGGGCAAGCTGAGATTGGGTCATCCCAAGCTCCTTGCGCTTGCCGGCTATGCGTTCGCCTATCGAAGTCAACGGCAGCATGAACCTAATATATAAGGTACTCTTGCCTTATCTCAACAGAACACCTAATAAATTGCGTCTTTGCACCTCACGAGCCCGTGGTGAAGTCGCAGTTTTACGGGAGACGGTTGGAGGGTGAAATCGTCGAACGAGTATGGCGATGGGTGGGCGGGAAGAGCAGCGGGTGCAGGAGTGTTTGTGGGTTGCGCATACGGAGCCGGCAACGGCTCCGGGGCATCCCTTCTAGGAAAAGTTGAACAAGGTACTGGATGCGGAAGGCTTCGATGGTTTCGTGGAAGGGCGGAGCGCGAAGTTCTATGCGCAGAAGTTCGGTCGGCCGTCGTTGTTGCCGGGCATCTCCTTTCGTTCGCTGTTGATTGGATATTGTGAAGGCATCGAGGGAGCCGCGGGTTGCGCGAGGGATGGGTGTGGGTTGCGGCAGGCCGACAAGGCGCTGTGGTCAGACGATGGAGGCGCGGACGAGTAAAAAGGAATCCGTGCGGGCGGTCAGGCAAAGCTCTCGTCCAGTTGAATCGCGTTTGGGAAGAGAGTGTTGTTTTCCAGATGGATGTGTTGCTGTAGATCCTGCTCGAAGGCTGCAAGCGCGTGGTAAAGACCACGGTAGGTAGGGCAGGCGCCTTCCGGAGGCGTGAATCCTTTGCTGAGCAGGCGGATCCGGGCCATGATTTCCGCAGAGGCATCGTGTTCCGCCACCATCATGCGGATGGGATTGCGCACCGCGCCAAAGCAGCCGAGCGGACGCGGGCCGCAGGTGATGAGATTGCGTTCAAGATGGGTGATGTAGGGGAAGAGTACGGCCTCTTCTTTCGCGAGGTGCTGGAGAAGATCGGCACCGAGCGAGTGGATGAGTTGTTGAATCTGCGGCAGCTCTGGATGCGCGGTTCCGTGGCGCGAGATGACCTTTTGCGCCAGCATGTCAAGGCGCGGCAGCTCGGCGCGGATGTAGGCGTGATGCGTGGCTACGATATGGTTGCAGATGGTTTCGAGCGATTCGGCAGCCCAGTTGACGGCGTCTTCTGCGGTTCCCGCAGTGGCCTCCGCAATGGCCTGGAGAACCGTGCCGGGCTCAAGGGAGTGCTCCTGGCACGCTTCGGTGAGTGGCTTGCGGCCGCCACAGCAGTAGTCGATGCCGAACTTTTCAAAGATGCGGATGGAGGCCGGTTGCTCCAAGGCGATGTCCCGGACGGTGGTTTCAGATGTGGCCATGGTGATCTCTCCTGAAGGCAACCTTACGGAAATGCGGCGGCGGATGCTGCGACTAAAGTCACTGGGCGGATGAATTCGGTAGACTATGGCCAATGGCTGAACAAGGAAACACCGTCTCCTCACTCGGCGCGGCCGCACTCTTCTCCAGCCTGTCACCGGAGGAGTTGCGGCTTTTGGGGGAGCACGCGGTGCGCAAACGCTATGGGCAGGGGGAGTTGCTGTTTTCTGAAGGCGATCCGTGCAAGGGTCTGCACATTATCGCCAGCGGTAAGCTGCGCATCTTCAAGAGTTCCGCCAGTGGCCGGGAGCAGGTGCTTGCGGTGGAGGGTCCGGGTGGATCGGTGGCGGAGTTGCCGGTCTTCGATGGGGCGCCGTATCCGGCGTCCGTGAGCGCGGTGGAGGAGTCAGAGGTTCTATTTATCTCGCGCAACGATTTTCGCAACTTCTGCCTGGCGCATCCTGAAGTAGCTCTGAAGATGCTGGCCGTGGTGGGGGCGCGGCTGAGGCGGCTGGTAGGGATTATCGAGGAGCTTTCCTTTGCCACCGTGCGCCAGCGGCTGGCGTCTGTGCTGGTGCGACTGGCCCAGACCCAGGGAAGACAGACCGGCGCAGGCAGGGAGTTTCAGCTTTCTGGAACCCATCAGGAACTGGCGCAGGAGCTTGGCACGGTGCGCGAGCTGGTGTCGCGCAATCTGATGCGGCTGCAGGCGGAGGGGCTGGTGCAGGTGGAGGGGCGGAAGATCACGGTGGTTGACTTGCCGGGTCTGACGGCGATTCTGGACAGCAGTTCGTAATGGGGGTTTTCGGCAGCGCGACTAAAGTCACTGCGTTCTGACCGGTGGGCTTCTACGCTCGATTCTGTGAGCGGAGAAGAGCCATGAGCACAACAGTGATGGAAGTGGATGGAGTTTCTGGCGACGCAGCGGAGAAGCACCGTGCGCTGGTCGCTGTGGAGCGGCGCAAGAGCCTGCTGTTCCGGCTATGGATTGCCACGGGGCTGTTCTTTCTGGTGCTTCCGGGCACGATTTTAGGGTTCACCAACCTGCTGGTGATTACGGCGCATCATGGGCTGAGCGGGCTTTCACCGGCATGGATCCAGGCGCACGGCCACTCGCAGGTGTTTGGCTGGATTGGCAGTTTTGTGCTGGGGATTGGGTTCTATTCACAGCCACAGACGAGGGCCAACCGTGGCCGGTTGCCTGTAACCTGCTGGGCGTTGTGGACGGCCGGCCTGACGTTGCACTGGCTGGCCGGCGCTTATCTGTGGCGATGGCGTGTGACGCTGCCCCTCTCCGGGCTGCTGGAACTGGTGGCCATTCTAATGTTTCTGTATGCGGCCAGCCAGCACAAGCTGCCGGAGCAGACAGGCGAAGAGGCTGGGGCAAAGGCGAAGGCGCGTCCCAGAGCGGGGATGGAGCCCTGGATGCAGACGGTGCTGGTGAGCAATGCGGCGATGTTGATGGCCATTGCTCTGAACTTCGCCATTGAGGTGCGATTGGCGCTGGCAGGTTTGACTCCGGCCAGGCCGCATGGATTTGACCAACGATATCTGGTGCTGCTGGGGTGGGGATTTCTGGCTCCGCTGGTGTGGGGGTTCAGCGCCCGCTGGCTGCCGATCTTCCTGGGAGCAGGGCCGGTACGAGGCCGGATGCTCCAGATGGCCGTGCTGGTCGATGTGCTGGGTGTGGTTCTGGGCATGGCGGGGCAGACCTTGGCTGCAACGGTGTTGCTGGCTGTGGGTGCAGTGATGGCTGCCGTGGCGATTCGCGTGTTTTCCGCTCCGGAGCGCCCTGCGAAGACACTGGGAGTTCATTCCAGCTTTCCGGTATTTCTGCGTATTGCCTTTGTGTGGTCGATTGTGGCTTCGCTGCTGGGCGTCTGGGCCGCGGTGGCGGATGTTCATGGTGGGATCTGGGGCGGGTCTCGGCATGCGCTCACTGTGGGATTTGCGGCCATGATGGTGATGACGGTGGGACCGAGGATTCTGCCGCATTTTGCCGGTATCCTCCGGCTGTGGAGTCCGCGGCTGATGTTCGCCACGCTGCTCTTGCTGCTGGCCGGTTGCACCCTGCGCGTGAGTATGGAGCCGCTGGCCTATGAGGGTATGGCGCATTTTGCGTGGAAGCTGCTGCCGATTTCAGGTTTTCTGGAGCTTGCCGCGGTGCTCCTGTTTGCGCTGCAACTGATTCTGACGGTAGCGCGCGGGGAGAGCTTCTTTCCGCCAGCTTGAGGCGGAGGAGGCGAGCGGCTTACGCGCGGGAGATTGTGCGGCTTCCTTTGGCCGGCCAGGAAGGGTGGGAGACGATGCGGTTGACCCGCGGCAGGAGCGAGGCTTGCAGGGTGGGTCCTTGCACCTGGAGCTTTTGTGGCTTGGTTCCTGTTATGTTCTGACGGCGGAGCGGGAGTCTTTGGTTCCGGCCGCAGGGCTGGTCTGGCCGGGTTCCATTTGCGTGATGCTGGAGTGTGACATAAGTCGCTGCTGCGGGGGAGGCGTAGCTGTAGATTCTGAAGTTGAGGGAGACACAGAGATGGCTACGCAGACGGTAGAGAGTGTGACCTCGCAGACTGCAAAGAAGAAGCTGGTTCGGCGCTTGCTGCAAGACCGGTCGCAAACGATCCGGCATTTGATGCAATGGGCGTTTGTGGCGCTGAACGCCTGGCTTGGTCTTCAGTTTTACCTGTGGGTCCGTTACTTTGAGCGGGGCGGAGAGGGGCTCTATGTGTCGCGTCCGGCCGGCGTAGAGGGCTGGCTGCCGATTGCCGGCATGATGAACACCAAGTATTTTCTTACGACGGGGAGGGTTCCGAGTATCCATCCCGCGGCCATGTTCCTGTTCATGGCGTTTGTGACGATGAGCCTGCTGCTGAAGAAGTCATTTTGCTCCTGGATTTGCCCGATCGGCACGGTCTCCGAGCGGTTGTGGAGGGTGGGACGGAAGGTGTTCCAGCGTACGTTCCGGTTGCCGCGTTGGGCGGATCTTCCGCTGCGTAGCCTGAAGTATTTGCTGCTGGGATTCTTTGTGTACGTGGCCGGGAGCTTGCCGGCGGCTGCGCTGAGGGGGTTTATGCACACGCCCTACGGCATGGTGGCCGATGTGAAGATGCTGAACTTTTTCCGCGAGATGAGTGTGACGGGGATCGTGGTGCTGCTGGTGCTGGGGGTGCTTTCCCTGCTGGTGCAGAACTTCTGGTGCCGCTACCTGTGTCCTTATGGGGCGCTGATGGGCCTGGCTTCGCTGTTGAGTCCGCTGAAGATTCGGCGCGACGCGGAGGCGTGTATCGATTGCGGCAAATGCGCGCGCGCGTGCCCGGCGGGTTTGCAGGTGGATCGCCTGGTGCAGATTCGCTCTGTGGAGTGTACGGCGTGCACGGAGTGCGTTGCCGCCTGCCCGGCCGAGCATGCCTTGCAGTTTGCCGCAACGCCGCGCAGAGCGGCTGATGTGGCGGAGCGGTGGAGAGGCCGAGTGGCAGGTCCAACGGCGACGGCGGCGGCGATTTTGGTGTTGTTCCTGGGTACGGTGGCGGTGGCCAAAGCTACTGGGCACTGGCAGACGCATTTGCCCCGCCAGATGTATGTGGATCTGGTGATGCATGCGGATGAGTGGACGCACTGAGGAAGGCGCGGATGCGGCTGGTGAGTTTTTGGTTCTCAGCGTGCGGTCTGGAGCCGGAAGATTCGCGTGATGAAGCGAGAGGTTGGCCGGGGATCTACTGGGGATTCGCTGGAAGGATGGGGTATTGCGGAGAGCTATCTCCGTCTTGCCTGGAACTCTGAGCCAATGGCGGCCAGCGCCGCATTGTCGAGTACCTGAGCGGCACGTGGGAAGACGATGGACTCTTCTAACTGGATGTGTGCTGTCTGGATGCTGCGCAGCTCTGAGGTTGCGGAGAGCAGGGCCTGCTGTTCCTGGCTGCTGAGGGTAGAAGTTTCCATCCATTGCCGGTAGAGCGATTCGACCTGCTGATGAAGACTTTCGGTGCGGCGGTGATCGTCTTCGAGGTGGGCGAGGTTGGCCTGGGAGTGATCGGGGTCTGCTACGCGAAGGCGAGGAAAGACAGACGCTTCTTCGTCGGCATTGTGACGCAGGCCGGCCTGCTGAAAGTACTGAAGGGACGCGGAGACGGCTGCGCGTTCTTCCGGAGTGAGGGAGCGCCCGCAGGCTTGCTCTGCCACCAGGCAGAGGATATGGAGAAATCGTTCGATGCGGCGGTGGCAGTCCTGAAGCATCCCGAGAGGATCCTCGAATCCGCTATCTGGTTTTGCGCCAATTTGTACGGGCATGTCTTTTGCCTCCTACAGCTTCTTCTCTTCGGCCGGGTGAGATCTGCTGGGCTGGTTCCGTGAGATCTGGTGGAATGGCGTGCCGGAGCGCGCTGGAACTTCAGGCGCCCTGCAGAACGTGGAGCGTGTCGGCTGCGCGAATGGCCGGTGGCGGCGCGACGTAACCTTTGGGGATGTAAGAGCAGCAAGGCTCTTCGGCCATGGGATCGCCGGTGAGAGCGTAGGCGCGAGCGCGCGAGCCGCCGCAGATTTCCTTGAATTCGCAGTGACCGCATTTGCCGGTGAGTTGCGCTGGGTCGCGCAAGCTGTGAAAGAGCGGCGAGTGACGATAGATGGAGGCGAGCGGTTTGTGCCGGATGTTGCCGGCGGTGAGCGGCAGGAATCCGCTGGGGTAGACCTCTCCGGTGTGGGAGATGAAGAGGAAGCCCTTGCCGTCGTTGAGCCCGCGCGGCGCGCGTCCAAGGGAATCCGCCATCTTCTCGGGAGCTGAGTCTGCGGTAATCCCGGCTTTGCGCTCCGCAACGCGCTGCTGCAGGATGTAGCGGCGGTAGTGCTGAGCTTCCGTGGTCTTGATGTCGAAGCTGGCGGTCTTTGAGAGCTGGTAGATTCGCGCGAAGACCTGTTCGAACTGGTCTGCGCTGAGCAGATCGTCGAGCTTTCCTCGTCCGGTGGGGACCAGGAAGAAGACGCTCCACAGCGTAATGCGAAGGTTCTCCACCCGTGCGGCGATCTCATCCAGTTCCGAGAGGTTGCGGCGGCTGAAGGTGGTGTTGATCTGGACGGGCAGACCGGCTTCATTTGCCCAGGAGACGGCGTTGAGGGTTCGTTGAAAGGAGCCGGACATGCCGCGAAAGGCGTCGTGCGTCCGGGCGCATGCTCCGTCAAGACTTACTGCGAGGCGCGCGAGGCCCGCCTGTTTGAGCCGGAAGACGATCTGGCGGGTGAGCAGCGGGGTGGCGCTGGGAGTGAGGGAGACGCGGACCCCGACGTTACGCGCGTGCTCGATGAGTTCAAAGAGGTCGGGGCGCTTGATCGGATCGCCGCCCGTCAGCACGAAGACGGGCACATCCAGCGATGCAATCTGATCGATCAGGTTCTTGCCCTCGTCGGTGGTCAGTTCCAAGGGGTGGCGCAGCGGTTGGGCCGCGGCGCGGCAGTGGACGCAGGCCAGGTCGCAGGCCTGGGTGACCTCCCAGATAGCGAGAAAGGGACGCTGGTTGAAGTCGATGGCGTGAATCTGCGGGTTCATGGTTTTGATTAGAAGCGACTTGACGCGAGGGCGCAGTGACCAAAGTCGCTCGACTGGCACATGAGACGCCAGATCTGCCCGCTGTTGCGTATCGCGAGTCTGGAGGGTTGTGTTTCCCAGGATGACAGGCCACTGACGCGGAAAGCGTGGTCCTGAGCCCGGACGGCGCATTCGAGATGCTGAGAGGCCTTTGGAATGCCTTCTTCTGCGGGGGCGGCGCGCGGTCGCAAGATGGATGGAGTTCGGAGCGGGGCCCCGGAGGGCCAGCCTGCTGGGTTGGGAGAGGGAGCTTGCCTGCTGGGGTATGGGGAGGGAGCGCTCGGCGCGCTCCGCTCCGGGATATTGAGGCATAGGGAAAAAGCTCTGGTCAGATTCTCTCTATGCCGAAGCGATGCTTCTTGGACATTATTCCGCTGTGGTTGCAGCGGTTGAGGAATAAATGTCCTTCAAGGGGACGGCAGTGACCCACCCGTAAACATTGGAGACGTAGAGCGTACCGCCAACGATGACGGGTGACGATGGGCCAAAGGCTCCGCCAAGGTGCTTGACGGCTACGCGCTTGCCATCGGCGATCCGGATCGCGGCGATGTCTCCTGCTCTGTAGGGGAGGTAGGCGATACCGTTCTGTATTGCGGCTCCAGCACGGATCTGGCTGCCGATGTGAAGACTCCACAACTGATGGCCGTCTTTGAGGTTCAGGGCGTAGTACTCGCCGGAGACTGGGCTGCCCTCATAGACGACTCCATTCACGATGACCGGAGTTGCGGTCTTCATGGCTGGAGGGACCGGGCCGTTGGGGAATCGCTTTTGCCAGATGATCTTTCCGCTGTTTGCGTCCATCGCAAGGAGAACGTTGGCTACCGGGTTGGAGGGATCGCCGCTGCTGACGGTGACCTCCTGAACCACGATTCCAGCCTGGTATGCGGGTGTGCAATCTCCGATACCGGTTGCAACCATGTCTGGGATGGTCATCTTCCAGGCTATCTTGCCCGTGTTTTCATCCAGAGCGTAGAAGAAGTTGGGATTGGTGCCGCCGGCGAAGACATAGCCGGAGCCTTCCACAAGGGAGGACATGCTGTCGAAGGATACGATGTCCGCCTTCCAGACGAGGGTTCCGGTGTCTGCGGCAAGTTTGTAGATGTGTCCGTCGCCAGTGCCCTCATAGAGGAAGCCATTCTTATAAAGAGGAGTGGGCATGCCTTCGCCGGGTGTATGGTAGGCCCAAAGTTCTTTGCCGGTTGTGCGATCGAGGGCGTAGATGGTGTTGAGCCCAGGGCCACGCGTAGGACGCTGACCTTTGAGATATTTCATGGTGTTGGCGTAGTTGAAGTAGGCGCTGCCCGTAGAGACAAAGACGCGATCGCCGACAACGAGCGGATTGCTCATGTTCATGTTCCAGCCGTAATGCGCCCAGATCAGCTTTCCAGTTTGAGCATTGATGGCGTAGGTATATCCGTTATCGTCTCCGACGTAGACGATTCCCTTGACTACGCTGACGCCGACGGGCATACCGAAGGTATAAGCGGCGGTTTTGAAGTCGCCCCCCGGAGGTGGCCCATTGAGAGGCAGCGCGCCGGCACCGGCAAAGGACCACGCTACCCCATCGCGAAGTTTCCTGGGAGCGTTAGCGGGCATTGGAAAGGCAGGATTACGCCCGGGATTGGACGCATAGGTGGTCCATACGGATGGATAGAACTGTGCTGTCGCATCGCTGGGAAGGTTTGCCGGAAAGTACTGATAGGGAAACTCCATCGCGACGGGGTTTTGGCTGCTGGTCGCCTGAGAGTGACCCATAGCTGGAAGGCTCGCAAGGATTGCAATCATTGCGAGCTTTGCCAGTGAGGCTTTGCCGGGACGGCGCGAGGGATGTGACGGGAACAGATTCATGTTTTTCTCCGAAGGTTCAGGCGTTGAAGGCCAGCCTGTGGTTTGGATGCGTTGGGGAGGAAGAGGCTGAGCGTGTTGCCTGGCGTTGTTTGCTGGAGGCGATGGGCTCCGAGCAGATTTATGGTGAGAGACAGATGACGCAGCGGTTAGATGCCGCAGCTCGCTCCCGAGTTACTCTGCCTGAGCCCGAGCTTCTGCAGGATGATGGCAGCGAGGCACCATCCGGTGATGCCCGACTGGAGTAGATTCAGGCCGACAAAGGTTGTCATCAGATACCAGTAGGGGGAGTAGAAGTATCCCAAGCCAAGCGATATCAAGATAAAAGAACCTGCTAAAACGCGAACACCTCGTTCCACTGTCATGGTGATTGCTCCTTATTTTGGATGGTGGCGATAGCGAAGCCAGACGCTGGATGGTTGTTGATTGCGCTGCCTTCAGTGAGTTCCGACGGTGGGGGAGATGCAGCGACGGCCAACCGGGTCGAGGCCCGCGCCGCGTGGGTATTGCGCCGTCAGTTTTTGTGCCGGGCTGCTGCCCATGGCTGTCGCAACAGTCAAGGTATCTCACCGCTGAAAGGAAGGGAGTGTCCAGCTTTGCTCACAACTATGCCTCAGTTAGATAGATCCATATTTTGGTGAAGTGTTACAAGTTTTTTGGAGTTTCTCGATAGGGCGGCGACGAAGCGGCGGAGCAAAGGTGGTCCGCCGCGCCATAGAGTCGGCTGAGGGACAGGCGGGGTTGGGGTGTGCTTACCTGCCTCTTTGGAGCGCAGAGGAGGCATAGGATGCTTGTTTTCTGTCGGATACGGGAAGGGTTAGAGCTTCCGCTTCTTGAGGGAGCGGGGCTCCTTTGGGGTGAGCGCTCTTTGCCGGTCTGGGGGTTGGATGACTCCGGACGGTGTGGCCCGAGCCACTTCCCCGCGGAACAGCTCCAGGTTGCTACGCATGACAAGGTGGGGCGCCAGGTTGATCTGGTTGCGCTCCAGTCGGCCTTCGCAGAGATAACGTACGATCTGCTCGACGATCAGGCTGCCTTGCGTTGCCGGACGCTGGTGCAGCGTTGCAAGCACCGCTCCGGTTTCCAGATAGGGGAGGATCTCCGGAAAGAGATCGGTAGTCAGGAGAGGCAGCTTTGCGAGCAGGCCGCGCTCCGCGCAGGCTTGCAAGACTGGGACGCTCATCGCGTTGGTTACATAGAGTGCAACGGGACGCTGCCGGGACGCCAACATGCTGGCCGCGAGACGATGGGCTTGCGATGCTTGCTCGTGGGTTTCAAGGATTATGGCCGGCGCAAGGTGCGCTGCCCAGCGCGACAGGCCTTCGTTGAAGCCGCGGACCTTCTCGGCATGATCCAGTGTGGAGAGATCCCCGGTGATGACGGCCAGCGGTCCTGCGGTTTTGACGACATGCGAGAGCAGGTCAGCGGCGATGGCTCCGCTGGTGTAGGCATCGACGGTGACGGCTCCGATTCTTCCCGTCTCCGGCGCGTCGGTGGAGACGCAGAAGACGGGCGTGCCGGCGGCTATGGTCTGGCGCAGGACGGGCGCGATGCGCGCCGGGTTGCCGGGGGAGACGATGCAGGCGTCCCAGGGTTCTTGCAGATGCGCCGAGAGGAGTTGGCGATCGCCATAGTCCAGGCGCGGATAACGAAAGAGATGAGGCTCAAGCTGTAAGACGCTGGTTGCCCGGCAGGCCTCCGCGATCCCCTGGTAGATGGCGTCAAAGAATGCGCCGTGCTCCAGCGGAAGATATACGGCGAGGCGATAGGTACGGTTGAGCTTGAGAGATCGTGCGGCGGCGTTGGGACGGTAGCCAAGCTCTTTGGCCTTGGCCAGCACTAGCTCGCGGGTCCTGGGGCTGATCCCGGAGCGCCCGTGCAAGGCTCTGTCCACGGTTCCGATGGAGATACGGAGAGCGTCTGCGATGCCTTTTATGCCGGCGGGTTTCATGCTTTGGTGGATTGTACCTGAGCGGAGCAGGAGGGAGACGGACGGGTGCGGTTGACAGCGTGGGAGCTGCCGTGTACGTTACCGACAGCGGTTTTCCGTGGCGTGCTGCTACCGGGACGCTGAGGTTCGATGCGTCTTTTGGCTCCGCCGGGCGGTGGGCGACAGGGCGCAAAGACGCAAGAATGCATGCGGCTCCGGTTGTTGCGGTGTTTCATGCGGGAGGATGGAACGATACCTATGCCTTTCGTCAAAGCCAAGGCCGCCGCTGCGGTGGTTTGCCGAGAAGAGACGATTGTTCTGCCGACGTGGAGTCCGTTGGCGCCGGATCCCAACCCCATGTTTCTGGAGAAGAGGGTGTATCAGGGAAGCTCCGGAGCGGTGTATCCCAATCCGATTACGGACCAGATTGAGAGTATTCCGTCGCCTCGGGAGTTCCGAGCCATTTTTCTGGAGAATGATTACGTTCAACTTATGCTGCTACCGGAGATTGGCGGCCGGATCCATACGGGAACCGACAAGAGCACCGGGTACGACTTTTTTTATCGCCAACGAGTGATCAAGCCCGCGCTGGTGGGTTTGCTGGGTCCGTGGATCTCTGGCGGCGTGGAGTTCAACTGGCCGCAGCATCATCGTCCCTCTACCTTTATGCCGGTACACGCGGCGGTGGAGCACGACGATGAGGGAGGGTGCACGGTGTGGCTGAGCGAGCATGATCCGATGCTGCGCATGAAGGGGATGGCCGGAGTTCATCTTTCTGCGCAGAGCAGCGTGGTTGAGGTTCGAGTGCGGCTTTATAACCGCACGCCTTTTACCCAGACCTTTCTGTGGTGGGCGAATGTGGCGGTTCGCGTCCATGAGGAGTACGAGGTGTTTTTCCCTCCCGACGTGGCATTTGTTGCGGACCATGCGCGGCGCGCGATGAGCACGTTTCCGCTGGCCACGGGAACCTACTATGGGGTGAATTACAGCCCGGGGACCGATCTGCGCTGGTACAAGAATATTCCGGTCCCTACCTCTTACATGGTTCCGAGCTCGGATTACGACTTCTTTGGCGGCTACGACCACCGCGCGGATGCGGGTGTGGTGCATGTGTCGAATCACCACATTGCCCCGGGGAAGAAGCTATGGACGTGGGGTTGCGGAGAGTTCGGCAAGGCGTGGGATAGAAATTTAACCGAGGAAGACGGCCCATATGTGGAGCTGATGGCTGGAGCGTACACCGACAATCAACCGGATTTTTCCTGGATTGCGCCTTGCGAGACGCGCACCTTTCGCCAGAGCTGGTATCCGATTCATAAGATCGGCACGCCTGATATTGCCAATCTGCACGCGGCCGTGAGCCTGCGGCCGGGGCAGAGGGGGCTTCGGCTGGGCATCCTGACGACAGAGCCGCGTTCGATCACGATTCATCTTGAGGATGGCACTGGCACGTTGCTGCAGGTGAGCGGCGAGGTTTCGCCGGCTGAGCCCGCGTTTTACGATACAGGAGAGGAGAGAGAGTGCATCGACGGGCTGGTGCTGACGGTTCGGGATGTGGGTGGAGAGGTTTTGCTGGAGCATCGGTTTGCCGCACCGAGAGCGGCTGAAGCGCCAGGTGTGGCGCGGGAGGAGGCTTCAGCGCCGACTCTGGCTCCGGCTCCAGAGCCGGCGCGGGAGCCGCCGCTGCCCGCGGAGGTGCGGAGTACGGAAGAGCTTTATCTTATCGGGCTGCATGTGGAGCAGAATCGGCATGCGACCCGGTCTGCGGAGGAGTGGTGGCTGGAGGGATTGCGGCGCGATCCGGAGGACGTCCGCATCAACCATGCTTTGGGACTGTCCCGGCTGCGCCGGGGTCTGTTGGTTGAGGCTGAGGACTGCTTCCGCGCGGCGATCCGGCGTCTGACGCGGTTGAATCTGAATCCTCGCGACGGCGAGGTTTTTTACAGCCTGGGTCTTACGCTCCAGTTCCAAGGGAGGATGGAGGAGGCCTATGCGGCGCATTCCAAGGCTGCGTGGAACCGAGCCTGGCAAGGGCCGGCGTATTATGCTCTGGCCTGTATCAGCGTGGGTGGGGGCTTGTGGAAGCGGGCGTTGGAGGAGGTTGGCTTGTCGCTGGCTGCGGAGCCCAACAACCTGAAGGCTCGTGCGCTGAAGGCGTTTGCGCTGCACGGTCTGGATGGATGTGCGGCGGCGGTTGATGCGCTGGAAGAGTCGCTGCGGGACGATCCGCTGGACTTTCTGGGTATGGCCGCGCTTGCGCTTCTCTCCGGCTCCAGAGATGCATGGGAGCGTTACCGGACGGCGCTGGGGAGGGATTTGCAGACCCATGTGGATGTTCTGCTGGATCTGGCGTGGTGTGGCTTGCGGGGCTATGCGATTGAGCTTGGGTTGCGGTTTGTGGAGGATCCTGATCTGCAGTCGCCTATGATTGGCTATCTGCTGGAGTTTCTTCTGCGCCGGCAGGGCGAGTTTGAGCAGGCGACGATTCACGCGGAGCGTGCGGACGCGATGGATACGCGGTGCTGCTTTCCATCGCGATTGGAAGAGATGTGCATCCTGGAGGATCATCTGCGGCAGGCGCCGGATTCGGCTTCAGCAAACTATCTGCTGGGGAATGCTCTTTATCACTACCGGCGCTATGAGGAGGCGATGGCGCGCTGGCGCACGGCTGCGCGGAGCTCCAAGGCGAGTGCGACGGTGTTTCGCAACCTTGCTCTGGGCGAATATAACGTGCTGCATCGCGCGGAGGTTGCGGATGAGCTCTACGCTGAGTCATTTCGAAGAGAGCCGAGCGATGCGCGCGTGTTCTATGAGTGGGATCAACTGAGGAAACGGGCGCTGTTGGCCTCCGCGGAGCAGCGTCTCCAGCGCCTGAGCGAGTATCCGCAGTTGGTGGAGCAGCGAGACGATCTGAGTCTTGAGTTCCTTACGCTGCTCAATGAGCTAGGCAGATGGCCGGAGGCTCTGGAGCGGCTGCTGGCGCGGCGGTTCCGTCCCTGGGAGGGTGGGGAGGGGCTGGTTTCCGCGCAGTATGTGCATGCCCAACGCAGCCTGGGACTGGCAGCGCTGGCCGTTGGCGATAGCGAGAGAGCGCTTGATCACTTTCGGCAGGCGCGATGTTATCCGGAGAGCCTTGGGGAAGGGAAGCACCTGCTGACCGAGGAGCGGGATCTGGATTATTACTCCGGGTGCGCGGAGGTTCTGCGCGGAGAGGCGGCCGCCGCGGAGGCGTTCTGGCGGGATGCCGGGAAACCATTGGCTTCGCCAGGGTACTCGACACTTTTTCAGGCGCTTGCGCTGCATCGGTTGGGAGATCGAACGGCAGCGGGGGGCGCGGTGGAGGCGCTACGGGTGCATCTGGAAGAGCTGGGCCGCGCGCCTGTCCGCATTGATTACTTTGCCACATCGCTTCCGAATCTGCTGCTGTTTGACGAGGATATGGAGCGAAGGCGGCGCGCGGATTGCACGTGGCTGAGGGCGCTGATTGCGCTTGGCGAGGGCGACGCGGAAGGAGCGATTCTGCGGCTGGGAGAGGTGCTGCAAGAGAGTCCGAATCATCTGCCGGCGCTGGATATGCGCTCACGTCTGCAGAAGGAGGCCAACTTCCGCGCGATGGTGGTGCTGTTGTGATGGGCGCGCCAACCCAGGACGGCGAGAGCGGGTTGAGCGCAGAGGCGGCTCCCTTGCGGGCCTGGCTGGCGGGCTTTGCCGGCGCGCTTGGAGGATTGCTGTTTGGCTACGACTGGGTTGTGATTGGAGGCGCGAAGAGTTTTTACGAGGCCTACTTCCACATTCGTACGCCGGGCATGGAGGCCTGGGCGATGAGTTGCGCGCTGGTGGGATGCCTGGCCGGCACGCTGGCGAGCGGGCGGCTGAGCGCTCGCAGGGGACGGCGGTGGATGCTGATGGGCGCAGCCATGCTGTTCGTGGTCTCCTCGCTGGGTACGGCCTCCAGCGGCTCGCTGCGGATGTTTGTTCTGTGGCGGATTGCCGGAGGATGCGCGATTGGAGCAGCCTCTGATGTTGCTCCGATGTTCCTGGCGGAGATTGCGCCGACGGCTTTGCGGGCCCGGTTTGTCTCCATGAATCAGATGGCGATTGTCTTTGGCGTGCTGGCCGCGCAAGGCATGAACTGGCTGATAGCGCGGCCGGCTCCTGCCGGGATGACGGCTGCCGCGGTGCTTGCGTCCTGGAATGTGCAGTGGGGATGGCGCTGGATGTTCGGGATTACGGCGGTTCCGTCGGCGGTGTTCTTTGTAGCGGCGCTGGTGATGCCGGAGAGCCCGCGCTGGCTGCTGGCAAACTCTCGCGAATTTGAGGCGCTGGACGCCTTCCGCAGGCTGGGCGTCTCCGGCGCTGAGGCCGCAGCGATCCGTGAAGGGATGGAGCACAACAACGACATTCCGGCAGAGGGTCCTGCGGAGGGTGAAGGCCAAAGCTTTGCCTCATTGCTCTGGCGGAAGGAGGTGCTGCGCATTCTTGCAATGGGGATATGCCTTGCAGTGCTGCAGCAATGGTGCGGCATCAATGTGATCTTTGCCTATGCGCAGGATATCTTTGCGCGGGCCGGCTTCTCGGTATCGCAGGGGCTGTTCCAGATTGTGCTGACCGGCGTGGCCAATCTTCTGTTTACGGTGCTGGCGCTCTACTTTGTGGACCGCGTGGGCCGGCGCGTCCTGCTGCTGAGCGGGCTGTTTACGCTTGCCGGGATCTATCTGTTGCTGGGCTGGATGACGAGGAGCGCGGGGCACGGTGCAGCGGTGGCGGCGCTGTGCCTGGTGGCTATAGCGGCCTATGCGATGACGCTGGCTCCGGTGAGTTGGGTGGTGATTGCGGAGATTTATCCCTCGCGGCTCCGCGCCGAGGCGATGTCGATCACCGTTGGCGCGTTGTGGGTGGCCAGCTTTACGCTTACCAGCAGCTTTCCGCTGATCCGCGCGCACATGGGCATGGCCGAGGCATTCTGGTTGTATGCTCTGGTATGCTGCTGCGGCGGCGTGGCGCTGGCTCTCTGGCTGCCGGAGACGCGCGGGTATTCGCTGGAGACGCTGGAAGAAAGGCTGTACGGCAAAGGATAGAAGGTATCTGCATGAAGAGACGGACGACAGGGCAAACGATTCGCGTGGCTGCGCTGGTGGTTGTGGCGGCAGCCTGGTTTTTCTGTAACGCAGGGCAGTCCGAAGCTGCCACGCCAGTCACCTCGGCCGCGCCGGGCGCCTCTGGTGCGCCCTCCGCCTCTGCCGCAGGACGGCTGGCGGCTCGCGTGGCTGCGACTTCGGTTGCGGTTACGGCTCCGGCTGTTCGGGAGATTGTGCTGGATGGGCGCAGTGAAGGGCGAGTGTTTGACGGCCTCGGCGCAGTGAGCGCCGGAGCTTCTTCACGGCTTCTCTTTGACTATCCAGAACGGCAGCGGAATGAGATTCTGGATTATCTGTTCAAGCCGCACTATGGGGCGTCGCTGCAGAGGCTGAAGGTTGAGATCGGCGCTGATGTGGACTCTACGGATGGGTCTGAACCCTCCGCGATGCGGACGCCAAGAGTGATTGACGTGACGCGGGGGTATGAGGGCTGGTTGATGCAGCAGGCGGTGCGACGGAATCCAAAGATCATTCTGGAGGTGTTGCCGTGGGGCGCGCCTGCGTGGGTGGGGACGGAGAAGAACGGCAAGCCAAGCCTCTATACGGAGCGCATGGCCAGGTATGTGGCTGACTTCATTGAGAAGACGCAGGAGCACTACGGTCTGAAGATTGCATACGCCGGCCTGTGGAATGAAAAGGTCTATGACCTGAACTATCTGAATGAGTTGCATCGGGAGCTGTTGCTGCACCATCTGCAGACGCGGATTGTGTGCTGCGACGAGTACCCAGGCGAAGGGCAGTGGGAGATTGCGAAGGTGATGCAGAAGGATGCGCGCGTGGCGCAAGCGGTTGCGGCCATCGGCGTGCATTATCCGCGCAGGGACGATACGCCAACGACGACGGCCGCAGCCCGCGCCACGGGCAAACCGCTGTGGGCCAGTGAGGACCAGCCGAACCCGGGCGGCGGGCCTTTTGCGAGCCGCAGTTGGGCCGAGGGCGGACGTAGACTGGCACAGATTTATAACGACAACTACCTGCGCGGCTCTTTGACGGCTACGGAGATCTGGAGTCCTGTGACCTCGTATTATGACCTGCTGCCCGCGCCGCACTCCGGGCTGATGTATGCGAACACACCGTGGTCCGGAGCGTACAAGGTGCAGAGCACGATCTGGGTGACGGCGCATACGACGCAGTTTGCAGAGCCGGGGTGGCAGTATCTGGATGGTTCTTCGCAGCGGTTGCCGGAGGGGGGAAGTCTGGTGACGCTTGCTTCTCCCGATCGCCGCGACTGGAGTGTGGTTGTGGAGACCATTGACGCCAAGCAGCCGCTTGCGCTGGCGTTTCGCCTGACGGGTGGACTGCATGGCGAGACCGTGCATGTGTGGCAGACGGATGCAGAGCATCGTTTTGCGCATGTGAAGGACGTGCCGGTGAAGGATGGGAGTTTTGAGGTGCAGCTTGAGGCCAACGCGCTTTATACCCTGACCAACACCACGGGCCAAGGGCACGGCAGAGCTGCTCCGCCGCCAGAGGCTCCGTTTCCGTTCCCTTACGCCGATGATTTTGAGCACACGGATCTGCATCGGGCCGCAAAGTATCTGGCCGATCAGGATGGAGCGTTTGAGGCCAACGCCTGCGTGGGGCGCGAAGGGAGGTGCCTGGAGCAGGTGATTCGCTACCCGCCGGTTCCCTGGGGACCGTTACCGGATCCCTTTACGCTGGCCGGCGACGCAGCATGGAAGGATTACACGCTGGCCGCTGATGTGCGCGTGAGCAGCGGCGCGGCTGCTACGTTGATGGGGCGAATCGACTCTGCCAATTTCTTCAGGGACCAGAGGGCGGAGTTCCCGAGCGGGTATGTGCTTCGGCTGTCTTCTGACGGCCGCTGGGAGTTGCTTACAGCCGGGTTGCGCTCGCCGACGCGCACGCTGGCGAGCGGGTCGCTGGCTGGGGGAATGGCTGCGGAAACGACGGCATGGCATCGGTTGCGGCTGAGCATGCACGGCGACGCGATCAGCGCATTCTGCGACGGGAGATTGCTGGCCAGCGTGCATGATGGGAGCCATACGCACGGCATGTTTGGCCTGGGAAGCGGATGGAATGACGTGCAATTCGATAACCTGAACGTCTCGCGTTAGTGGCGCATGGCGCGTTCGAGCTAGCCCCAGGCTGCGGGCGCGAGGTCGAGAGCGGAGTCTGGTTCCGATAAGAAGCCGGGGGCTGCGGAGGGGGCGGCCGCTTCGGCTCCTGTACGCTGGGTGAAGAAGGCCTCTACTGTTTCGACGACCTGGACTGCGCGGCGAGCCTCGAAGATCTGGCGGCGGAGCGTGGCTCCGCCGGGGACGCCGTGAGTGAACCAGCTTGCAAACTGCTTCATGCGTCCGATGGCGTCGCGCTGGGCGCTCTCATGATTGCGCTTGAGACGCTTCTCCAGATCCGTCTGGGCGGGGCCGGGGACCTCGGGATGCTCGGCTAGCTCCGCCATGAGGCGGTCGAAGTAGGCGCGGATCATGTGGTAACGGTCCATCTCTGTGGGTCGGTCATAGACGCCCACGCCGGTAAGCCGGAGGGAGAGGGTGTACTGGGCGATCTGGCGAAAGATCCAGGGATTGGCGGGCGCGGCGCGGCCGATCATGACTGCGTCGCAGCCGGTGGCCTCTACCATAGCGGCGGCGTCCTCCGGCGTGCGGATGTCGCCGTTGCCGATGACCGGGATGCGGACGGCGTCCTTGACGGCGGCGATCCACTCCCAGCGGGCAGCGCCGCTGTAGCCCTGTTCGCGGGTTCGGGCGTGCAACGCGACCGCGTTGAGACCGCAGTCTTCCGCCATCTTCGCCAGTTCCACGCAGACGATGTTGGAGTCATTCCAGCCCATGCGGAACTTGACGGTGAAGGGGATGGAGATGGATTTGCGGACCTCCAGAAAGATCTGCTGGATACGAGGAAGATCGCGAAGCAGGCCGCTGCCGCCGTTGCAACTGACGACGCGCTTGGCCGGGCAGCCCAGGTTCAGGTCGACGAGATCGAAGCCGGCGTCCTGGCAGATGCGGGCGGATTCAGCCAGGGTGACGGGGTTGGATCCGAAGATCTGCGCCGAGATGGGATGCTCGTCCTCGTAGTAGGTGAGGTAGCGTTGGCGTTTGCTCTCGCGCATGCGGCTGAGACCGTCGGCGGAGGTGAACTCGGTCATGATGAGGCCGCAGCCGGAGACCTCGTTGGTGGTGAGGGCGTCGACATCGGCCGCAGGAGCGGGGTGGGCCAGCGGCGGCGTAGGCTGGGCTGGGTATTCAGGCTGCGCTGGATCCGCGAGGTGGGTTGGGTGGGTGAACAGCGAGGCGTTCTTGATGAAGCGGCGGAAGACTGTATCCGTGACGCCGGCCATGGGGGCCAGCACGGTGGCGGGGGCGACGCGAACGCCGCCGATCCATAGCTCAGCCGGCACGCTGGCGTGGTGCGGCATGGAGCGCGTGGGGAGGGTCTCCGGGTTGTCCCAGTGCTTCTGCATGTGGACGTCCTGGTAGAGAGCGGTTGGCGCCGGTACGGATTGCAGGTGGAAGAAGAAAGGCCCCCGCTTGTCCGCGGAGGCCTTCCGGTCCGTCTTGGAGGGATTACCTTGTGGCGGCGGCAGCGGCCTTTTGGGCGTCAGCGGCGGCGTATTTGCGGCGGAAGCGCTCGACGCGGCCGGCGGTATCGACCAGCTTCTGCTTGCCGGTAAAGAAGGGGTGGCAGGCGGCGCAGATTTCAAGCACGATGGGCCCCTTGTGGGTGGAGCGGGTATCGAACTGATTGCCGCAGGCGCACTTGACGTGCGTGGCTTCGTAGTGCGGATGAATTCCGGTTTTCGGCATCTGATTTTTCTCTCTAGCAATCCCGCCGCAGAACGGTTCGCTTGCACGCAGCCAGAGGGCTAAGACCGGTGGCCGGAAGAGAGGCCAAACCAGATCCGCAGGGGCGGGCGTGCATCGATGTTCCAGTCGCGCTGCGAGCTTGGGCCCCGACTCCCGGGGCTACAGGCGCTCGGATTAGTTTACCACTGAGAGAGCGCTGACTTGGGGTGAGTTGCCGCAAGGGATGCACGAAGAGAAGGCGAAGGCGGCCTGAAGCTGTGGCTGACGCCGTTGACGCAGCATCGTGGGGGATGGATGGGGCGGGGTAAGCGGCGCCGTCTCCCCTGTGGAGAAGCGAGCGGGGAAGAAGGCCGGGCGGGGGTCAGCAGGTAAGCTGAGCGCGGTGGTTCAGCGAGCGGTCCGAATAGCCTTGCGTTTGGACCGCTCGCGCCCCGGTGTTTATCTGCCAAAGATGCCCTTGAGCGAGTTGATGGGGTTCTGGCCCTTGGAGTTGCCCAGGATGCCGCCAGCGGCGTTCTTGAGCATCTGGCCGAGATTGGCATGGATTGAGGGATTTGAGGCGGTTCCGGTGATGGTGAGAGGAATGCCTCCACCGTTTGCCCCAGTCGAGGAGTTTGAGCCCATGCCCAGGAATCCACCAGCCACTTTGCCCAACGCGGAGATGGCTGCGATTCTGGCGGAGAGCTGAAAGTTGAGCTGCTCCGTTGGTGAGATGGAGCCCTGGCCCGATGCAGAGCCGATTCTGGGAACTTCGGCGTCGATATTGCTGAAGGTGGTGCCCTGCGGCGAGTTGTTGACCTCGGCATAGAGCTTTTGAATTTCAGTTCCGCCGGAGGTTCCCTGGATGGGATTGATGCCCTGGATTTGCGAGCCGAGGTCAAAGCCGGCGAGTTGGCTGTTGTCAAGTTCAATCGGGCCGGCGATGGTGAGCGCATCGACTGGACCGGTGATGGCGAGATTGGCGTTGATCGTGCCTCCGGAAAGACGCGATCCGCTGGGCAGCTTGACACCGGCCGCAGGCAGGAGCTGCTCTACCTGGTTGACGGGGAGGTTGGGCGCGGCGAGGTGGAGGTTGACGACGGGGACGGCGCCGTCGTCACGGAAGGTTCCTGTGATGTGGGTTGCTACTCCGCCGGAGGCGATGGCGAGGTCATTGAGCTGACCGGCGCGGGATGAGAGGTTGTCGGAGAGGTTGAATGCGATATCGACGGGGTTGGGCGCCGGGGTTCCGTTGCTCGCCAGTTTGAGCTGGGATGCGGAGGCTTTTCCGGTTGTGGTCAGGACGCCGTCAACGGACTGGATGTGGGCGCTGAGGTTGGCCAGCATGGAGATGCCGTCCTTGGCCTGGATGGCTCCAGCGGCAACGGGGTTGAAGTGCTTGACGACGAGCGATGCGTCAAACGGGGTGAGCGAGGTATCGTTTGGAGCGATGGGTCCCGCGGTTCCCGACAGGCTGAGCGATCCGCGGTCTGCAACCTGGAGGGAGAGCGTGAAGGGAAAGGATTGCGTCAGCGATAAATTCCGGATGGTGAGGTTGACGTGGGTGCACTGGAAGGGGTTGCCAGAGGCGGGGAGCGAGGAGAGAGTGGCGCTGCCGTTCTCAATCTTGAACTGCCCGACGGCGAGCTGGGGTGGGGCGTCGGATGATTTTTCGGAGGATGGCGACGAGCTATTGGCCAGCGAGGAGAAGTTCCACGTGCCGTTGGCGGCGTGAATGAGTTGAATGGAAGGCGAGTTGACGGTGAAGTCCCTGATTTGAAGCTCGCGATGGAAGAGGAGCGGGCCTAGCTGAACTCCGATGCGAAGCTCCGTGGCCTGCAAGAACGGCGAAGAGGAGAAGCTGGGGTCGTCGGCAATGGAGATGTTGTTCGCCACCAGACTCCCCGTAAGCAAAGACAGGCTGATGTGGCCGAGCGTGACGTTGCGCCGCAATGCGCTGGAGAGTTCTTTCTGAATGGTGGGGCGGAAGGTATCCGCGTTAACAAAAAACGGAACCACGAGCAGAATGGCGATCAACGCTACGGCAGCCGCCGCAGCTATTTTCATCCAGCGTTTCTTCATGACACATTCCTCCTTGCGATGCGTTTCGCAAGGATTGTACCCCTGTCCTCGGCTCGCGGTCAGGGCCTGGGCGCGTATCGTTCCCGGTAATGGGGGGGGTGCGTGGAGTCCGGCTGCGGCTCTGTCAGACGCTCTGCTCCGCAATCCGGTAGGGGTGGGAGGGATTCCAAGCGCCAATGCGGACAGGGGTCCGGGTGGGATTGGGGGCTGTTGGAGGGGTGCGGTTTCCTCGGTTGGGGAGGGTTTCGCACACCCGGGCGCGCCCCATGGCCTGCCATGGGATGGTTTCCCTTTTTGTGTAAGTAGCCGCGCCGGGAGTGGTGGAACGTAGCGGAGGGCTTCTGTCGGCTACGGCATTTTGCTCCTTTTAATCTCCTCTGCTCTGCTTTTGCGGCAGAGAGCTTCGCCAAGCGCGTTCTTCCTTAACTGGTGCTGCGAATTGAAGACGGACTCAGTCTAGAGCGTTCTCTACATCCTGGGGATGCGTCCATCGGTAGATAGAGCCTAGCCAGGAGATTCCTGGTGTTGATTCCTCCAGATGCGGAATCAGCGCCCACAGACCGATAAGCGCCAGCGCAACGAGGTTGGGGAACAGCAGGGGCGCCAAGGGTGGCGCTCCATTGACGAGTTTCTCAAAGAGGCTGTGCCCGGGTTCGAGGAGATTGCTGTGCAGGTGGAACCAGAAGCCGAGGATGCCGACGAGCGCCTGAATCAAGAGCACCAGAAGGCAGAGGTCGAGGAATCGGCGGGTGACCTTCATGAAGAGGGGAACGATAAGAAAGCCGGTTGCGAATGCCGACGAGATGACTGGGATCCACTCGGTCTTAAAGAAGAAGCCGTTGCCGGCGTGATCGGTGAGGGAGAGGACAAAATTGCCGAAGAAGCCGCCCAGGGCGAGGAGCATGACCCACTGCGCCCACTCCTTGCTGTGCGAGTCGACCATGCGGTTGGCCAGCAGCAGAAAGCCAAGACCGGTGTAGGCCAGCGGCGCCGCAAAGGGGGCTGCATAGGTAAGGCTCTTCAGCGTCCGGTCGAGGAAGAAGCTGCTCTCCAAGTGGTAGAGCACGCCGGCCAAGCCGACCAGGGCGGCCAGCCACCCGATCAAGTAACCCACATCCCGCCAGGGAGCTTGCAGATGCCATCGCCAGCGCAGCGCGATTCCAGCCGCCAGGATGGGGGGCGCTGCGATCGAGAAGTAGAGAGGAATGTATTCGGCAGGCCTGCGGAACTGGTTGGTGGAATGGGCGATGTAAATATCGGCTGCAAGGATGGCAAGATTGACCGTGACAAAGAGTTCTACCCAGAGTTGAGGATCATGCGCCCAGCGCAGCCGCGGGGCGCTGACGATCTTCTGGGCGCGCGCGAGCAGCTTATTTGTGAGCATGCTCCCTCCGGAGTTCGTTGGCCTGATGCTGGAGTTCGACGGTTTGTTCCAGCAACGCATAATTTCCGTGCCACTGCGCGAAGTCCGCTCCGCCCATAAACGCGCCGTGTTTGCTGGTGCGGCCGGCGTAGTGCCACATATTGAAGTAGGTGAAATCGATGGCGTGGGTAAAGGGAGGGCCAGACAGGACGCCATCCTTATGCAGGTTATCCATGATCGTTGTGGCGACGAGGATCCTGGCGTTGGTAGCGGCCACCTGCTGTTCCGCCTGCTGATAGACGCGATCGACCGAGGCGCTGGTATGGCACTGTGCACAGACCTGCTTCATCCTGGCCTGGGCCTGGGCGTAGTCCGGACGGTGGGTGCTGACGGGAGCAGTGAGGTACCAACTGAGACGCTCCGAGACGTTGTGCGTGAACCCGATGCCGTTGAGGCCGCTCATGTGGCAGGTGGCGCAGGTTGGAACCCACATGTCGCGCGTTGTCAGCGTGCGTGGGTCGGCGCTCAAATTCAATTGATTGTGAAACGCGGCGAACATGACGCCATGTTTCGATTCGGTGTAGATTTCCAACTGCGAGTGATCCGGGCCCATATGGCATTGGCCACAGGTGGAAGGGAGACGGGCGAGGGCCACAGAGTCGGCGTGGCGTGAATGGCAGTCTGTGCAGGTGCCGATGGTTCCGTCGTCGTTGGGCTTACCAATGGCGTGGCAGTGATCGCATCCGCCAGTAACCGCGACGTGACCTTCAGGGAGGGTCAGGGGGTTTGGCGGGCGCTTTGTGCCTCCGGGCTGATAGGTCTCACTAAAGGCGACTTGCTGGGGTGAAAGCCCCTGTTCGCCGTTTATGGCGGCCCACGCGGGGGCGGCATGGCGGCTCTCCAGGAACTCCTGGTAGATGCCTTCGTGGCAGGAGCGGCAGTTGCCGGCGGTGAGGTGGTCGCTGATCACGAATCCGTGGTGATCGACCTTCTTTTGCCCCGGCGCAGGCTGGTGGCAGTCGAGGCAGGTGACGCCCTTCCGGGCGTGGGCGGACATCTCATATTCATGCACTACGGAATATTGTTGGCGCTCGTGGCACTGGGCGCATTTTCCCGACGCCTCGACAAGCGCGGCGGTAGGCTGCGCCACTTCAACCCTGGGGCGAGCCAGATTGATCAGGAAAGCGGAGACGATGAGCCCGAAGGCAATGACAACGGCTACAAATACGGAACGGAATGACATCGAGTCACACTCCAAGGCAAAGCCAGCTTGAACACCCTTCACGGACGTCGCCGTGCGTGCCCGCCGGCGGGGTGCCGACAACTCTCTCATGATCATCGGCAGGCTTGCGTGAATTCCAGCATCGCTCCCGGGGTGGTTGCCGGCAGCGACTTAAGTCACTCCGGTCCAGTTCTGTGCGTAGTAGGCCCCTCGGTATGAAGGAGGGTTGTGCGGGCCAGTCTCGCCGAGATGGTGTTTCCGGCCTGGTCTTTCGGCTATCCATGAAGTTTGTCTGGACGTTGGTTCGAAGTGGTCTGGACGAGGCTTCTGATCGATTTCAGCAAGCGTTCTTCGGGATGCTCCGCGCCACTTTGTCGCTGTAGACTCTTTTGTTTTGCCACCCTCTCCTCCTTTGGATTTGCCGCGCACTGGATTTAAAGGGCACCGCAGCAGATTCAGCGACGTCTTGTGACTAAAGTCCCTGCACGATGGTGCGCGCTGTCCTACTGTAGCGCCATAGCAGTATGTGACAAGCACGGTTGCTTGCGAAGCGAGGGAAGCGATGGCCTATAAGCGTTATTGGCTTGCACTGGCGGTTGTTGTGGTTGGATCGTTCGCGATCCTGGGATCTACAGGAAGGAAGATGATCAGTCAGGCTCCCCCCATTCCGGACGTCTATACCACGGATGGACAGCTTCTGTTTACCGGTGCGACGGTCACCGATGGGCAGGGCGTGTGGCAATCCATCGGAGGGCAGGAGATCGGCACGGTCTGGGGGCACGGCTCCTACGTTGCGCCTGACTGGAGCGCTGGTTGGCTGCATCGCGAGTCAGAGATTCTGCTCAACATGGGGGCGGTAAGGGCTGGGGCGCGTGATTTTGCCGCTCTGGGAGCGCGGGCGGCGGCTCTCTTCTGGTGGACTTCCTGGGCCGCGCACACTGATCGTCCCGGATCGACGACCACGTATACCAACAACTGGCCGCATGAGCCGCTGGTTGGCAACGAGCCGACCCCGGGAGCGGTCCTCTGGAGCCTGATCAGCTTTGTTGGTCTGCTGGCCGGCATCGGAGGGCTCGTGTGGTGGTCCGCATCGCAGGAAAAGGTGCTCGTTGACGGGGCATTCCTACGCGGATGAAACGCCGGCCGGTAGAGACAAGGCTTTCCACGGGTTAAGAGAAGGAAGGGCGGCGGCGGCAGGAGATTGATTTGTACCGAAACGGTGCGGCGCTTTCAACGAGTTGGTCGTAGCCTGGAATGCGTCGCCCACAACAGCATCAGCATGGAGAGTTGAAATGAAGATGAAACGTTACTATAGCGAAGATGAACCCCTTACGGTGCTTCCAGAATTGGATCAGCCGTTGCTGCAAGCTGATCTCTCCGCGGAGATTGAGAGTCTGCGGCTTGCGGAATCGTGGAAACGAAAGATGGGGCGGAGCTCCAAAACGCTGCTGAACTCTCCGGCGTGCGGCATTCTGCTGATTGCGATGAAGCAGAACACGGAGACGAAGGAGCATCGCGTAGATGGAAGGATCACGATTCAGACCCTGGTCGGGCGTCTGAGGCTGAAGTTGTCCGATCGAACGGTTGAAGTTCCGGCGGGCCATCTGCTGATGCTTGATCGCGGCATTGCGCACGACGTTCGGGCAGTGGAGGAGAGCGTTTTCCTGCTCACCATGTGCTGGCACGGTGGCGTCGCCCGATCCGCTGCGAGAAGCTAACGGATGACCGGCGCTATTCCGAAGGAAAGCGCTGAGCGCGGATCTGTGCAGGGCGTCCGCAGCCATTCCATGGAAGATCCCTGTCGAGCAGTTCTGCCGAACCAACTCGACGATGGGAGGTACACGAAGGAGACGTCGATGGACTATACATTTCTTGCCAATCTGCAACAGGAGTTGGCGCCGCCTGAAAAGGGAATCCTGAGCCGGGTTCTGCGCAAAGACGATCGAGTCAACGTCACGCTATTCGGCTTCTCAGAAGGTGAGGCGCTCTCCACCCATTCGTCGCCGACGCCGGCCGTTCTCTATTTTCTGGAGGGGGAGGCTGAAGTTCAATTGGGAGCGGACAAGGTCAATACCCAACAAGGCTCCTTTCTCTATATGCCTCCCATGTTGCCTCACGGGATCACTGCCAAAACTGCTCTTCGCCTGTTGCTTGTTCAGATGAAGGATCAACCACGATCTGTGGAGTGAATGGAAGGAGTTTGCTAACTAGCGATAGCGGCAACGGCAGTTGCGGAAGTCTCCCTTATCCAGCGTTGCTTCGTGAAACCTTCCGCCTCGCGATCTGGCTGGCTGTGCTTGTACTGCCTTTACCCGGTCAGGGCCTGGGCGCGTATCGTCCACGGTGATGGGAGGGGTTGCGTGGAGTCCGGCCGTGGCTCTCCCGGGCGCTTTGTTCCGCGATCCGGTAGGGGCGGGAGGGTTCCAGGCGCCAATGCGGACAGGGGTCCGGGTGGGGTTGGGGGCTGCTTGATGGGCGCGGTTTCCTCGGTTGGGGAGGGTTTCGCACACCCGGGCGCGCCCCCCTGGCCTGCGATACTGGAGGCAATGCGCCGGTTCCCACATGGCTGCTTGTCGGCTTGCGGCGCGTAGGAAGGACGACGAATGGCGGAAGATCTTTGTCCTCTGTGCGAGGGCGCCGGCTTGCGCGTGGTGGAGCGCGAGGATGGTACGCGAGTGGCCCAGCCCTGCCCATGCCGCGCGGGTCTGCGGTCGGTGCGGATGATTCAGCAGGCCCGCATTCCGAAGCGCTATGCGCATTGCACGCTGGAGAGCTACGATACTCACTTTCCTTCCTCCAACCGGACGCTGGAGGATGCGCTGGTGAAGGCGCGCGGTTTTGTGAACGCCTATCCTTTGGGAACGGGCGGAAATGGAATTCTGATGAGCGGATCGATTGGCGTGGGAAAGACGCATCTGGCGGTGGGCATGCTGCAGGCGCTGATCCGGGAGCGGGGCGCCAAAGGCTTGTTCTTCGACTACCGCGATCTGTTGAAGCAGGTGCAGAACAGCTACAACCGCAGCGTGGATGTGACCGAACTGGAGGTGCTGCAGCCGGTGTTTGACGCCGAGGTGCTGGTGCTGGACGAACTGGGCGCCTCCAAACCTACCGACTGGGTGTGGGATACAGTAGCGCACATTCTGAATACGCGCTACAACGATCGCCGCACGACGATCATCACAACGAACTATCCCAACCGGCCTCCGCTGGGGGCCGAGGAGAGCGGGCCGCGGCTGGCGGTGCGCGAAGAGACGCTGGGAGACCGCATCGGAGAGCGGATGCGGTCTCGGCTGCAGGAGATGTGCGTGGTGGTGGAGATGACCGGCGAAGACTTCCGGCAGAAGGTGAAGCGGGCCAGCTTCGCCTGAGGCGGCTGGGCGCAGTATGAAGCCGGCAGCGGAGACGGAAGAACGCGCCGAGAGGTGGGGTGGTCTGTTCTATGCAGGAGCGTCGGCAGACGGGGTGTTGCGGCTTGCCTGCGGCGCTGGTGCGCGGAGGGTCCGGGTAGATTTTCTGCCCGTGGTGCGTGGCGCGACGTCGTAGGCGTTCTGGAGGAGGAAGCGATGAAAGGCGCCGGCGCTTCCTGCAGGCACGGGGCCAATCCGGTAGGCCACAGAGAATACGCGCGAGAGTTTGACCCCCTTCAGCCGAGCCAGCTTCAAGGTACCAAGGGAGAGTTGATTGCGAACCGCCCAGCGGGAGACGAACGCGACTCCCAGGCCGGCTTCGACGGCGCTTAGAATCCCTTCGGTCGAGTCCAGGGTGAGGGCGTAACGTAGCTTCTGGACACGCAGACCCGCTTTGCGCAGCGCGTTCTCAACGACGCGTCGAGAGCCGGAGCCGAGTTCGCGGGTGATGAAGGGCATCTCCGTGAGCGACTCCAGATCCACTTCGGCGTCAGCCCATTCGTGATCCGGAGGCACGACGAGGAGCATCTGGTCTTCCATGAAGGGTTCGCTTTTGACATCGCCTCGCGAACAGGGGCCCTCGACCAGGGCAAGGTCGATCTTGTGATCGGCAAGATTCTGCAAGACATCATCGGTGTTGCCGCTGCTGCCGGAAAGGGTGACGTTACCGTGCGATTTGAGGAAGCCGGCGAGGAGGTTGGGCAGGAGATATTGGCCGATGGTCTGCGAAGCGCCCACCCGGAGCTCATCGCGATGTTGACCGGAGATCTCTGCAACCGCCTGGGCCGCTTCATCGGCCAGGGTCTTGAGCCGTTCCGCATAGCCGAGCAGGGCTGTTCCAGCTTCTGTGAGGGTGACCTTGCCCCTGGTGCGATTGAAGACGGGTGTGCCGAGTTCTTCCTCAAGCGCCTTGATCTGCTGGGTGACGGCGGGTTGGGAGATGAGGAGCGCCTCAGATGCCTTGCGAAAGTTCAAGCTTTGCGCAACTGTTCGAAACACTTTGAGGCGGAAGTTCTCCATCGCGAGGATGCTCCTTCAGGGCATGATGTGGAGCGGTGAGTGGCATCGCATCGACATAGACCGAGTCTTTCCTAGTCTATCGCGCGGCAGGCTAGATTCCGATGAGACGGCTGCGAACCGCGAGAAGCGACAAGGTGGCGACGATGATCCACAGGATGACGCCCTGGACCATGGGCCGCACGCCGACTCGGCGAATTCTTTGCCGGGAGAGGCCGGTGCCAATCAGGAACAAGGTGACCGTGAGGCCGATCTCGCCGAGGTGATTCAACGGCCCATAGACGCGGGAGAGAGCGGGGAGGAAGGTGTTGGCCACCGCGGCCAGAAGGAAGAAGACGATGAACCATGGAAAGTGAATCCTGGCCTTGCTCCTGGTGAAGAGTGCTGTGGCGAGCGCGAGCGGCACAATCCAGAGCGCCCGCGCTAGCTTTACGGTGGTTCCTACGAGAAGAGCCTCGGCGCCATACTTTGCGGTGGCTCCAACGACCGAGCTTGTGTCGTGTATCGCCAAGGCCGACCAGAGGCCGAACTGATTCTGGGTGAAGTGCAGGGCCCAGCCAATGAGAGGAAAGGTGAGCAACGCCACGGAATTGAGGGTGAAGACCGTTCCCAGGGAGACGGCCATATCTTCCTCATTGGCGTTGGTAATGGGCGCCAAGGCCGCGATGGCGCTGCCGCCACAGATGGCTGTCCCGCAGGTGATGAGGAAGGAGGCGCGCGGAGCGACCCGCATGGCTCTTCCAATCAACAGTCCGAGAACGATGGTGGAGGTGATGCTGATGGCGGTATAGACAAAGCCCGAGCGGCCGACGTGAATCACCTGGTGCAGGTTCATGCCGAAGCCGAGTCCGATGATGGATGCCTGCAACAAAAACTTGGCGAGCGACTGGCTCTCTGCCCGGTAAGGATGGGCTATGGCAAGGCCATAGATGAGGCCCGCGAGTAAAGCGATCGGAGCAGAGACGAGTCCGCTGGCGGCGACGATGACGCCGACAAAGAAGATCTTCTTGGAATCCAAATAGTACCCCCAAGGATAGTGTGGCGGCTGAGAGGGGTGGCAGTCCAAGATCAAGTTCTTCTGGTTGATAAGGTGAAGTTATGGGAGGCGATTGCGGGAGGGACCCGCCGGGGATTTGTTTGCCAGGGCGGGGGGCATCGGGCAAAGTTCACGGTCCAAGTGAGGCTCCGAGGTTCCCGAGGTGTGGGTGCGACCTTGGGTGTCCCTGACAGGAGCAGGCAGTGGCGATCCGCTGACGCTGCAGCCGCAGTTTCAGCCGCGTGTCCACTTGATCGTTCGGATGCTGCTTCACTTGGCAGGCTGGATGGCTCGGTCGACTCCTCCAGTGGTTATCCTGTGGCGAATGGGCGAGTTCGCCCATCCCGCAAAGGCTTCTGAGATCGACCAACGTTCCGGATTCCTGCGCGGCGCCCGGAGTGGATTGCCGCGGTTGAGCTTTAGAAGGCCGGGGTGATGCGCTTGCCGAGGCCGACCAAGTGCCTGGCCGGAGTGGTCAAAGTTGGCCCCAACCGGGGGCGGGGTGGATGGGTTGAGCCACCAGCCGGACGCCGAGCGCGGCGCAAACGCGGCTCACGGTGTCGAATCGCGGGGCGCTATCCGGGCGCAGGGCTTTGTACAGGGCTTCGCGCGTGATCCCCGCTATCCTGGCGATCTCCGTCATGCCACGGGCACGGGCGATGTTCCCTAATGCCGATGCCAGCAAAGCCGCATCGTTGGCCTCCAGAATGTCGGTCAGGTAAGCAGCGATGGCGGTTTCACTGTCGAGATAACGGGCTGCGTCGAACTCAGGCAGGTCAGCGGCCTTGATGCGTTTGCTCATGATAGTTTCCTGGACTCAGTCCAGTAATGCGGCCAATGTCTTGGCCCGCTTGATGTCCTCTTTCTGCGTTCATTTTGAGCCGCCGGCCAGCAGCACAATGAGCTGCGTCCCGCGTTGAGTGAAGTACAGTGGCCATCCCGCGCCCATGTGGATGCATAGCTCGGAAACGCCTTCGCCCAGCGGCTGGACGTCTCCCATCAATCCACGTTCCAGCCGTTTGATCCTGGCGACGATCAAACCGCGTACTGCCTCGTCGTTCAGCCCGTCGAGCCAAACGGTGAATTCGGGCAAAGGGCGAATCGAAAACATAGACGATTGTAATCGATCGATTACACTGTGGTCAACTCGATGATGCCGCTGGCGGAGGGCTCCGCGGTGTGTCCTGTGGTTTGGGTCTCTTCCCGAAGGATGTTGCTGAGAGTCAGGTCAGCCGCTCTCTGCGCTTTGGTGGCGGCAGGAGCGGTGCGCCGGTTGTCTTGCTCCGGCTGGGTGATCCAGTTCTGGATGGATGAAGTGGGGTTGCGACTGGTGTGCTGGTTGACGAGGGCCGGGGTTTGAGGGCGGACGGTGGAGTGGCGGATGAAGGGGCCGCATGCACCTGGCGCAGTTTGATTGCATCGGGATGGGGCGCCAGCGTCTTGGACCGGCCGAGGTGATTTTGAATGGCGACGCCAGAGTGAGTTCGCAGGATCGTTCCTGCCAGGGTGAAGAAGGTGGGTTCCCGTCCAGGTTGAGTTCCCTTGGCTCTACGTTCCCTTGGTTTATGGACGAACGCGGTATTCGACGTGGCAAGGGTGAAAGCCGAAGGGTGTCCATTGGTTCGCGAGGACGCGGGGACGGAATGGGAGGCAACGAAGCGCCTGCCCGGAGGCAGCAGAGGGAGAGGGCTCTCCCTCTGCAGCGTTGGATTAAATGTGCAGGTAGGCGGCTGTGGAGACCAGAAGACTGCCGGCGATGCTGAGCACGACGCCACAGATGAAGAGGAACGGGGAGTTGTCAGAGACGAAATTGACCAAGGGTTTCATGGATATACCTTTCTGATGGGCTCCCCCATTCCGGATCGGAAAAGATCGCCTTTCAGCAGTCGCGAGCCTGAAGACGCCTCTTCTTGGAAGCCAGAAGGGGTTGTCTAAGAAGAAAGCAACTGAATGGCCAACAATATCTTTATTTGAATCAACAACATAGAATCCAGAGGAGGACGCAGTGTGCAGCATTTTGCATAGACTTTCTGGACTTGTTTGCCACTATGTTTTTCGGTTGGCTCCTCTTGGGTGAGCACGGCAGAAGCCGGGTAACAGGGAGCTGCGGCGACAAAGGCATGTCGCAGGCGTATGAGGGGCTGTCTGCTAGAGGATCGGTTTGGCTGGGGCTGGTTTGCCGGGGCTGGTCAGCTGGGTGCAGGGGGGCGCCGTTGCTGTGGAGATGTAAGGCGGGCACCCTAGGGCAAATGGCGTGGCTTCGCCCATGGCTCCGAGATAGGCTTCGCCTTGGGCTTCCCGTCTGGCTTCGCTTGGGGTTCTGTGGGAGATCTGGAGTTCTGGAGATCGATTGGTTCGAGCTAGGCCGGATGCCGGCGTTCATCCGGCTACGGGCTGCGAGACGACAACCGCTTGACCGGCGGCGACGCGGGTCAGTTTTGCGGTTACACGCATCACGCCGGGCCAGATGCGGAGGCAGAATGGCAACACCGCACGCGCGAGGCTGTTGTTGATGCCGTCCGCGGCGAATTCGGCGAGGCGCATCTGGGGCAGCAGTGCGGAGCGTAAACGAGCCTGGAAGAGCGGGGCGGGTTCGTCTGCAAGGAAGGCCGCTACGGCGCAACGAGCCGTGTGCAGCGCGATCGATATGCCATCGCCGGTGAAGGATGGGATGACCGCGGCCTGGTCGCCGACGCAGTAGAGGCCTTGCTCCGTTGTGCGGCGAATGTATCCGTAGGGGATGCGGGCGACCGAGATTGGCTTTTCGAGCAAGGGCTCCGCTCCTGCCAGCCGCAGGGCAAGATGCGGGCACGCCTGTTGCATCCGGAGCAGGAGTTTGTCCCAGCGATAGCCGGCGCGTGCGAGGTGCGGCTGCTGCACAACCCAGCAGAGATTGGCGACGCCGCCTTCCACCGGCTGGATGCCACCGTAGCCGCCGGGATAGAGCATCAGCTCTGAGGCGTTGGCGAGCTCGGCGGCTTGCGCGGGCTGAAGCCTGTAATACATCTTGAACGCGACCCAACGCTGCGGGTCGTCAGGGCGCGGGAAGCTGCGCAGATCGTGCTTTCCTGTGGCGAGAATGGCGGTGGGCGCCGTATAGACAGAGCCGTTATCGAGTTTGGCCTGCCAGGCTCCGGCGGGTGTACGGGTGAGGGACTCCACGCTGCGGCCGGCCTCAACGCGAACTCCAGCGGCCTTGGCCTCGGCTATGAGGGCGGTGTCTAATGCCTTGCGGGTGAGCGACTTGGCAGGGAAAGGAAGGGGCGCCTCCGCGGCGCGCCTTGCGGCGGCGAGGCGAACGTTGGCGATGTGCGCCGCACCCAGAGAGACGACATCGATTCCAAGAGCGTCGAGGTCCTCCAGCGCTTCACCGCTGAGAAACTCTCCGCATACTTTATGGCGTGGCGCGGTTTCGCGCTCGATCAATCGTACGGCTCTTCCGTGGCGAGCCAGCGCAATGGAAGCAGCACAGCCCGCAACCCCACCCCCAAGAACCAACACTTCGTCCTGCAAATCGCTGCTCCTCATGCTCAGGATCTTCCACCAATCCGTAGCTGGATTCTCTATTGAGAGTAGACGACGTGGAGAGGGCTTCGCTGCCGATTCTGAACGAATCGTCATATAGCTGATGGGAGTACGCTCGACGGGATGAGGCGTCCAAAAGAGGAGAACGATGCATGGAAAGAAGCTGAACGCTCCCAGAGTGTGCGCCCTGATTGTGTTGATGGGGATTCCGGCGGCTGCGGCGGAACAGATTCCGGTTCGACACGTCCAACTGCCGATGCAGCGGTGGATGGTGACGCGCTCCCAGACGGGAGCGACGCTTGCGCGGGACGAGTTCACGCAGTCGGTTCAGGGAGACGAGGTGACGATGCGCCTCACCTTGCACTTTCTGGATGGATCTGTGGACGAGGAGACGACGAGCTACCGGCAGCAGGGGACGTTCCGGCTGCTGGGGGACCGTCAAATCGAAAGAGGGCCTTTTTTTGCGAGGCCGGTGGACTTTACGGTGGATGCGGTTACGGGCGTGCTGACCAGCCGCAGCACGGAGGCGGGTGGCGGGAGCAGAGTGGAGAGCCGACAGATGGATCTGCCGGCTGACATTGCGAATGGGATTGTTGGGACGCTGTTGTTGAATGTTCCGCGGCATACAAAGCCGTTTTCCGTGGATATGGTGGCTCCGGTGGAGGGTGGGCGGCTGGTTCAGCTCCTGATCTCGCCGGAGGGTGAGCGGCCGTTCAAGATGGATGGCCAGAACCTGACAGCCACGGTGTTCCGGATTCATCCGGTGCTGGGCGGCCTTGTGGGGTTGATTGCGCGCCTGCTGGGAATGCAGCCAAAGGATGTGATGGTGTGGATTTGGGAGGGCTCGGATCCGGCGGTGGTGAGGATCGTTGGGCAGCTTGGGGGCTCAGGTCCGGTGGTGACCTCGGATCTGGTGGGCGCCAGCTTTGGCAGGCCGTAGGTTTTGAAGCAACGGGATGGCGGCGAGGTAAGGTTAGATATCGCCGGCTGGGGATGCGTTGCGGCGGGTGGTGAGTTCATGCCAGTTCAGGCCGAGGTCCACGATGAGCAGGGAGGCGAGGGTGAAGGCGATGACGCCGACGGCGGCGAGGACGTCGCCCAGGTGGCTCCAATAGGCCGGCCAGAGATTGAGGATGCGGCTGGAGACGAAGGTGAATGTGACGGCGTAGGAGCGGGCCATCCACTGGCGATGCACTTTGATCTGACGGTTGCGCGCGGTGATGAAGGCGGCCGTGGTGCAGACCATCCAGGCAGCCGCTTGCATGGAGGTTCCGGGCAAGCCGGGGCGGCCAGCCGCGAGTGCGATGCCGGTGAAGGAGCCGACAAAGACTGAGAGGACGTACAGGAGCCCGAGACGGCGATGGAGTGCAAGGTGGCGCTGGCGAAATCGCGAGGAGAACTGGAAGGGGCCGGCGAGCAGAGCGGTGAGGCCTGCCAAGGTGTGCGGAATGAGGAGATGGCGGTCTGCGATGACCTGCAGACGGTAGGCGTGATACATCGGATAGTCGGTGACGAGGAGCAGCTCTGAGGTGATGAAGACGAAGAGCGTGATGAGGCCGAGCGAGACCCAGAGGGCGATTTTGAATCGGGAGGCGGAAGATTTGGGGGCAATCAGAGTGGATGTGGACATGATTTGCTTCTTCTAGGGTTGGACGCGGGGAAGCGGCGTGCGGTGGTGGACGCCGGGGAGAAGATGCAGGCCGAGCCTGAGCCCGCGGGTTGCTTGCAGAGGGCGGGGACGGGCTGCGGTAGCGTCATTTCCACCGTCCTACGCACAGACGGCCCGGCCTCCAGCGCTCCACAGTGACGGTTTCCAGTGGGATTCCGGCGGTGGCGAGCAGGCGGCGCCAGTCTTCTTTGCGAAAGGCGCGGCGGAAGGAGACGGGGCCATCATGGCGCACCAGCGGGTGCCAGGGCACCAAGCCGAACAAGCGGCTGGTCCGTTCGGAGCGCTCCAGATCGTTGATGAACCAGCCACAGGTGGCGGTGGTCTCCATCCATTGGAGCAGCGAGACGATCTGTTCGTCTTCCAGGTGATGGACCATGAGCGAGCTGACGATGATGTGTACCGGCTGATCGGATTGATAGGCCAGGGCATCGCCGGTGATCCAGGTGATGCCCAGTTCGGCAGGGGTGAACTCCTGTGCGGCGCGCGCGGCAAGAGGGTTGAGATCGATCCCGGTGAGTTGCACGGGGATGGCGCGTCTGGAGGCCCAGTGCGCGATGCGGCGGAGGAGGTCACCGCCTCCGCTACCGACATCGAGGATGTGCACGGGACCGGGGAGACCGAGGGGCAGAGGCTTGAGCCAGGCAAGGGTTGGGCGGTAGCCAAGGAACCAGCGATTGATTCTTTCGAGGGTGCGCAGGCAATCGCGGAAGTCTTCATAGGAGCAGTCGCCATCCATCCACTCCGGCAAGTCGCGCGGAGAGGCGCGGCGGCTGAAGTCGGCGGAGGAACTAGACGGCATGAAAGCGCATGGTCTCCGCGGTCAGTCCGGGGCCGAAGGACATGGCGCATCCCTGCTGCCCTGGCTGCGCCTGCTGCAGCATCTGCTGCAAGACAAACATGACGGTGGCGGATGACATATTCCCGAAGTTTGAAAGGACGTTGCGCGAAGCGGCGAGGGCGTTGGGCGACAGATCCAGACCGCGCTCGACGGCGTCCAGAACCGAGCGGCCGCCGGGATGCACGGCCCAGAGATCGATGTTGGGGGCTTCGGCCATCAGGCCGCCCTGATGAAGGGCGCGGCCCAGCTCTCCTGGCACCTGCCCGGAGAGGAGCATGTCAAAGCCCAAGCCGCGAATCTTCCAGGTGATGAGGTTGCGGGTCTCCGGGACCATCACGGCGTGGAAGCTATCCATAGCGAAGCCCTGCTGCTGCGCGGTGATGAGGCTGGCTGCCGCGCCATCGGCAAAGACAAGGAAGGAGAGCACTTGTTCGAGGTCCTGGGTTTCCTGCAGGTGCAGGGAGCACAACTCAAGGTTGAGCATGAGGACGCCGGCGCTGGGGTTGGAGCGCACGATGTGCCGGGCGAGTTTGAGCGCATTGATAGCGGCGTAACATCCCATGAAGCCGACCATGGTGCGCTCCACGCTGGTGGAGAGCCCGAGGTGGTCGACGATCTCAAAGTCCAGCCCTGGGGCGTAGAGTCCGGTACAACAGGTAACCAGGACATGAGTGATGCCGGCGCGCTCCTGCTCATTGAGCGCGAGTCCATCGACCGCGTTCTTCATGAGAACTGGGGCGCATTGCTCAAACACGTGCATTCTCTGCGCGGTATCAGGGAAGCTGCCGCGGCGATAGAACTTGTGGGCGTCATGCGAGGAGAAGTGGATGGGGGTGTGGTGGGGATTGAGGAAGGAGTAGCGATGGGAGATTTCAGCTCGGCTTGCCATCCGGCGGAAGAGCGCACGCAGCCGAGGATCATCCAGCATTTGTTCTGCAAAGGCGACGAATGCGTCGTGCACGTCATACTCTGGAACAGCCGTGGCGATGCGGTTGATGTAAGCCGTTGTCATGTGTAAAAGTCCTTCAAGCAAGGATACCGGGAATCAACTGTTCTGCGCGCCCAGGAGAAGCGAAATTGGGAGGCGACGGCATCCCGCGACGACATAACGGCTATAGTTGTTGGGACGAAATCGCCGATGGTTGGATAGCCGTTTACGGGCCGGGCCCCAGATGACGATTTGTTCATCTCGTGGTTCGGCCCGAGTCTGGCGGAGGGGTCTGGCGCGCTGTACCGGGCAGGTAAAGGGAGCAGATGGCTTGGAACCGCCGTGGAACGGCTGAGCCGGATGGTGAAGGCGAGGGCGACGGAGCGAAGCGCCGACCGGCGCGCTGGCTATGGCTGGGATGCAGGACTGGGCGCCGATGAGGTCTCAGGAATCAACGCGCAAGACCGCTCTCTCTGAGAAGAGGGTTGAGATCGACTGCGCTGTGGCGTGAATGCCGACGCAGCCTTTCTATCTAGCCAAAGGGAGAGACGGTGGGCGAGTGGGAAGTGGATCCACTCGCCCGCCGCGCGCGATTTGGCGGGTTGGGGCGGCATGTTAGCTGATGGAGTGCAGAGCCTGATCCGCACTCTTGCCAACCTCCGTGTTGGGAGCCAGCGTGGACGCCTTCTTGAGATGGGCTATGGCATCGGCCTTGTTGCCGAGTTTGCTGTCTATCATGCCGAGATGGTACTGAATGTCGGCGTTGTCCGGGTCGGACTTGACGGCGGTTTCGAGAAGATCGCGAGCTGATCCGTAGGTGCCTTTGAGATAGTAGGCCCAGGCGAGGGTATCGGCGGTGGCGGGAGAGTTGGGCAGGCCGCGATGAGCGACCTCAGCCAAGGAGAGCGCCACGTCGATGTCCTGATGATGCTCCATCATGAGATAGGCGAGGTTGTTGGCGGCGTTGGGGTCATTGGGCTGAAGGGCGAGAGCCTTCTTGTAGTCGGCCTCGGCGGTGGTGGGGTCAGCTACGGCCTCTTCCAAGGCGCCCAGAACGGTGTAGCCGTGGGCCTGGTCGGGATGGGCGGCTGTCCAGCTCTTCCAGGAGGCAAGCGCGGCATGGGGATCTCCCTGCGCTACCTCGGCACGGGTGTAGTTTGCGATGGCGTCGTTATCGGAGGGGTTGAGTTGCATGGCCTTCTGCGCGGAGGCGATGGCTGCCGCGTTGTCGTTGGAGCGCATCTGGATCTCAGAGAGGAGGTCATACAACTGGCTGTTGGAGGGGGCTTTGGCGATCTGCTGTTGCACTCGGGCGAGAGCCTGAGGAAGCTGGTTCTGGTGCAGATCGTAGCCGACCAGAATGCCCAGAGCGGCAACGTCGTTAGGATTGACGGTGAGGGCCTGTTCGAGGTACTTTTCGCCGTCTGGAACGTTGTTCTGGCTGAGCCGCAGAGCTCCAAGCTCCTGGAGGGCGTCGAAGTTGTTGGAGTTCTTGGCGATGGCAGTCTGGAGATCGGCGGCGGCATCTTCGGTCTGGTTTTGATGGACTTCAGCCACTGCCTTCCAGAGATAAGCCTGGGAGGAGTTTGGGTAGTTCGCCAGCGTGTTGGTGGCGACCTGCATGAGGAGGGTGAAGTCGCCCAGTTGATTGGCGACGGTGGCCAGACCGGATTGAGCGGCGAGATTGTTGGGCTGGAGACGGGCGGCAGCCTGGAAGCTCTGCTCGGCGTCGGGGAGATCCCCTTTGGCGAGAGCGGCCTGGCCGAGCCAGATTTTGATGGGGATGTTGTCCGGCCAGTTGGTCTCTTCTTTTTGGAGGGCGAGGAAGGCGTTATCCGCATGCCCGGCCTGTAGGAGCAGCATCGCGTTGAGAACGGCGACATCCGGAGCGGTGGCGTTGGACTTCATGAGTTGATCCGCGATGGTTCTGGCCTGGGCGAAGTTTTGCTGCTGGATGAGAATGTGCGCGTAGGTGATCTTGAGCGGAACGCTGCCCGGATGCTTGGCGACCAGAGCGGCGTAGACCGAGGAGGCTTTGTCCACCTGATGAGTGCCGGCGTAGTAGTTCCATAACAGGTCGGCTCCCTGCTGGGTGTCAGAGAGGAGTTCCGTGCCCTGTTGCAGGGTAGCCTCGGCGGCTGCGGTGTTGCCGTTGTGGATATCAAGGGCAGCTAACTCCAGACGGAAACGGATGTTTTTGGGATCGAGGTCGACAGCGGTCTGGGCCTGCTGCTGGGCTCCCTGCATGTCGCCATTTTGGGCGAGGACGCTGGAGAGGGCGCTATGGGCCGCGGCGTTCTTGGGATCCAGAGCGATGGCCTTCTGCAGTTCGGCTTGGGCAGCCTGCTTCTGGGCTGGGTCGCGAAGTTCAATGAGACCGAGGGCGGCATGAAAGTTGGAGTTGTTGGGTTCAAGCGCGAGAGCGTGCTGAACCTGCTGGAGAGCCTCAGCGACGTTTCCCTGGGCCAGGGCGATGTTGGAGAGCAGCACCATAGCGTTGGCGTTGTTGGGCTGAAGGGCGAGGATGGCGTTGGCTTGATCCTTAGCGCGGGGGTACTGACGGCCGGCCAGCAGCAGATCTCCTATATCCATGCGAGCCTGGATGTTGTGGGGATCCAAGGCGACGGTGCGCTGGAGTTCGCTGAAGGCTCCGGCGAAGGCGCCCAACTGCAAGTAGGCTTTGGCGAGATCGTAGTGCGCCGCAGCGTAGTTGGGATCGATTTTGATGGCGTTGGAGAACTGAATGATCGCCTCCTGCTGCTTGCCCTCGGCGGCATAGTGCTCGCCGCTTTTGAGGTATTTCGCCTTCCGGACGTTGGGATCGCGAGTGCAACCCTGCAGTACGGTTGCTCCGATGAGAACCGCGCATAGCGCGACGGGCTGAAACATTCTCTGTCTTTTGAGCATCATCATCATCCTTCTTTCTTCCCTTGAGGTCGTGAATCTTTGGAGGGCGGGTAGGTAGCGGTTCCCGGCGGGACAGACCGGGCGGCCGGGCAAAACAAAATAGGTTGGAGCTTTCCAACCGTCACCGGCCGGGAGTTGTGATCCGGCGCGAGTCAGTTGGGGATAAACCGCGGCAAAATGGGGACGAGGCGATGGGCAAAGCGAATGTCACGCTGCTCGGCCGTGGCGAGAGACTCGTTGGGCTCCAGCGGAGTGATCAAACGGATAAGGGCTCCGTCCGTGCGGTTGTAGCGAATCGCGTCCAGCATCATGTAGGCCTTGGCGAGATAATCATTGGCGATGCTTCGGCCTTGAGCGAGATACCAATAGAGGACAACCTCCTTGTTGGTTCCATCGGTGATGACATATTCGCCCACCGGGTAGGGTCGGCTTCCGGGCTGATCCAGATTGATGGTTTTGGAGAAGAGGAAGGTCCAGCCGGCGCCGGGGAGGCAGTTCTGTGGGGAGTGGATGGACTGCCCGGTGCGCTGGGTGGGAAAGTAGCCGATAAAGAGAGAGATCGGCGGTTGCGAAGACTGGTGGGCGGTAGCCGGATCGGTGTAGTCGCGGTCCAGGAAATGGCCGTCGCCCAGAACGGAGAGGATGTCCGTTGGGATGGGGATGTCCTGACCGCTCCAGTTTCCTATGGTCCTGGGAAGGAGGGTGAGATCCTCCACGGGCGGCACCCGGTCTACGGCTGCACGGAGCGTGAGGGTGGCCCACGCCGCGGTGAGCATAAGGAAGAGGACCCAATAGCGAGGAGATCTCATTGGTCCTCTTTTGCGGCAGGCCGTGCCGCGGGAGTTGCGAGGCGCATGAGGCTATGCACCAGATAGAGACAGGTGAGCGAAACCAGGAACATGAGCCAGCCAGAGAACTCATGGAAGAAGCCGACGGCCTTATCCGGATTCCAATACTGAACGCAGAGACCCGTGCCGACGATGCGGGCCGCATTGGCCACGACGGCGATGGGGATGCTGCAAAGCGCCAGAATCGTCCGGCGCCAAGTGCTGTTTTCAAGGAAGTAGCCATAGAAGACCGCTATGGCGAACAGACTCATGAGGGAGCGTATACCGCTGCAGGCTTCAGCGACCTCGAGTTGCAAGGCCGGAAGCTGAATGACGTTGCCGTCGCGCAGCACGGGCACGCCGAAGAGTGGCAGGACCGCGCTGGCGAATCTGGACGCCAGAAGCTGCAAGGGAAAGGTGAGCTGATTGAAGATGACCGCAGGAATCGGGATAGCCAGAAGAAGCACCAGCAGGCCGAAGCGAACCTGGCGCAACATCGACGCGCCCAAGAGAGTCCATACGATGCCCCCAAGAAGCATGATCAGGGAGATGCGAGAGAGGAAGATCTCTGCGCCATAGACGCCCAGCAGGAGGAAGAGGATGGCCGCCGCCACCAGCCATAGACCCGACCAGGACTGGCGGACGGGCGTGTTCCGAAGGATCTCGCGCTTCTGCCAAAGAAGGAACACGGCGAAGGGAACGACCAGAAAGCCGTGGGAAAAGTCAGGGTCGGTGTACCAATTGAGTACCAGATCTGCCACGACCTTGTAGTAGATGGCCGTGAATGGGAGACTCAAGAGGAGATAAGGTAGCCAATGCCACATGGCGCTGGCCTTGGGTTCGGCAAGCGGGGGTGGGTAGCTCGGCAGCGAGCGGGCGGGAGCGGTGGATGGAGGCATCGGGGATCCTGTTTCCCTTCTTGTTGAGCAATTTCACTGCCAGACGAGGTGAGATCCGAGAAAAGCTTCAGAACAGCCTGAACCGGTGAGCGGGTGAGGGAGGAATTAGGGTGCGGCCGGGGGCGGTATTCCGGGCGTGCCGGCGTAGCGTGCAGGGCCTCCGAGCGCGCGCTGGAGGCAGTCTGGAGAGCTGGACGGCATGGGTGAAGCTGCGGGAGGCGAGGCTGCAGCTTCATTCAAGTAATAGACAAGAAAGATACTCTGCATCATAGAAGAGAAGGGCGTTGGAGGTAGAGGTAGGGAGAGCTGCCGCAGAGTTGCCCGGCGTGGCGGGATGGTGTTTGCCTCCGGATGGAAGGGTAACAGAGAACTTCAGGATATGGAGCGGGGCATCGGGGAGCGCATGGTATCGCCAGGGTGAAGTCGCTGAGGGGAAGACGGCAGACGATTTTTCCGGGTGGGGCCGAGCGGTGGTGATCTGGAGAGAGTGGGAGTTGCCCTGAGAAGGGAACTCTCCCACCCAAAGTGGAAGGAATTTTCCACTTTTCCCGTCATTGTGCATCACTTTCTTATGGAAGTTCGCCGATGGCTGCACGTCCGATGCAATCGCTTGACGAAGCAGTGAAGATTATACCTAAGATAAAAAACGACTTGTCTCGCCAAGGGTGTTGCTGCGGAAAACAGTGCATGCAAAGTTTTGCGTTTGGCCACCGCAGTGCAAGAGAGATTGGCATAGGGCTACAAGGAGTCTTCATGAAAGGTCTGCAACAAAGAGAGAGCCTGGGGCTTTTGGCGTCTCTCCCGGTTTGGGGGATGGTGCTGGCGCTGGCTCCGGTGATGATGGCCCAGTCGCTGGCGCGGCCGGTGATTACCCCAGCGAAGGCGGCGAGCCAGCCCGCGGTGAGCAGTCCGAACGGGGGAACGCCGACGGATGTGTCTACCTATCAGATAGGGCCGCAGGATCATCTGCAGATCACGGTGTGGCAGGAGCCGAACCTGTCTGGAACGTTTCCGGTGCGGCCGGATGGGATGATCTCGCTGGTGCTGCTGGGGGACGTGCCGGCCGCAGGGCTGACGCCGATGCAGTTGGCGCATGATCTTACGGTGAAGTTGAAGAAGTACATTCAGGATCCGGTGGTCTCCGTGGTGGTGACATCGGTGGATAGCCAGAGGATCTATGTGGTGGGAGAGGTGAATCACACGGGACCGATTGCGCTGACGCCGGGGATGACGTTGCTGCAGGCCATTGCATCCGCCGGCGGGCTGACGCCGTACACCAACGGGAAGCATTGTTATATTCTGCGAGGCCCGGAGGGGCATGAGCAGAAGATCCCGTTCAACTACAAGGCTGCCCTGAGGGGCGATAACCACCAGGACGTACCCCTGCAGTCCGGGGATACGATAGTGGTCCCATGAGGAGATCCATGAAGAGTTGCCTTATGGTTCCGATGCTGATGCTGATGGTGGGAGCGACGGCTCACGGGCAAAATCAGCCGATCGAGAACCAACCGAGCTTTGGCTTCTCCCTGCCCAAGGTGGAAGGAACGATGACGTATGCTTTGACCGGAACGGAGGCGGCGATGACCGGCTTTGGTGTGTCGGGAGTTGCCTATATGACGTCGCTGAGCGGGGATCTGGGGTATCTCTCCTCGAGCGTGAGCGATCCGTTCAGTCTGGTGTATTCGGGCGGGTATATCTATACAAATCAGCCGGGATATCCCCCGAACACGACCTTTCAGAATCTGGCTGCGTCGCAGGTGGTGACGACCAAGAGCTGGACGTTCATGCTTGAAGATGCGTTCAGCTATTTGCCGGACTCGCCGACGATGGGGCTCTCGGGAATTCCCGGACTGGGAGATATCGGCGTCGTCCCGGTGCAGAATGGAATTGAACCGGGGCGGAGCATCTTTTCCGACTTTGCGACCCAGTGGGGGAATGGTCTGACCGGGGAAGCTACGTGGAAACTGAACGGGAACCTTTCCATGGTTGGGTCCGGATCCTGGCAGGTGCTGCGCTTTACGAGCGCGGGCAACATCAACTCAACAGAAGAGTTGGCGACACTGGGCCCGACGTACCGCATCAACGCCAACAGTTCGGTGAGCGCGGATGTGATCTACACTTACTCGACGGATACCGGCGATGGACTGGTGCTTCCTTTCACGACAGAGGCCATCTCCATTCAGTACCAGCGACAGTTGACGCCGCTGCTTAGCTTCACGGTTGCTGCCGGTCCACAAAGGACGTACGGCACCGGGGTGGCGGAGGCGCTGCTCCCCGCCGAGATTTCGATGGTCGGCAGTGCGGGAGTGGTCTATCAGCGCAAGATGAGCAGCGCCAGCTTATCCTTCTCGCGCGCTACCGACACTGGTTCCGGCATGGTATTCGGAGCCATGGTGGATACGGTGGCAGGAACGCTTAGCCGGCAGTTCAACCGCGCATGGGCGGGCTCGTTGACTGGCTCCTGGTCTAAGAGTACGGCGCTAGGGCAGGTGCCGGGGTTCGATCTGGACTACGACTCGACGGCCTACGGTGCGCAGGTCACGCGCAGTCTGGGCAAGGACTGGTCAACCTACTTCAGCTATTCGTACGTAGACCAGACGGCAACCGGCTCGGCAACCTCATCGTCGGCGTTCGCCGGCACGGAACAGACCTATGCGGTTGGGGTGACGTTCTCTCCGGCCGCTCATCATTTTGCGCAGTAAGAAGGAAACTCATATGTTAGGTCATCGTCCCCTGAACGTAGAAGACTACGTAGGCATTCTGAAGCGCAGAGGCTGGATTGTTGTGATTCCGGCACTGTTGGTTCCGATCATCGCCGTAGCGATTAGTTACCGGCTGACCCCGGTGTACACGTCGCAGACCCTGGTGCTGATCCAGCCGCAGACGGTGCCGGATACATACGTGAAGCCGGTGCTTGCGGAAAATCTGGACAGCCAGCTTGCCTCCATGAAGGAGCAGATTCTGAGCCGGTCCAGGCTGGAGCCGATCATTGAGCGGTTCAACCTGGGTGCTCCAGGCATGGATATGGACGACAAGGTGGCGATGACCCGCAAGGATATCGGTATTAAGACGATTCAACCGGAGGCTGGATCGTCGGGTGGCCTGCCCGGCTTCTTCATATCGTTCGAGGCCCCGGACCCGCACACGGCGCAGTTGGTCTGCCGGGAGATTACCTCCATGTTTGTGAGCCAGAACTTGCAGGTTCGGGAGCAATCTGCGGAAGGAACGACGCAGTTTCTGCAAGGGCAACTCCAGCAGGCCAAGGCGGATCTGGATTCGCAGGATGCGAAGCTGGCGGAGTTTCAGCGGGAGCATATGGGAGACCTGCCGGATCAGCAGGATTCGAATATGGATATGCTGAACAGTTTGAACACGGAACTGGATGCAACCACCCAGGCACTGGCGAGGATGGAGCAGGACCGGTCATTGGAAGAGGCGATGATGACGCAGGTGGCGCGCCAGGCGGTGGCGGCTCCGGGGCAGAAATCGAGTCCGGAGGAGCAGGCCACTCAGTTGCAGGCGCTGGAGGCAAAACTGACGGACCTGCGCACCCGCTATACTGCGGATTATCCTGATGTGCTGGCGGTGGAACGCCAGATCAGCGATCTACGGAAGCAACTGGCGCAGGCGCCGCCGCCGGCGACCGTGAGCCCGGCGCCGACGCAGGCGGAGGTGGCGGACTCGCCCGGCCTGTTGCGGATGCGGATGCAGATGAAGGCTCTGGACGATACGATCCAGCAGAAGAAGAAACAGCAGGCGATGATTCAGAGCCAGATTCGGCAGTATCAGGACCGGATCCAGCAAACGCCTCTGATCGCGGCGCAGATGAAGGATCTGACGCGCAACCATCAGACGGCGCAGGACTTTTATGACAGCCTGCTGGCGAAATTGAATCAATCGCAGATGGCGACTGATCTGGAGCGCCGCCAGGAAGGAGAACAATTCCGAGTGATGGACGACGCCAACCTACCCGACGCACCGAGTTTTCCAAAGCGACCTGTGTTTGCGCTTGGAGGATTTGTGGCTGGACTAGGGATTGGACTGCTCGTGATTGCCTTCCTTGAGTACAACGACAAGTCTTTGCGGTCCGAGCGGGATGTGTGGGCCTTTACCAAACTGCCGACCCTGGCGACAATCGGCAAGTTGCCGGAGGTGAAGCATCGGCGGAAGGCAAAGTCCAGTTCAAACAAAGCGTTGCCGAGCGATCGATTGAAGGGTGATATCGCCGCAACCAACAAATCTCTTGCGAATGCTGGTGGGTAGACCATGTATACAAAGTTTTTCAATCTTCAAATCTGCCCGTTCGGGACCAGTCCAGATCCTCGGTTTCTCTACATGATGCCGCACACGAGGGAGGCGCTGGCTGGATTGGAGTATGGGATCGCGGAGCGCAAGGGCTTCACGGTGCTGACCGGCGAGGTAGGGACGGGAAAGACGACGCTACTGCGGTCTGCCCTGGGCTCGCTTGGGCAGCAGCGTGTTTCGACATCGTTCGTCTTCAATCCTCTGCTGGACCCTCTTGATTTTCTGGAGTTCGTGCTGACGGACTTCGGTCTGACGCCCGACTCGCGGACGAAGTCCGGGATGCTGTTGCAGCTCAATCGATGGCTGATCGAACGCTATCGCCGGCAGGAGACCTGTGTGGTGGTGGTTGACGAGGCACAGAACCTTTCCTGGGAGTTGTTGGAGGAGATCCGCTTGCTGACCAATTTGGAGTCTTCTTCTGGAAAGTTGCTGCAGATTGTGCTCTCTGGCCAGCCTGAGTTGGAGGAGAAGTTGCGTCATCCCAGCGTACGGCAGCTGCGCCAAAGGATCTTTCTGTGGTGCCGCACGCAGCCACTGACTGTGGAACAGACGGGCGAGTACATTGTGGAGCGGTTGCGCATCGCCGGCGCCGATCATACGATCTTTTCTGCTGAGGCGGCGCAGCTTGTCCATCGTTATAGCCGTGGGATCCCGCGTACGATCAACCTGATCTGCGAGCACTCGCTGATCCTTGGCTATGTGGAGCAGATCCCTCTGATTCCGGGGTCCCTGATTGATCACGTGGCGGAGGATCTTGAGCTGACGTCGCCGTCCTTCGTGATGGCTCCCGCGGAAGCGGGCGCCGGAGGTTTCCAGTCGCCGCTTCATCCGATGGAGACGAGCGCAAGCAGAGTGATGAACTCGTTTCATCGAGAGTTAGGGAGAAGCCGTCCATGAGCCATATCTATGAGGCATTACAACGAGCAGAGGCTGAGCGGAAGGCCGGGCTGGCGGGAGTTGCAACGGATCCCATCGCGGAGCGTGCGCCGGAGCATCCCAGTCTCGTTTCGTCGCTGGCAGCGCAGAGATCACAGCATGATGGCCCGATCCCCGTAGAGGTTGCGGAGGAGAAGACAGCAGCGATGCCGCCGGAGTTTTTTGACCGCATCCTGCGGAGGCCATGGAATCCTTCGCTGGAGCGGCTGCCGGCGCTGGAGAGAGGCGGAATGCCGGTGGAGCAGTTCCGCAGCCTGCGCTCGCGGGTGCAGGAGTTGCGCGACCTGAAGCCGCTGAAGTCCGTACTGGTGAGCAGCGGATTGCCCAAGGAGGGCAAGAGCTTTATCTCCGTGAACCTGGCCATCAACCTGGCGCGGCATAAGAGCAGCAAGGTGTTGCTGATTGATGCTGACATGCGCTGCTCGGCCCTGCACCAGTATCTGGGCGCTGAGTTGCAGCCCGGGCTGCCCGAGTATCTGTCTGGCAAGGCAACCATGCTGGAGGTGATGCAGACTCCGCAGGAGGCTGTGGGCCGTGATCCTATGGTCTCTTCTGTGCTGGAGAATATTACCTTGATACCCGGCGGAGAGGGGAATGACATGGCCGCCGACCTGACGGCCAGTAAGCGGTTTGAGGAGTTACTGACAGCGGCTGGACCTTTCTTCGATTGGATCGTGATTGATTCGCCGCCGGTGCTATTGGTCTCCGATGCCGTGAATCTTGCCCGGCACAGCGATGCGGTTCTTCTGGTTGCCCGCAGTGGGGTAACCACGTTCCCAGTCGCTCAGCGTGCACAGCATGAGTTGAAGGCCGCCAATGTGATTGGGTTTGTGTTGAATGCGGCGGAGAAGCCGCCGATGAGCGGAAATTATTACTACCGGTATCAGAAGACTGCGGTATGAGCCAGGTTATGGTGCTCTGATGATTAAGCTGCTGAATGTTTACTATCCAACGCGAACGATCGTTTTGTTGATCTGCGAGGTCCTGCTGGTGGGGGGATCGTTCCTGCTGGCATCGGCGCTGGTGCTGGGCCCCAGAACGCTGCTGGTTCTGGGTCAAGACCACGGAGGACTGAAGATTACCCTGTTGACGGTGAGCACCATTCTTGGCGCCCATTACTTTGATCTGTATGAGCCGCAACAGGTCTCCGAGCGGTGGGAGATCTACCTGCGGCTGATGGTGATCATCGGTTGCCTGGCGATTTTGCTGGCCTTGATTGTTTACATCTTTCCGCAGGCTGCGATTGCAAATTTCGTCTTTCTGCTGGGCTTGATCTTTGTGGTGGCATCGTTGATCGCGTGGCGCAAGGCCTTTGAATGGATCAGCGGGCGTCCAGTGTTCCAGGAGCGGGTCTATGTTCTGGGTGCTGGGGAGCGCGCCCACGAGATCATACGGACGATTGAGGCGCACCGGGAATCCGGCATGGTGGTTGTGGGCAACGATGCTCCGGTTGCGGACAAGGCCGAACGGAAGAAGGCGTTCCGGGAAGCTGTGCGGCAGTTGGCGTCCCGACGAGAGAGGATCCACCGGATTGTGATTGCACTCGATGACCGGCGCGGAGAGCTTCCAGTGGACGAGCTTCTCGCGATGCGGCTTAGCGGCGTGACCATCCAGGACGCCAGCGACCTTATGGAGAGGCTGAAGGGAAAGATGCAACTGGATGGACTGCGCCCCAGTGATCTTCTATTCTGCGAGGGGTTTCGTATGCGGCCGTCGCAGCAGATTTTGCGGCGAGCAGCCTCGATGTTGGTGTCGGCTCTTGTACTTCTATTGTTTCTGCCCATCTTCCCGCTTGTGGTGTTGCTGGTGCGGCTCTCCTCGCCGGGGCCGATCTTCTTCCGTCAGGAGCGGGTAGGCCTGAATGGGAAGGTATTCAAACTGAGCAAGTTCCGCACGATGGTGGTGAACGCTGAAGCGGACGGAGCCCAGTGGGCGCAGAAGAATGATCCGCGCGTCACACGGATCGGACAGTTTCTGCGCAAGACCCGATTGGATGAGGTGCCGCAGTTATGGAATGTTCTGCGTGGCGAGATGACTTTTGTGGGACCGCGCCCGGAACGGCCGGAGTTTGTGAGTTGGCTGGCGAAAGAGTTGCCATTTTATGATCTTCGCCACATGATTCATCCGGGCCTGACAGGCTGGGCCCAGATCCGCTACGGATATGGCGCCACGCTGGAACAGAGCCGGGAGAAGCTGGCGTATGACCTTTACTACGTGAAACATCAGACCTTGGGTTTGGATCTTCTGATCATGTTCGACACGATCAAGACCGTCATCCGCCGGCGAGGAGCGCAGTAGCACAGCTGGACCACGCTTAGGTTTGCCAAGAGTTCCGGAGGGATGCAACCCGAGAAGATGGATGGAACTCGGGGACTCCGGTGGATTCGGCAGCGACGGACTGAGATGATTCCTGAGATGATTTGTTTGGAGGAGCTGGACTTTTCTTCAGGGGTTGCTGTGCAAACCCTGTAACTTTGGGACGGATCATCTCTTCGACGGATGATCCATTCGACGGATGAGGATGGCTGGGGGCCGATGGCGAGATATCTTATCACTGGAGTTGCGGGGTTTATTGGATCTTCACTGGCGCGCGCATTGCTGGAGCAAGGGCATGAGGTACGCGGTTTCGACAACCTCTCGACGGGCAAGATGGAGAACCTGACGGAGATTCTCTCTTCGATTCAGTTTCAAGAGATGGATCTTCAGGACCAGAAGGGGGTGCGAGCTGCCTGCCAGGAAGTGGACTTTATTCTGCACCAGGGAGCGCTAGCCTCAGTTCCCCGGTCGGTGATGGATCCGCTGCCATCCCACGAGTCCAATATCAATGGAACGCTGAACCTGCTGCTGGCAGCCAAAGACGCAGGCGTTCGCCGCATTGTCTACGCGGCATCCTCTTCCGCCTATGGCGATCAACCGACTCAGCCGAAGCACGAAGAGATGCTTCCGATGCCGCTATCGCCGTATGCTGTGCAGAAGCTCACCTGCGAGTATTACATTCAGGCATTTTTCCGCTGCTATGGACTGCAGGGGATCTGCCTGCGCTACTTTAATATCTTCGGACCACGGCAGGCCGCCGATTCGCCATACTCAGGCGTGATTGCAAAGTTTATCTACATGATGATGGCCGGGCAGACGCCGACCATCAACGGAGATGGAAGCACCAGCAGAGATTTCACCTACATTGAGAATGCGGTGAACGCCAATCTGCTGGCCTGTGTGGCTCCGGACGAGGTTGCCACTGGCCGCGTGTTCAATGTAGGGACTGGCAAGAGCCACACGCTGAATGAGGTGTATGCGGGCGTTGCGCAGATCCTTGGGTTCTCCGGAAGTCCGATCTATGGCCCTCCGCGCGCTGGAGATATTCAGCATTCGCTGGCCAGCATCGAACGCGCACGGAAAGAACTTGGTTACCAACCAGAGACCGATTTTTATGCGGGTCTGGAGAAGACCGTTGCCTGGTACACCGCGGGGTAGGATCTTTGCGCTCGCCGGCTGCGCGCGGAGGCGCAAGCCGATACCTGCATTCGTGGGTGTTGCCCTCCTGGGAGACGGGCGCTTATCCTCCGGGCGCGAAGGGATAGGCGATGCGCGGATGAAGCTGCGAGAGATTCGCGGGAAGTAGCGGATCGCCGCACAGCCTGGCCGACGCTCCGCGTAGGCTAAGCGCGAGGGAGCAATCTTCCCGCGGTGGAAACGTGGGGCGTGGACATGGCAAGGCGTTCATGCCAAGGTCCTGGGGCGGCCGATAGGTGTGAGGGTTGGGGTGGGATGAAAGCGCCGCTGCGAGTAATGGTGAGGGGGCTGAGGAACAGGAACAGTTGTATCAGGCTTCGGTTGTCCTGGCAGCACTTTGGACGCGACGCAGACTATTGATCTGGGGGCGCAATCCCAGAATCTCAAAGCCAGTCAACCGGCTTTTGGAGACATAGATGAGCCAGTTATTTCCGATTGGATCGGCTGGAGCCATAAAGAACCCTGGGCCAACGATGTGGTCGAGAGAGTTGTGGATCATCCCCTCCATGGTCTCACCGTCATCGAAGCGAATGCGAATCCAGAGGCACTCCATGAGCGGCTGCTGGTTATGGAAGTGCAGGTCCACATGGCTGGTTTGGCCCGAGAAGTCTTTGACGAAAAAGACCGCTTTGATGTTGGTCAGGGCGACGTCTTCCACCACATTGGAGTGGAGATGACGCAGGCGAATGGAAGTCAGCTTCTGGGCATGAAGTCCGTCCATCTCCGACGGCCATTGGGAGCGATCCGCGAACCCTTTGAGGGTGTAATCTTCGCCACGGATCACAACCAGGTAGGGATCGTCGGAACCTTCGCGGGGAGGAAAGTGATTCAAGCTCTCCGTCTTGGCGCCAGATCGTACTGCTTGATCTTGTACAGCAAGGCCTTGTAACTGATCTGCAGTTCGTTTGCCGCTGCCTTCCGGTTCCATCCGTTCGCCTCCAGAATTCTTTCGATTGCCGCTGCTTCTGCGTCTCCCTTCAGACTGCGGACGAGTTGCTTGAGGCCTGCGCCCTTGAGCTGATCCGCAGAGGCCCCTTGTTCAGCGGTCAGATGGGAGAATGGGGACAGGTCAGCCAGGATCGCCATCTCATCTCCAAGGATGAGAAATCGATTAATCACGTGTTCGAGTTCGCGGCTGTTACCGGGCCAGGAGTATCGGGTCAACGCATCCAGCAAGTTTTTGGAGGGAACGACGGGTTTGCCTCCATACTTGCTTGCACCTTTTTGAATAAAGTGTTGGGCGAGCACTGGAATCTCGTCACGGCGGTCGCGCAGGGGTGGAATGAGAAGGGAGAAACCATTGAGCCGGTAGAAGAGGTCCTCGCGAAAGCTCTTCTGAGCGATGGCAGCCTTCATATTGATATTGGTGGCGGCGATGACGCGGACATCGACTTTCATGGGGGCGCGGCTACCGAGGCGGGAGAAGGTTCCGTCCTGCAAAACCTGGAGCAACTTGGCCTGGAGGATGGCGGGCATCTCGCCGATTTCGTCGAGGAAGATGGTTCCACCGCTGCAGATCTCAAACTTGCCGGGTTTGGCCTTGGTGGCTCCGGTGAAGGCTCCCTGCTCATAGCCGAAGAGTTCGCTTTCCAGCAGGTCGGCCGGCATGGCGGCACAGTTCACCTTGAGGAACATGCGATCGCTGCGCGAGGACATCTTGTGGGTATACATGGCCAGAATCTCTTTGCCTGTGCCACTTTCACCCATGATGAGGACGGGAATATCGGATTTGGCCACCAGCGCCGCCTGGGCCTGCAGTTCGCGCATCCGCTTGTTGGACCAGACGAAGGAGTGGCTATCGTCGAGTCGAATCTCCTGAGGTTCAGCCGAGCCAGCCCGGTCCATGCGGGCGAGGTGCTCTTCGATGGCTGCTTCGAGATTCCCATCGACAAAGGGCTTGAGGACGACACCTCGTGGTGCGATACGAGTGACGATCTCGAGCTCTTTGACCTCGGCAGAGCAGGAAAGAAGGATGACGGGGACATCTGGGAGGGAAGCTCGCAGATGGGAGAGGGTGGGGAGGGATTGCTCGATGTTCTCCCAAGCGAGCAAGACAAGATGGGGTTCGGGACCGCTGGCGCAGTGATGGAGCAGGGAACTCTCGTCGGAGAAGAGACTGAGACTGTATTGACGGCCCAGCACCTCACGGAGGTACTCGAGCACAGCGAGATTCGAGTCCAAGGCGAAGAGCCGGGGCTTTGGCGCCTGCGCGAGCTTTGGGACGCCAAATGGCATTGTGTTGGACATCGCAGGACTCCTAAATCTAGATCCGCACCCGGCTGTGGCGAGAGGAGTTCGCCGCCATGGGAGGTTCCAATTCGGCGCGCGGAAGGATGAAGAACAAGTTCCGGAGGGAACGGGCTCCCATCGCCTTCAAGGTGAAATCAGTCTAGACGAACGGAAACATAAAAGGAAGAACTTTGCAGTCAAAAAGAGAAAAAAAATTCACACTCGTTGTATTAACGACTTAGTAAATAAAGGGGTTTCCATCGCATACCGGAGGCTATCTGCTGGATAACTGGGGCTACAGAAGACAATTGGCCCCGAGATTCCAACAGGCGGGGTATGGCCTTCAACGTGCAACGTATATGGGCAGGTTTGCAAATCAATTACTGATGGCAGGACATCACTTTGAACCACTTCGTAAACTCGGCTGCCTTTCTGGACCTCCCGCCATTGGACATCGTGTTTGGGCGCACCGCATCCATGCAGGCTGTCCGCCAGAAGATTGAGCGGGTGGCCACGACCGATGTACCCGTGCTGCTGCAGGGGGAGACGGGGACAGGAAAAGAGATCTGTGCGCGGCTGGTGCATGCCTTTTCCCGGCGTTCGAAGGACTCGCTGGTGAAGGTGAACTGCCCTTCGATTCCGCAGACGCTACTGGAGACGGAGCTATTCGGTTATGAAAAGGGGGCGTTTACCGGCGCCCATACGACCAAGCGTGGGCGCATCGAGCAGGCGCACATGGGAACGCTCTTTCTAGATGAGGTAGGCAGCCTGGATCTGATGGTGCAGTCGAAGCTGCTGCAAGTGTTGCAGGACGGGACCTTTGTGCGGGTGGGTGGCCACGCTACCCAGGCGATCGAGACGCGGCTGGTCTCTGCGGCAAACCGGGATCTTCGCAACCAGGTGGAGGACGGTTCCTTTCGCCTGGACTTCCTGTACCGCATCAATGCCGTCACGATCAATCTGCCCCCGTTACGCTCGCGGAAGGAAGATGTTCCGCATCTGGTGGACTACTTTCTGGAGCAGCATGGGCGCACCTTCAGTCTTTCGCCGCGGCCACTCTCGCGCAATGCGCTGGAGTTGATGCAGCGGTATGACTGGCCGGGGAATATTCGCCAACTAGAGAATATCGTCCGCAGCTACGTGCTGATTGGCAATGAAGATATTCTGGCCGAAGAACTGCTGCCACAACCAGATGCCGGCGAGAGGCTGATGGGGGACATTGATCTGAGTGAGCCTGTTTCGCTCCGGCACATCACCAAGAAGGCGACGCTCGATCTGGAACGTCACATCATTCTGAAGGCGCTGCAGGCAAATAGCTGGAACCGCCAGAAGACAGCGAAGTGGCTTCACATCAGCTATCGTTCGCTGATGTACAAGCTGAGCGAGGAGAATGCCACGGTTCTTCTGATGCCTTCGTCGCAGAAGCATGGTCCGGTCAAGGCGCTGGCGGAAGATACGTTACGACGCAAGGTGAGTGTTCCCGCGCATCGCTGAGAGTGCTGGAACGATGAAGGGCGCATTGGAAGAAGAGTTGAGAATGGGCAAGAGGGCTTTGCACGAGGACCCCCGATGAGACTGAAATTTCGATTACCGCTGTTCGTTTTGCTGATGATCGCCAGTGTCGGTATCGGTACGATGGGTGTTCATGCGTCCACGGATTGCCAGAACCTCTTTCTTGCCTATAAACATCAGCTTGCGAAGCGCTTGCATCATCGGGTGAGCGCGGCGACGCTGGCGCGTTGGGCGGCGTGGAACAAAGCTCATCCAAACTATCGTCCTACCAAGAAGGAGGCGCTGGATAAGATCGACTTTGTGTGCGGAGTTCCGAGCGACTCGTCGGGAATCGACGCAGAAGTTCCGCCGGTCGCTCTGCCTCCTTTGCTGACATCCATGACCAACACCTTTACGGCTCCGAGCATGCCCGGCATTACGGTGGCGAACCTGGTGCCGCCGGATAGCCCGATGGTGATGACTCCCGGAGACCCGGTCTATCCGCAGGTGTACTCTCCTGGGCCGCCGGGCAGCTATAGTCCGTCGGCATCGGTGACGCCAGAGCCAAGCAGCCTATTGTTCATGACCACGGGGGTGGTGGCGATGACTGGGATGGCGCTGTGGAGACGGCGGCCGAGGATGGATTGGGAGTCTCCTTCGAAGCTCTCCTGAGGGGCCGTCGCAGTTTGCCCGGTTGGGGTATCCTTGTTCGGCGTTGATGAAGGTGCTTCAGCAGCGCACGATCTTGTCCGAGACGATTCCTTTCGTTGCATTCCGAGAGTCCACGACGAGTTGGGCAGACTGAACGATCTTCGGGAAGTCATACTCCGAATGGTCGGTAACGATCAGAACGCAGTCGTACTGCTCCAGCTTTTCGAGTGGGGTAGAGGTCATGTTCAGGTTGTAATGCCGGCCCCTGCCTACGGTGGGAAAGAAAGGATCGTTGTAGAGAACTTCAGCTCCTTCCCTACGAAGGAGCTCGATGATCGTAAGGGATGGAGACTCACGCAGGTCATCGATATCCTTTTTATAGGCCATGCCCAACATCAGAATCCTGGACCCGTTCAATGCCTTTTTATGCCGGTTGAGGGCCTGGCCAACGGTCTGCACCACGTACTCCGGCATGGCTCCGTTTACCTCTCCGGCCAGCTCAATGAAACGGGTATGGAAGTCATACTCTCTGGCCTTCCAGCTCAGATAGAAGGGATCAATGGGGATGCAGTGGCCGCCCAGGCCCGGTCCGGGATAAAACGGCTGAAAGCCGAAGGGCTTGGTCGCTGCCGCGTCGATGACCTCCCATATATCCACCCCCATGCGCAGGGAGAGCACTTTGAGCTCATTGACCAAAGCAATATTGACGCAGCGATAGATATTTTCAAGCAGCTTGGTCATCTCTGCGACGCGGGTGGAAGAGACGCGAATGGACTTGATGAAGATCGCCTCGTAAAGCGTAGCCGCAAGTTCGGTGGCAATGGGGTCATGCCCGCCCACGACCTTCGGGATATCTTTGCGCGCCACGGTCACATTGCCGGGATCTTCGCGCTCTGGCGAGAACGCTACATAGAAGACGCCCTGATCGAAGACGGGGCCCTTCCCCTGGACCTCCAGGCCGGCGGCATTTTCACCCTCGAGGATGGGAATGAGCAGATCCTCAGTGGTGCCGGGATAGGTGCTGCTCTCCAGCACCACCAGTTGCCCCTCACGAAGCCAGGGCGCGGCGGACTTGGCGGTATTCTCAATGAAGCTGACGTCCGGCTCGCGATGCTCGGTGAGCGGGGTGGGAACGCATAGGATGATCGCGTCCTGCTCGGAGAGGTGGGAGAAATCAGCCGTGGCTTGAAAGCCGTGACCGCGGGCCTGCTTGATCTCATCGCTATCGATGCGGAAGATGTAGGACCGGCCAGCCTGGAGATCAGCTATCTTCTTCTCGTCGATATCGAAGCCAGTGACCTTGAAGCCTGCACCACAGAGTAAGAGCGTGAGCGGCAACCCCACATAACCAAGGCCGATCACTCCAATTTTGGCGGTGTGAGCTTGTAAGCGTTCCAATCGTTCCCGAGCGATGTCTGGCAGAGTGAGGTCTTTGTTGGTCGTCATAAGAAGAATTATTGCATCTAGAAAGCAAGAAGTCGCGGCGCGCTTTGTTTCAGCCTGGATGGCCTGCCGGGGTTCCCCGGTCCACGCTCCGGTTTGCCGCGCTTGAGATGCCAGGCGAGAACTCCATGGGAGAAGACAGCCGCGTCATCCGGATGGACGTCGCTTTAGCAGCAGGTTGCCTAGCTGAAGCCGGGGTGGATGAGGGGAAGGAGGTTGACCCGGGGGGGAGACGCGGCTCATGCCGCGGGGACGGGCACGCGCGTGTTTGTCCTGGGACTCCAGATCGCTTCGGGGGTGATACGGGGTCGTCTTCGGCGCCGGACACAGCCGTGAATCGGAGGCGGAAGAGGACCGGTACTGATCCATTTGGCCGCGGTCGGAGGGTAAAAGAGTAGATAGATCAGAGGAGCGCCTATGGGCCGAGATTTGGCGCGGCCCAGGCGAGATTGGCGGCGGCGCGCCGCGCCACGGCTATGGAGGGATTTGAGGCCGGCGACTTCGGGAATGGGAAGACGCGGATGAAGTTCATGCTGAAGAGGCCGTCTTTCAGATCGCGTGCTTCGTGATCGTCTTGCGCAGGTTACGAAACAGCTCCCAGAGCCGATTCCCAGAATGAGAAGATCAATGTGCAAACAGCGACAAGGGAACGGCGCCGCCCATGGCCCGGTAACCGAGCGGGGAGGGATGAAGATGGTCGCCACTATCATAGGCTCCCAGAAGCCGATCGGGGTGGGACGGATCTCGCATGGATTTGTCGAAGTCCAGGACAGCGTCGAAATGCCCGGGCGCACGGATCCACCGATTGATTTGCTCGCGGTCCGCTTCACTTCGAGGTCCCGGATGATAGTAGTCCGACCGCAGATAGGGTGTGATGGTTGCGCCAATGACCCTGATTCCGTTGGTATGGGCACGTTCGATGATCTGCTGATACGCTCCCAGAATGCGGTGTACCAGAAGATCATGTTCCTTGGCTGATACCTTACCGTCTCGCGTCAAGGTTCCGAGGTCGTTGATTCCTTCAAAGACAATCAGCCAATGCACGCCTGCCTGAGCCAGGACATCGCGGTCAAACCGCGCCAGTGCGTTGGGGCCGATACCGTCCGCGAGGAGGCGGTTGCCTCCGATTCCCTGGTTCAACACTCCGATATCTTGCGTCGACCGGTTCGATTGAAGCCTTTCCGCAAGAACATCAGTCCAGCGGTCGTTGCCATTGGTTGTTGATGCGTGTCCGTCGGTGATGGAATCTCCCAGGACCACGACGGAAGCAGCGCCTTGAGCATCAAGCACATCAATGCCCGATATCTGATACCAATGGTTCACAGATTTTGCCCCGACGAGGCCCGCCGCGGAGACATAGTCGCCATGAACGTAATAGGAGGTTTCGCGCGAACCGGGATGACCCGTTTGTATTGCCGGCGGCGCATTGAGATGAAAAGTGACGGCGAGATTGGAAAGAGCGGCCACGGGGTAATGAATCGGATCGGAGATATATTCTGCGCCTGCCGGCACGATGACGTCGCTCTTGCCCGAAAAAGTCAAAGCATGGTCCGATGCGGGATCGATCGATGCCGAAGAGGGTGTAAGGGGGCGCGCGATATGTACCGAAGTGAATTGCAAAGGCGCGGTTCCGAATACGTTGGAAAGATGCACGCGAAGAGTGCTTCCTCCAACAGATATATGGAAGATTTGACGGATGGTAATGTCTTGCAACGCGTCCGCAGGCAATGCGTTCTGAGGGCCAGGGATTTGTTGCGAGCATGCCCAGGTCCCGATCCATTTGCCTCCATTTGTTTTTGACTGCGCATATTGCGGCGAGGTAAATAAGATCGCCAGAAAAAAGGGAACAGCCAGACGAAACTGGCAATGTACATTGTTGCAGTCCATAAGTTAGTATCTTGTCCGAACGAGGTTGGGCTTGATAAATACCAGACAAGGATAGCAGTTCAGGAGAGCGCAAGCATGCATCCACGTAACGCAGTTCGAAGACTTTTGCCCTACGCCATGCTTGCCGGGCTGATTGGCGCAGTGGGAATGGCCGGCACAGCTCAAAACGCTACGTCCAACGGCCCGATGCCTCCTCCTGTAACCTTCACGGCCGAGCAAGACCAGCGGAACATGATGCAGCAGTTGGGCATTGTTGCATTGCGTCCTGGCCCGAGCGGCAATGAGAATGCGCCAAACCACGCAAATTACGATGAGGCAAAGGCGAACCCCTATCCGCATATTCCCGATGCGTTGACGATGGACGATGGCAGGAAGGTGACCACTGCCAAGGAGTGGTGGGATGTGCGCCGGCCGCAAATCGTTCATGATTTCGACGAATATGTCTACGGCCGTGTACCGGAGGACGTGCCAACGGTGAAATGGAAGGCGGTGGCGACAGACAAGGAAATGATTGGCGGCCATCCTGTGATCGCCAAAGAACTGATTGGGCATGTGAACAATGCGTCCTATCCAATGATTTCCGTGAATCTTCGCATGATGCTGGTGACACCCGCGGAGGCGAAAGGGCCTGTGCCGGTGCTGATGATGTTTGGGCGCAGCAGGTTCCCTGCGCCCAATGAACCCTCGGTGGAGGAACTGGCGCGCATCAATGCAGCCGAAAAGGCGCTGCTGGTGCGGCAGGACCCCTCGCTAGCAGAGGTGTTTGCTCGGCATCCGGCCTGGGAGCCGAACCTTCCCGCGCCTTTCAAGTTTCCCGAGTTCAATGTGGATGGAGATCCTCCCAGTACCTGGGAGCTGATCACTGCCGGATGGGGATTTGCCTATTTCGATCCGGAGAGCGTCCAGGCGGACAATGCAGCGGGACTTACGCGGGGCATCATCGGACTGACCAACAAGGGGCAGCCGCGGAGACCCGACCAATGGGGAGCTTTACGGGCTTGGGCATGGGGCGCGGGGCGGGGACTGGACTATTTGCAAACCGATCCAGCGGTGGACTCGAAGCATATCGGCATTGAAGGCGTCTCACGCTACGGCAAGGCGGCGCTGATCACGATGGCCTTCGACCAGAGATTCGCCATGGTGCTGGTAGGGTCTTCCGGCAAAGGCGGCGCTACGCTGCTACGCCGCAACTTCGGAGAGGCTGTTGAGAGCCTGACGGGCGGTGAATATTACTGGATGGCTGGTAACTTCATGAAATATGGCGCAGCGAAAGCGGTCTTTGGAAGCGAAAACCCTGGTGATATTCCGGTGGACTCCAATGAACTGATCGCGCTATGCGCGCCCCGGCTGACATTCATCAGTTACGGAATCCCCGAGAAGGGCGATGCCCGTTGGCTCGACCAACGTGGGAGCTTTATGGCAGCCGTAGCAGCGAGCCCGGTCTTTACTCTGCTCGGGGTCAAGGGGCTGGAGGTTCCGGGGGATTACCTTACAGCAAAGATACCACCGGTGAACCATGGCCTGCTGGACGGCCATCTCGCGTGGCGACAGGACGACGGGGGGCATACGGATGCGCCGAACATGAAGTACTTCATCCAGTGGGTAGACCATTTCATTGGTTACTCCTTCCCACAACCGGCGATGTAGCCTCCACATTCGACTGCAAGCGGGAGTGATCGTTTGGGATAGCGTGGACGCACCTTGGCAACAAGCCCGCGCTGTTCCGAGAACCCACCAGGGATTCTTCGCCGAAAGGAACGCCATGACCGCTTGCCTGCTTTCTGGCGACTGGCTCTCTCCATGTTGCGCGATGCTATTTGGGCCATGGTCCAAGGACACGCTGCTGCAACATCATCACGCTCCAGGGTTACCCATCGGGTTTTCGCAGTTGGAACTGCTGAACAGAAGACTTCAGACTTGACTGCGCACCTTGCAACGGCTTAACTGTTCTGAGCCTGATCCCGCGGATTTCCTGAGCCGATTCAATCGAGTGAAGACCTTGAGAGAACGCAGCCTGATATCGAATCTCGGCATTTATGTTTACGGTGGGGCCGCCATTCTCCTGGGCCTCGTGGGACTGGTGTCTGGCAACTTCGCTGTTAACTGGCAGCACGTAGGGCCGAACGTGCCGTTCCGCGGACCGCTCGCTTATTTGACGGCGCTCATTGAACTGACGGCGGGCATCGCGGTTATCCTACCTCGCACTGCACGCATCGGCGCCTTTGCGCTGACGATCCTCTACTCCGTTTTCACGCTTCTTTGGGCGCCGAAGGCCTTTGTAGATGTGTTCGGATTACACTACGACGCCATGGGAAATGTCTTTGAAGAATTCTCGATGGTTGTCGGCGGACTCGTCCTGTGCGCGATCTTGACTCGTACTGGATCGGCCTGGCCGCGACGTGAGGCCTTATTTGGACGGCTTTTCGGTATCTGTTCCCTTTCGTTTGGCATCGTGCATATCTTCGATACAATGCCAGGCCTGGCCGGCTGGATTCCGAAGTGGCTGCCGCCGAGCCAGTTATTCTGGGCCTACGCTACGACCGTCAGCTTTTTCCTGGCTGCGGCCGCCATCCTCACTGGCATCATGGCCCCTCTGGCTGCACGGCTACTGACGGCGGAGATTGTCGGCTTCCAGATATTGGTCTGGATTCCAAAGGTGGTTTCCGAGCCGCGCGAGCATTTTTACTGGGTCGGCAATGGCATTAACCTGGCAATCGCGGCAGCCGCCTGGGTCGTATCCGATTCCATCAGCCGGTTGGCGAAACTGAAATCGGCGCCGGTCGCGGCTGGGGCCGGCGGCGGCGCGTAAAAATTACTTTTCAGGATTGACCAGGTGCTTTTCAGGGACTGCGGCCTATACGACCACATTCACGGCCCCAGCATCCTGGTTGCGCAAGAGGCAGAGGCTCGATCTGGACCTGGGCAACGTTAAGGATCTGGCTAAAATCACGCTGAATGGAAAGGTTGTAGGCGTTCTTTGGAAGCCGCCCTACGGCGTGGATGTGATCTCGGTGCTGAAAGCTGGACGCAACACCCTTGAGATCGGGGCCGCTAACGAGTGGACCAACCGCATTGCCGAGGATCGACAGCTTCCGCCAGGAAGATTTTCGACGATTCCTTACTTGGGGAAGTTTATGGCACGTTGCAGATATTGCCGAGCGGCCGCCTGAATGCGGGAGATTGCTATCGAGTAGAAGACAGTCCGCGCCGAGTGAAACAACTCGTATAATCAACCTATCCGGCTGGACCGCGAACCGCCAGGTGGCGACTGCTGGTATATCGATCAGGACAGAAGTTTCGGCTTGGCTACCAGACACCCGGTCCACGAACATTCGGCGCCATCGGTGGAAACGAGCTCGCAGCGCTGGGTGATTCTGGCGCTCCTGTTCGCCATCACCGTGATCAACTTCATCGACCGGCAGACGGTTTCAGTGCTCGCGCCGTTGATCAAGGCGGCGTTCCACCTCTCCAACGAGGCTTATGGGCGAATCGTCGCGATATTTCAATTTGGCATGATGGGCGGCGAACTGCCCATGGGCCTGGTGATGGACCGCTGGGGCTGCCGCATCGGCATGTGCGCGGCCGTTTGCTGGTGGTCGGCCTGTACGGGATCGCAGGCATTTGTCCGCTCAGGAACGCAACTCGCTATCTCTCGCCTGGGTATGGGCAGTACGGAGTGTGGCAACTTTTCCGGCGGCATCAAGGCCGTATCAGAGACCTTCCCTGTAAAGGAACGTACGCTCGCCATCGGCATCTTTAACAGTGGCAGCGTGATAGGGGCTGTGGTTGCGCCGCCGCTGATTGTTTACCTGGCGCAGCATGACGGCTTTCGCACCGCCTTCTTTGTGCCGGCGTCGCTTGGAGTTTTGTGGATCGTGCTGTGGTGGCTTGCCTATCCTAAGCACGGTACCCATGAGGTGAAAGGGACCGAGAAGGCGCAGATACCACTGAAGATGATGCTGCAACGGTCTTCGACATGGGCGGTGATGGTCTGCCGCGCACTTATTGGACCGGTAATTCAGTTTTATTGGTACTGGCTGCCTAGTTATCTTTACAGCGCCCGGCATATGAGCATGACCAGGATTGGGGAACTCTCGTGGATTCCATTCTTCCTTGGCAGTGTTGGCGGTGTGGCCGGAGGATGGGCTGCCGGCTGGCTGGAGCGCCGAGGCGCAAGTCTGCCGAGGGTGCGTAAGGTGACCATGTACTTCAGCAGCGGGTTCTGCCTGGCCAGCTTTGCGGTGCCGTTCGTCGCAAGCCCGGTGGTTGCGCTGATGGTGATCAGCCTGGCCATCTTCGCTCACAACTTCCTCTCCGCCAACATGTATGGAGCGATCACTGACTTGTTCGCCGACGAGGAGGTGGGCCGCGCAACCGGGCTGAGTGGCGTTGCCAGCGGACTGACTGGGTTGCTGTTTCCACTGCTGACGGGTTATCTGGTGGATCAGGGATCGTACCGGTTCGTCTTCATGATCGCCGCACTGATGCCGCTGGCAGGAACGATAGCCCTTTTTGTGCTCGCGCGGCAGTACCGGACGATGACCCGAGTGCAAGCCGCGCAGGGCTGAGGCTGCTTGCCTGATGCTGTAGGGTTGATGCGGTAGGCTGGGGTCCGCAATCTTCAGGCGATTGAAGTATCGAACTTTTCCTGCCACGGCGATGCAGATTCCAATATCTTGTTCAACTTATGGATGTTTTCCGCGCCTTGGGTCGTGGCCCACTCGCGCAACGCCTGCGCGCCCTTCTGCACGAAGACTGGAACGCCGTCTTGCCAGGTGGCGCGGCCGCACAACACTCCGTGGAACTGTACGCCGCTCTGCAGGGCGAACTCCAGCCCCTGAAGGAATGCACTGCTGGTAACGCCGGCGGAGAGATACACAAACGGCCGGGTGGCCGCAGTTGCGGCGCGCCGGAAGTGCTCCGCAGCTTGTTCGCGGGAGTAAGCCGCTTGTCCCAGATAGTTTTCTGTGCCGGGAACGAACTGCATGCGAACTGGAAATTCCAGTTTGAGCACATCCGCGCCATAGCGGTCGGCGGTGAACTCCTGGATGGATCGAATGACGATCTCCGGTTTGCGTTTTGCGTAACTCAGCGAATTTTCATCTTCACCGGCTCCGTAGGCCAGCAATTCGACGAAGAGCGGAATGTCGAGGGCGCGGCACTCGGCTCCCACGCGCTCCACCCATGCCTGCTTTTGTTCGTTTATCCAGGCATTTTCAAATGGGGAGTAATAAAGAAGGATCTTGATTGCGGTGGCTCCTGCTTCACGGAGGCGCAAGACAGACCAGCCTTCGGTCAGGCTGGGAAGAAACTCCGGCGCGGTTGCGTCGTAACCGGACTTTTCATAGGCGAGCAGAACGCCTTTGCCGTTACGATGCGCCACGGCGGGCAAACCATACTCCACATCCAAAAGAATTGCAGATGCGTGAGGGGTAAGCGCATCGGTGACGATACACTTGAACTCCGAGACCATGGCATCGGAGGGTGTGCCGCCACTCATCTCCCTGGCCAGCATCTTCTTGAGCAGACCGCGCTGGTCAAGAGCGAGGGCTGCGATGACTCCGCGAGAATTGGCTACTGTCTTGAGGCCGGCGATCTTTCCCGGAGTGAGACTGGAGGGCATCTTCCTTTTCCTTTTGGGCATCTCCAGGCATAGGCTCGGTACTGAGCGGTATGCCAGGGTTGAATCCTTAGACCGTTTGGTGAGTGGTTGTGCGCTGCGGCACAGCCTGGTGGACAGCGTTGAGCGCTGGTTCGCCAAGCAATACGCGGGTGATGTCATTACAGATGGCCACGGTGACGCGATTCTGAGCTTCATGTGTCCAAGCGCCGATATGAGGGGTAAGGATCACGTTGGGCATGGACTCCAACTCGCCCTTCTGCGGCGGCTCGACTGCGCGAACGTCAAGTGCAGCGCCGGCCAGCCGGCCAGCCTTGAGCGCGGCGATGAGATCCGGCTCGCAGACGACCTGACCACGGGAAGTATTGACGAGATATGCTGTCGGCTTCATTCTGTCGAAGTACGCAGCGCTCAGGAGGCCAGATGTTTGCGACGTGGCTGGAAGATGGCAGGAGACGATGTCTGCGCGCTCAAACAACTCCTCCAGGGAGACCAATTCCGCCTGAATGTCGGCAAGGAGTACGTTGTCCTGGCTGAGGAAGGGATCGCAGGCCAGCACGCTCATGCCGAAGGCACGGGCGCGGCGGGCGGTGAGATAGCCGATCTTGCCAGCGCCGACGATGCCGAGGGTTTTGCCATAGAGCTCGGCGCCGACGAAGGCGCGGCGATTCCAGTTCCCCTCTTTGGTGTCGTGGTTGGCGGCGGGAATGAAGCGGACCAGCGCGAGCATCAGTCCAAGGGCAAGCTCGGCGGCGCTGATGGCGTTCTGGTCCGGCGTCGAGCAGACCACGATTCCATTCTTGCGGGCATACTCCACGTCGACATTGTCCAAGCCCACACCGGCGCGCCCGATCACCTGTAACGCGGGGGCAGCGTCCATTAGCTCCGCCGTAACCGGGGTCTGATTGCGAACGAGAAGGGCGCGGCAGTCGCCGATTGTTTCGGCCAGAAGCTGCGGATTCTTCCATGCGTCCGGCAGATAGCGGACGCGGAAGCGTTCACGTAGCGCATCTACGGCCGCTCCTTCGATAGCTTCAGAGATCAGGATATCGTACATGCAGCCACCTCATGGCAATTGAACTCGACTTTCAGCCGCCGGCACCACTGCTCCAGCTCTGAAAGAGTGTCGGGTGAGAGGGGAATTCCTTGTGCGAGGTTTTGTGCAGCTACTCTTGCCGACCGCTCGCCGGGAACCAGAATCTCTTCCACCCCATTACGCTTTCTAGATGACTTGATACGGTGGATAGTTTCATCCATGCGCTCAAGATACTCGTCATATTCCAGGAGAGCGGTGATATCGAAGAGGCAAAAGAAGTGGCCGACGTTCTGGGCGCGGTCGAGATGCTTGTACATGGATCCTACATTGGATCCCACGGCCGAGCCGGACAAGACGCCGCTGAAGAGCTCGACCATCATGGCCAGAGCGTAACCTTTGTGGCCAGCCATGGTAAGGACGGTGCCCAGCAGAGCAGCCTGGGGATCGGTAGTCGGCTCACCTTCGGGATCGAGCGCCCACCCTTCAGGGATCGGCTGATTTTTCTTTTGCGCTGCGATGATGTTCCCCCGAGCGACAATCGAGGTAGCAAGATCGATCTTCACCGGAAAGCCCCGCCGGGTGGGAAACGATGCGGCGATGGGATTGGTGCCGAAGAAGGGCTCGTAGCCGCCGGCAGGCGACATGGCCGGCTCGCAGTTGGTCATTGCCAGCAGTACCAGGCCTTGCTCCGCCGCTGCATTGCAGTACCAGGAGAGAGCCCCGAAGTGCTGCGAGTTGCGGATGGTGGCAGCCGCTACGCCGTTTTGACGGGCCAAGGGGATAAGCCGGTCCAGGGCCTTGCGGGCCTGCACCTGACCGAGACCGTTGCCCGCGTTGAGCGCAAGGACGCTGCCACGCTCACGATCGACCGTAAGCGGCGCCGCCGGATCGATGAGACGTTCCTGAATTCGGCGCAGGTAGATGCTGAGCCGCGAAACGCCATGCGTGGAGACGCCGTGCAGATCCGCATCGACCAGCGACGATGCAAAGATGACCGCATCCGCCGCAGGCACGCCAGCGGCCTGAGCGAGCTGCTGAACCTGGATCTCAAGGGATTGCTTCGAGTATCGACCCATACACTCCTGCCGGTGACAGGCGCGAGGCCCGGTTTGCTGCGCCGGGCCTCGCGCTGGCTGCAAAACGAATCAGGCGCTGCGATACAACTTGGTCATCACAAATTCGCGATGGCCGAGCGACTCGGCTGCGGTTAGTCTACCGTTGGCTGTGCGCACGATCATATCGATGAGAGCGTCTCCAGCCTGATCGAGGGTCATCTCTCCCTGCAGAATGGGAGCGACATCCAGGTCGATGTGCTCCTTCATGCTGGCCACGGTCTTGGGATTGCCGGAGAGCTTGATGACGGGTTCGATGGGATTGCCGACGACATTTCCCTGGCCGGTGGGGAAGAGGTGGACCACGGCCCCGGACGCCGCCCACAGGGTGACCGCTTCCGCGGCAGCGCTGGAAGTGTCCATAAACCACATGCCAGGGGTGGCAGGCTCCTCTGCCGGCTTGAGGCAACCGACAAACTTTGTCTTCTTGCCCAGTTTTTCAACGTTGCCGAGAGCCTTTTCTTCGATGGTGGTGAGTCCGCCGGCGATGTTGCCTTTGGTTGGCTGCGACTCAGAGAGATCGTCGATCTTCTGGGCGAAGACCAGCCGGGTGTAGTCCTCGAAAGCAGCCATGAACTGCTTGCGAACGTCTTCGTTGGCGGCTTTGGCGGCTACGATGTGCTCGGCGCCGGTGAGTTCGGTGGTCTCTCCAAACGAGGCGGTTCCACCCAGCGCACAGTGCTTATCGAGAACATTTCCCACCGTGGGGCAGCTCGCCAGACCGGTGGTGGTATCGGATTCGCCGCACTTGACGCTGATGTAGAGCTCGCTGAGCTTGCATTCCACTCGCTGCAGCTCGGTCGCCCACTGCACGAACTCCTTGGCCTTGAGCGAAGCCTCAGCGATGGTTTGGATATCGCCCTTGCCCTCAATCCAGCAGCCTGCCACGGGCTTGCCGGTCTTTGCGATGCCATCGACGATGCGCTGGGTCCAGCCCGCTTCAATGCCGATGACGACCACGGCGGCGACGTTGGGATTGCTCCCGATGCCGATCATGGTCCGGAAGAACAGATCGAGATCTTCCCCGAACTGCAGGCGGCCGTAGGCATGGGGCAGCGCCAGCGTTCCCTTGATATTGTTGGCTACGGCCTCGCAGGCCGCGTTGGAGATGTCATCCACGGGGAGGATGATGACGTGATTGCGAACGCCCACCCGCCCATTTTCCCGTCGATATGCGTAAATTTTCCGGTCTGTCATGGCCAATTACCACCTCTTCGTTTTCAGGTTGTGCACGTGAACGTGCTGTCCTGCGCGGATGGGCTGAACAACCTTGCCGATCTCGCAGCCGTACTTGATGGCGGTGTCACCCACCGCGAAATCCTTGAGCGCAAATTTGTGTCCGAGCGGAATGGCTTCCGTTGTCTTCGCGCTGAGTGGCTTGTTGGTGGCAAGATCCCGGCCGGTACATTCTGTTCCGGCGGCAAGATCCACGACGGCCACTGCGACCGTATCTGCTGAATCGTGAACAAGAAAATGGATCATAATGTTTGCTGCATCTCCTTCCAAAATCTTTAGAACCCGCCGAGAGAAACGTGTTTGGTTTCGAGGAAGGCATCCAGGCCTTCGCTGCCCAGTTCCCGGCCCCAGCCGCTTTGCTTGACGCCGCCGAAGGGACACTGACTGCTGGTGGGCGCTCCATCATTGATGCCCAGGGTTCCCGCTTCAATCTGTTCGGCAAGCCGAAAGATACGCGTGACGTCGCGGGTCATGGCATAGGCGCTCAAGCCGTACTCTGAGCGGTTGGCCAGCTCCACGGCTTCCGCCTCCGTATCAAAGCAGGCAATGGGGGCGATCGGCGCAAAGGTCTCCTGCTGCATGCAGACCGCGTCGTGCGGCGCGTCGCCGATCACCGTCGGCTCAAGGAAAAATCCATCTGCGCCAGCGAGCGGCTTGCCGCCGCATAAGAGCTTGCCGCCTCTGCTGAGGGTGTCTTCGATCTGGCTCAGCGCGGCTTGCACGGCCTCCCTGCTGATGAGCGGACCGATGTCAGCACCCGGTTCGAGACCGGAACAGGTTTTGAGCTTTTTGGTTCCTTCCACGAAGCGCGCGACGAATTTGTCGTGAATGCTGCGCTGCACGTAGATCCGATTGGCTGCGACGCAGGATTGACCGGTGTTCCTGAATTTTGCGACTAAAGTCTCTCGCACGGCCACATCAAGGTCGCAGTCCTCAAATACCAGAACCGGCGCCAAGCCGCCGAGTTCCAAGGAGAGCGGCTTGAGAGATTGAGCCGCGCCAGCGACCAGCTCCCGGCCCACCCGGGTTGAGCCCGTGAAGGTGATCTTGCGACACACGGGGTTGTGGAGGAACTCCGCGGAGATGGCCCGCGCATTGCCGATGACGAGATGAAAGACCCCTGAGGGAAGTTCGGCAGCCTGGACGCATTCGGCAAGCGCGATGGCGCAGAGCGGCGTCTGCGCCGATGGTTTGAGGACGACAGGACAGCCGGCCGCAAGCGCGGGCGCAACTTTGCGCACGGCCAGCACCAAGGGGAAGTTCCAGGGAGAGATGGCTCCAACGACACCGATGGGAGTTCTAACGACCATGTTGCGCTTGCTGTCCGTCTGGTGGGGCATGATGCGACCGTGGGCGCGGCGGCCTTCTTCCGCAAACCAGTGCAGGTGGTCCTCCGCCATGGCCACTTCACCACGGCTCTGAGCGAGTGGTTTGCCGTTTTCCAGGGTGATCGTTCGGGCGATTTCATCGCGCCGCTGGGCGAGTTGATCGGCAATGCGATGGAGAAACGAGCCTCTGACCTTTGCGGTCAGCGCTCTCCAGGCCGGAAGCGCACGATGCGCGCCCTCCAGCGCCTCCTGGACCTGGCTGAGGGAGACTTCAGAGACTTGCGCGAACGGCTTGCCCGTCGCGGGGTTGATTACCTCGACGACGGTATCGGTGACAACCCATCGCCCGTTTACATACGATCCACGCGGTTTATCGAGACTTTGCGTTTGTTCGCTCATTGCCGCTTCACTTTACCCGCTTCGGAACAAGATTGCTTGCCGAGCCTCGGCTTTGCCGGGCGCTGCGGCTATGTACTAGAGCCAGACGACCCTCATGACTCATGGTCCGGCTGAGGAACATTGTCTGTGGAGGTTGCATTCCGGCAGCGGAGCCAGGCTGCCAGCGTCTATAGATTGCCACAGATTAGCGGTAGAATGCAATCGCAATGCCCTTGCCCTGCAAAGAAAGAGATGAAGCTGCGCGGGTTTTGGCGGAGATGGGACTGGGCGCTGAGGAAGGGAGGCTCGAGCCTGAGAGGGATTTACGGTCTCCGCTGACCATGTAGGAGGGAGTATTGTTGGCCGGGGTTGCGTTGAGCGGGCAGAGACGACGCGGTTCCGCGCCTTTTACGCAGCCGGCGATGCCGGGTGCATTCGCGATTCCGCACGGCCGCGCAGGGCAGAGGTTTCGATGCAGGTGACGCATAGGCGGAGATGGACTTTACGAAAGAGTGACCGGTCACCTAAAGTGAGAGACTCTTGAAAGCATGATCGATGGATTACCACAAAGGAGTGGATGCGTGAACAGAAGAAGATTCAATCAGCTAGCTGGGATGACGGGCCTGACGGCTATGCTTGCACCGGCAGCTTTGGCCATGGAGCCTGGGGAACAGAATGGAGCATCCGGCACGAGTGTCCGCGGCGGGGATCGTTGGAGCCGCTATCTGGTGGGAACGGCTTATTATCCTGAGTGGTGGCAGCCGGCGGAGTGGGAGACCGATTTCTCCCAGATGCAGGCGATGGGGATCAATGCGGTGCGGATGGGCGAGTTCGCCTGGGGCGTCTATGAGCCGGCACCCGGCAAGTTCGAGTTTTCCTGGATGGACGACGCGATTGCCGTGGCTGGCCGCCATGGTATCGGTGTAGTGCTGGGAACGCCGACTGCCTCGATTCCGCCGTGGCTTTACCAACTGCATCCTGATGTGCTGACGGGCGACACGAATGGGCCGTACACCTATGGCGGACGCAAGGGGTACTGCCCCAACAGCGCGAACTACGAGAACGCCTGTGCGCGTATCGTAACCGCACTGGCTGAGCATTATGGTCACAATCCGGGGGTTATCGGCTGGCAGTTGGATAACGAACCGGGCTATCCATTTGAGATGTTCGACCCCAACTCTGAGGGTGCATTTCGAGTGTGGCTGGAAGATCGTTATGGAACCATTGAGAATCTGAACCGCGCGTGGAATGGAGCCTTTTGGAGCAACCAGTACAACGACTGGTCTCAGATTCACTTTCCTACCAATTCGGCTGAAGGTGGCTGGCAGCCGGCCATCAGCCTGGCCTACCGTGAGTTCTTCTCCGACTCCTTTCTGCGCCACCTGCGCCGTCAGACAGAGATTCTGCGGCCCCGGTGCGGGAAGCAGTTCATCTTTACGAACTGGCCGGCGCCCACGTGGTCTGTGAATGTCTACACTGCGGCAAAGGAGTTTCTGGACGCGACGGGCTGGGACAACTATGTGAGCGCTCCGGGTCTGAGCGGGTTCCACCGTCAGTACACGTCAGCCTTCCTGAGCGACTTCTCTCGTTGTGCGGGACCGCATCAGCGGTTCCTATGCTCCGAGCAGAATGCTTACGTGCCGCCGAATGCGGACGCGGAGGGTTTGCGTCTGCAGGCATACATGGACGTAGCTCATGGCGCGCTCGGCCACTTTTATTTTGAGTGGCGGCGACCGCTGGCCGGCGGCGAACAATACCGTCCGTCGTTCATCAAAGGTTTCAACGGTGAGATGAATCCGGGTAAGCAAATGCTGGAACAGATTTGCCGGGAGCTTGCGCGGATTGGCCCACGGCTGGCTTCAGCGACGACGCGGTCTGACGTGGCGATTCTTTTTGACTTTACCAACCAGTGGGCGGAAGGATTCGGGGCTGTGGGCGATAAAGGAACCCGCTATGACGATGAAGTACCGCGTTATTACAGTGGGTTCAAGGTGCTGGGACGCAACATCGACGTGGCGCCGCTGGACAGCGACTTTGCTGCGTATCGGTTGATTCTGGCGCCGAATCTGCGGCTGATCGACGACGGAACGGTGGACCGCCTGCGCGCTTTTGTGGCCAATGGCGGCACGCTGGTGCTCAACGACCGCGCCGCAACGCAGAATATGGATTCCAGTATGAGGCGCACGCTGGCTCCGGGGCCCTTCAGCGCGATGGCCGGCGTACACTCCGTGGCGATGTTGCAGTGCAGCGAGTACAACGCGCAGAACGGATCGTTTGAAGATGAGGACAAGATGGAGATTGTCTTTACGGATGGCAAGGCTGCCTTTCACCCGCGCACCATTGTTGAGTCTCTGGAGCTGGATGGCGCAGAGGCTTTGGCAACGGTTCGCGGCGGAGGCAAGATGAACGGGCAGCCGGCCATTACGCGGAACCGGCATGGAAGAGGCTGGGTCTTCTATGTCGGCACGGACAGCGCCGATCAGGCGTTTTACGAGAGTTTGGCTCGGCAGGTGGGTAGCGCCTGCGGGTCCAGGCCCCTGATCGAGGTTCCCTACGGAGTGGAAGTGACGAGCCGGCAGGATGGGGACACGGTGTATTACTTCCTGCTGAACCTCACCGGAGATGCGCAGCCTCCGATTCCTCTGCCCCATGCGATGGAGGATTGTATTACCGGAAAGACGGGTGTGACGCAGGTGTCTCTTGGACCATTTGGTGTTGCGGTTCTGGCCGGGCAGAGTTCCTATGCCTGAGCGCGCGGAAGGACGCGCGTGTCATCGGTGAGTTCCGGCAGAACGGGACCTATGGGGAACTGCGGTGATGTTGAAGTTGGATGGCGGCGATCAAGGCGTCCAGAGCGGAGGTTTGCGTGGACGGGTTTGCGGGTCCGGGCGGTCCTGACCAGACGACCCCGAACGAATGGTCAGGATTCTGATCATTGGTCAAGATGCTGTTTGCGTTGCGAAGAATAAAACGCTGCCAGCGAGCATGTGGCGCCAGTGGATAGAGATCGGCAAGGTTGCGCACGAAGATGCCCTTGAACTGAGTACCATCTCCGCCGCAATGGGGCTCGCAGGCATCGTGAAGAATCCCGTTCCGGTCGGTCAGCCGGCGAGTGGCGGCATTGGCGATCTTTTGAGCGTCATGCAGATCGCGATGCTGGCCGGGGAGTTGGGAGAGCTGCGACAGTCCACCGAGGATCACTCCCTGATTGTAGGACCATTTGCGCCGGTGGTTGTCGGTGCACTGCGGGGTGAGCCCGTCACTGATGAGGTGATCGCGCTCGATCATGCCGCTGCGGCGAAACCAGGTCCATTCGCGGATGGCCCAGTTCAGGTAATAGCTGCGTTGGGAGGCGCTATCGCTGCGATTGGCCAGATGCGCGGCTACGCTGAGAAATAGTTCGTTGGCGATGGCGTTTTTGTACTTCCGCTTTTTGCTCCACCACAGGCCGCCGCCGCAGGTTTGGTCCCAGCCACCGGACATGTTCTGAAAGATGGTTGCGGCGGCGCCGAGATACTGTTTGTTTCCGGTCAGGTCGTACGCGTCAATCCATGCCAGCGCCCACCATCCCTCATCGTCGTAATACTGGTTGAGAAAATCGGGCTTCGCATGGTTGGCGCGGGAGTAGGTTTGCGCGATCACCCCGTTGTACTGCGTGGTTCCGGAGACTCTTGCAAAATCGACGAGCGCGGTAAGGGCGTTGGCGGAGTTCCACCATCCGGTGTGATTCCATAGTCCGGTCTGCGGGTTATACCACTGCTGCAGGCGGTCCACTGCGAGCTGTGTCTTTGCGTCCAGGTTGTTGACCGAAGGTGGGGCAGCGGTTGCGCGCAAAGATGGGGCGAAGAGGAACAGGAGAAGAGCGGAGATTGCGAGGTAGTTTCCCAGGGATGGTTTCATGACACCTTCAGCGAATGACTCAGGGTGAGTTTGTCTGCAATGCAGTTCCTTGGACAAGATGATACGACTTCTGGAGCGATGAAGCAGAGACTGGAGGACGGCAGAGCTTTGTGAGCGGCTTTGGGGCTGGAGAGGATGGCGACGAGCGAGCTGCCAGGGCTTTAAGTCAAAGGAGGTGACTTGTGCCGACTGATTGCGTGTTGCAGCCACTGCTGTAAGACTTAAGCCTCCATGAGCACCACGGCGCTGAGTGGTGGTAGGACGACGGTTTCAGAGGCCGGCACGGCGTCAGGGCGCTCTGGGGAGGCGAGCACAAGCTTACCCGCATTGGGCAGGTTGACCGTGGCGCGAATGGAGCGGACGCGGTCATTATTGACAAGCACCACAGCGCGCTTGCCGGAGCCGGCGACGAAGACGGTGTAGCGGACCAAGCCGTCCGCGCTGACGGTTGCTCCAAGCGTGTCGCAGAACTCCGCGTCCCACAGATAGTCTTTGTATCGGGTCCGCAGAGCATCGATCTTCTGGCCGTATGCGAGCGTCATGGGGAAATCGCTGAGTTTGCCCTTAAAGTTGAAGGGTTCATAGCTGATGATGTAGCGGTTGAGCAGAATCAGATTCAGCATCTGGCGGTCATCGATGCCGGTGACAGCCACCATGAGTGGAGTGTAGGAGTCGATGTAGCGGCAGACCGGGCGGGAACCCTGGTTGATACGGAAGTACGAGACGGGGTAATACTGCATCAGCCAGTCCTGGGGCCCTTCGCCGGAGAAGATGAAGTCGGGATCCACCTTGTCTGCCGCTGCTCGGAAGAGCGCCGCCATGGGCATATCTCCGTTGTAGATGTAGCCCGGAGCGGCATAGCCGTGATTGGGGCTGAAGGAGTATTCGACGGGGCCATGGTGGCACACCTCGTCATAGAGGAAACCGGCTGAGTTGAGGGCCAGGATCTTCTTGAACTCGCCGACGGCGACCTGCTGGTAGGCGGGACAGAGGAAGTCCATGATCTCGCGGCGATGGTTGTTGATGCCAGCAAGCTGGGTTGGGGTGAGGTAACTGTAGCCGTCGGTCTCGTAGGGCAGACCGTAGGGATCTGTGCAGGCGTACTTGTAGAGTTGCGTCCTGAACCATTCCGTGGTCATGTCCGCCCAGCTCAGTTTGGCGAAGAGGATGATCTTGACGCCCTTGCGCTTGGCATAGGCGATGGCGTCGTACAGTTCCTGCCATGTGCCCAGTCCGGGATCGGTGTTTTGAGCCGGGTCGCAGCCGTCCTGTCCGCCTTTGTTCCATCCCACGAGCTGGATGGCGCCCACGCCGTGAGAGGCGCAGTCGTCGATGTAAGGCTTGAGATCTCGATAGGGAATGCTGAAGTCCTGTTCGGGAGTGTTGATCTGTAGTTGTTGCCATGAGTGGACTTCCGTGACCCATGCGGCGACGTGCGGTTGGCGGAACCAGGTAGCGCGCCAGCGCTTGTAGACGTCGATGCCGGCGTGCCAGTCGCCGTTGTAGGGCTCAAAGACGACGGGCGCCAACTGCTTTTCTGAGCCGGGTTGGGCGAAGAGGAAGTGACAGGTGCGGAATTCAAGATGCACGGGGAGTCCGCTGATCACGTCCTCTTCCGGTACGCGGCTATCTATAGAGTCGAGAACACCCGGATGCTGTTCAAAGGTGAACTGCAGGAGATAGGGTTGGGTGGGATCGTGCATGGCGGTGTAGAGCCCCTGCTCCGGCGCCTGGAGAAGACAGAGCAGGCTCTGTTTGGAGTCAATGGTCTTGAGCGGCCAGCGGTCACCCCAGTAGCCGTGTTCGTTGCCGAAGTTGGGGTAAATCTCATCGCCAGAGAGATTGCCGTACCACATGTGCTCGGTGGTGAGCGAGGAGGTGCGGGAAGGGGGATTCAGGTCGCCGAGGTAAGGGTAGTCGAGGGTTTCGACGGTGAGTGGCGAGTGGTTGATGAGTTTGGATTCGAAGGTGAGCTGACCCTGACGGAGGGTGACGGTGGCGTGGAAGGCGATATCCAGAACGCCACCGTTCTCGCTCGCAACGTTCTTCCACTCCAGGCGCACCTGATGGTCGGAGACCTTCTCCACCCGCGATGCCCGTTGCTTCTGGGGGAGAACGAAGTTGTCGCGGCGGTGGGGAAGCGGGGCGAGGAGCCGAAAGGAGAGGCCGAGTTCTGGGCGGCGTTGGATGGCCCAACCTGTGGAATTGCGGGTGAGGCGGGTGATGGCTCCGGTGTTGCGGTCAAAGGCGATGAGAAGCTCAGCGTCCTCAAGGATGACCTCGGCTCCGGTAGCGGTTGATTCGGCAGGAGACGATCCCCATTCCTGGGCGTCCTTCTGGGCGTCAGAGCTGGGGTGCGACACGGCTCCGATGGCGGTCAATCCGGCGAGCTTATTGAAGGTACGTCGATTCATGCTGATCCACTCCTGGAGACGATGTGCGCGTCAGAGCCGGTGCGCCTGGCGCCGGGGTCTTTCGCGTGAGGGCTTGGCGCCGACAACGAGGACAGGTCTGTGAAAACTGTCCAATGGAGGCCGGCATTCCGCAATGAGCTTGAAACTAAAGAATCTTCTGATGAGCGCAGCGGGACACCTCGGGGCAAGGGTCAATATATTCGCGCTGAAGAAGCGATGTCAAGAGAGCGGTCTCTCAGGGCTGAAGCGCTGAGCGAAGAAGATGCCGACTGGGGCTGGACCAGAGAGGGTAACGGGCCAGGCAGGATTGCTTCTTGTCCAGTGCGGCGGCTTGGTAGCAGGTTGCAGACCGGAGAAACTCTGTGTGATGTGGATTGCAGTATGCCGGCATGGCGCGCAACAGCGTGCAGAGAGCTGGGTCTGGAAGTGGTAGCCTGACAGGCAGGTTGGCTGCGGGCCGCCGAGAAGCGACGGGCGTAGAGGCAGGCGTTGACTTCCGAGACATCCTGGTGACCGGTATCCATGAGGAAAGGGGGACAGATGGATCACGCGGGTTGCTCCAGTCCGTTGGTTCGATAAGCCCGCTACGCGGCTTCCAGAGGCGCTTTGGTTGACGTTTCACCCTGTGGTCTCCGGCGAGCGTGGATGGTATCTGGACAAGGTAGGCGAGCGGATCTCTCCCTTTGAGGTTCTGCGGGGAGGCGGGCGGCACATGCATGCCGTCTCCAAAGGATTCGGCTTTGAGGGGCCGGAGGGAAGCCTCTTTGTGGAAACGATCGATGCGCCTGTGGTGGCGCTGGGTGAGCGATCTCCGCTGAACTTCTCACTGGAGCAGCCGGATCTGTCTGGAGGGTTGCACTCATGTCTGTTGAACAATGCATGGGGCACAAATTACGTGATGTGGTATGAAGAGAACATGCGGCTGCGGTTTGTGCTGCACGCTTAGAGGGTTTTCCTGTTCCTGCACTGGAGCCATCGACAGGGTGTTGTTCTGGCGATTGTTTTTGTGGAAGATGAGGTACGGGCGACGGCGATGGAAGCTTTCGCGGCTCCAAGGAAGGAGATGCAGATCCAACCGTGTTGAGGACTGACGTGAAACGGAGCGGGACCAATCCGCAGGAGGCGAGCCACAGGGAAGGTGCTTCGGATCCGGCAGCGGAGCGCCAGAACTGGGCCGGGAACCTATCGTTCAGGGCAGTGGAGATTCAGGAACCGGGCGCCGTGGAAGAGGTTCAGGCGTTGGTGAAGAGCCGGGCCAGGATCAAGGCGCTGGGTACGCGCCACTCATTCCACGATATTGCCGATACGCCGGGCACGCATGTTTCACTGGCCAGGTTCCGCGAGATGACGCTGGATGCGAGCCGCGGCACGGTGAGTGTAGGCGCGGGCGTGCGGTATGGAGAGCTGGCTGTGTGGTTGCATGCGCAGGGCTTGGCGCTGAAGAATCTGGCGTCGCTGCCGCACATCACCGTGGCAGGCGCGTGCGCCACGGGCACGCATGGCTCCGGAGTGGGGAATCAGTGCCTGTCCACGGAGGTGGCTGCGGTGGAGTTTGTGGATGGACGGGGGGAGTGGGTGCGATGGAGTCGAGAAGATGGCGAGAGATTCCGCGGCGCCGTGGTGGGGCTTGGCGCTCTGGGAGTGGTGACGCGATTGACGCTGGAGGTGGTTCCGACGTTCGAGGTGGCCCAGACGGTGTATGAGTCGCTGCCATTTGCCGAACTGGAGCGGCACTGGGACGACGTGTTGGCAGCAGGATATAGCGTGAGCCTGTTTACAGACTGGCGTCACCATCAGGTTGGACAGGTCTGGGTGAAGCGGAAGACGAGTGGGCAGGCAGAGCTTGAATGGATGGAGACGCTATGGGGGGCGCGGCGCCAGCAGGTGAAGCTGCATCCGTTGCCCGGGCACTCTGCGGAGCACTGTACGGAGCAGATGGGGTGCGTGGGGCCGTGGCACGAGCGGCTGCCACATTTCCGAATGGATTTTGTGCCATCCAGCGGGGCTGAGCTGCAGACCGAGTATCTTGTTCCACGGGAGCGGGGCATGGAGGCGCTGCTGGCGGTGGAGCGGCTCAGCGAGGAGATATCCCCTCATCTGCGAATCTCAGAGATCCGAACGGTTGCGGCCGACGAGCTGTGGATGAGCATGGCCTACAGGCAGGATTCGCTTGCGATCCACTTCACCTGGCAGCCGCACGGCGAGGCAGTGCAGCGGTTGCTTCCGCAGATTGAGGCGAGCCTGGCTCCCTTGGGCGCACGGCCTCACTGGGGCAAGCTGTTTTCAGCGCCACGAAATAGCCTGACGGAACTCTACCCTCGATTCAAGGACTTTCTTGCGCTGGTGAGGGAGTGCGATCCAGAAGGAAAGTTCCGCAACGCGTACATCGAGCGGTATCTGCTGGGCGAGGACGGTAGCTCCTGAGTGAATGAGGTTCCCTGCCGGGCCAGGAGACGGCGGGGGCTGGCGGGCTGCGGATGAGGTACGGCTGAGCGTCCGATTCGAGATTCCGACTTACGATAGCTTTGCGGGGTTCGGCGCGCAGGTGGACTCGCGAAGGACAAATCGCGTTTTGTATTCAAAGCAGGTCTTCGGTTCCGTTTGCTGAATCTCCTCGAGCAAAGCGAGGAAGGCAAGCCGTGCAAGCTCCCGTGGCGAAAACTCGATGGTGCTCAGGGATGGCTGGGTGAACTGGGAGATGGTGAGATTGTCAAAGCCGATGAGAGCGATGTCCTTGCCGGCCTGCAGACCGCGCGTGCCCAGTGTCTTGAGGGCTCCGACGGCGGCGACATCGTTACAGCAAAGGACGGCCGTTGGGGGCTTGGAGAGATTGAGCAGGTCGGCCATCCCCTGCGCGCCTCCGCTCCAGGTGTGAGCGCACTCGGCAACCAGATCCTTATCAAAGGTGAGGTCGGCAGCCTTGGTGGCCCTCCGCACAGCTTCGTACCGGGTTTTCATGCTGCTCCAGCTCAACTGACCGCTGATGTACCCGATGCGGGTGTGGCCGAAGTCCGCGAGATGCTTCAAGGCGTCGCGAAAGCCGGGAAAGTAATTGACGCGAACATTGCGGGCTTGGGGCAGGTCGCGATCATTCCCGGCATGGACCAGGGGAACATCGATGGGGAAATGGCTCAGGTGGTGTTCCATGCCGAAGGTGAGAATGGCGATACCTTCCACTTGGCGCTCCTGCATGCGGGCGGCGCAGACGGCGGCGTGGTCGGGGCGGGTTTCGGTGTCGGCAAAGCTGATAAGAACTTCGTAACCGTGTTCCACAGCCGCCCGTTCAAAGTAGAGAATGATCTCCGAGAAGAAGGGATTGCCACCGCTCAGCTCCGATACGACCAAGCCAACGGTATGGGTGCGTCCACGGGCGAGGGCGCGGGCCTGGAAGTTGGGGCGATAGCCAGACTCTTGAATGACCGCATGGACCCGCCGGGCCAAGCGAGGATCTACAGTGTCCACTCCATTGATCACGCGAGACACGGTGGAATGCGATACGCGAGCTCTCTTTGCAATTTCTCGGATGTTCACTGCTCCGCCTCCGTGGTCCGCCGGAGTTCCCAGAGATACCGGTTGCCAGGGAGATATGGCGCCGGTTGTGGAACGTAGCGGAAAACGAGTATAGCAGAATGGATGATCACCTTATGACGGAACCGGGATATTCGTTTCGTGTTGGGCGGAGCAAACGTGGATGGAGTAATAGACCGCCCAGGGACAGGAGAATGAGGCCACCGTAGAAGACAGGATGCAGGCGGGCGAGAACGGAGGCCGGAGGGTGAGCCCCTTCCGCCTGACCGGCGGCAAGGATGGTCACGCGGCAAGGATGGTCACGCTTCAGGCGAATCACAGCAGTCCCATAAAAGACCACAAAGGCAGGATAGGTGCTTTTACGTTGCATGGGAGGGTCCTGGATGCATGGTCCTGGATAGCCTGACCATCGCAGAGGGTGCGAGCTTCAGGTAGATGCGCGGAGCGTGAGGGAGAGGGTCGAGATGGAGAACTGCGGGCCGGATTGATGTTGCAAGGGCAATCCTCGTACTACCGCTCCAGTTCGAAGCTCTTTCCCATGAGAACCCACTTTCCCCCGGGTTTTGCCTGAGGGAGTGGCTTCTGGAAGTTCCACATCAGCCTTTCCCACTCCTGCATCCTGGGGTTTGCCGCGTCGATGGCAGCTTTGGCTTCGAAGCTGAAGTCATCGGTAGTTTCAAGCACCATGAAGAGGCGATTGCCGGCGCAAAAAATGCGCTCGCTCAGGATACCCTGCCCGAGGATGTTGTCGACGATCTTCGGCAAGATGCCGTCTCTGTGGTGATGCCACTTGTACTTCTCAATCAGCTCTGGATCGTTATGGAGGTCGAGCGCCCGGCGCCAGGTTTTCATTGCAGCCATGTTCCCTTTCTGATGAGCAGGCGACTAGTCGGAGAGCACCAACTCTTCGCAATCTCGAAAGTAGCGGACGCTGGTGAGGACCAAGGCGTCGAGTTTTTCTGGATTCGGGCGGCCATACATCGCGGGGTATGGGTCGCCGCCGGGCCCGAGAGGCTCGAAGGTGACGAAACGGCCGTCTTGATTGTGGCCGGTGAGATACAGCGCGCGGATCATGGTGCAGACGTCCATGGAGCCTTCGCCCAGTGCGCAGCGATTGCTGTCTGCAAGGTGGAGGTTGGCCAAGCGGTCGCCTGCATCGAGGATGGCATCGCCGATGTGGCGCTCCTCCGATTGCATGTGGTACACGTCACCGTTGATATGGCCAATGCCCGGATGGTTGACGGCCTGAATGTAGCGCTTGGCTTCAGCGATGGTGTGGACCAGGCTGGTTTCAGCCGAACGTATCGGCTCAATTGCGGCCTTTACTCCGTGCTGGACGAAGAGGTCCGCGCAGAGCTTGAGGGTTTCCACGGAGCGATCGAACTCGGCGTCATCATAGGCACGAGGGCGGCCGACGGCGGCCGGGACCACCAGCAGGTAACTGCCGCCCACCTGGTGGGTGAAGGGAACCTCGCGGCGCAGATAGTCGATGGCAGCCTGGCGGCACAGCGCGCGATTGCTGGAGAGATCGTTATCGGCGGAGAACATGCCGCAGACACCGGAGACACGCAGACCATGGCCGCCGAGAACCTTGAGTGTTTCATCGACGGAATAGCCGAGATCGGCCCCGCGGTGGTTGCCATGGAGTTCGATCCATTCCAGCTTGGCTTTCTGCAGCCTGGCGGCCGAGGCGGCCAGAGATTCCGTGCCGAATCCCCAGTTGCTCCAGGAGAGGCGCAGGCGCGGCTGAAGCTTTTCAGGTTAATTTTTCTTGAGCTCACGGAAGGCGGAGCGAATACGTTCGTTGGAGACTTCGAAGTTCTGGAGTTTCATAGCTTCCGCTTCTGATCGGAGCTTGATCTGCGCACAGGATCAGGAGCGCCGATGGTCGCCCACGGCGGGCATCTTGTTGTGGACATCAGGACCGAAGTAGCGGAGCATTACGAGCGGATCGGTGGCGGAGTGATTCTGAATGGTAATCCCCTGGGTGGCTGCCTCCCAGGAGATGAACAGTTCGTCCTGAGTCATCTGCCCGAAGCGGATGGAGGAGGGACAATCGACGGCCAACTTTCCGATGGCGCCGTGGCCTTGAGTTACGATCAGGCCGCTGGCTCCGGAATCCCGAAGAGTGCAGCGAGCGCCAGGCTCTAAGGTCAACTCCTTTGCGCTGAAGCGCTGGCTCCCTTCGACTGTGCCGTAGACCACCCAGCGGTCGACGAAGCCCTGCCCCTCTCCGCCGGCGGCCACAATGGGTTCGATGTAGTGATGGCTCTTGAACTCCGTGTCGGTGTTCGCGGGCCAGTCCACCATATCGGTGAGGTAATCCAGATCCTGATGCTTCTCCGCGGGCACATCCCGAACGAGCAGATCGCGGCTCACCTGGCGGCTGTCGACCATGGACTGGAACATGGAACGTACATCGCTGCCCCATTGCGGCTCGTAGGTGAGCAGCGAGCCAGGCGCATGAAGGATGCGAGTAGGAACAAGCCAGCCGGTACCCAGTTTGAGCCGGTAGGCCTTGGAGTAATCCAGGATCCCATTGTCTCCCTGGTTCCAGCGTTCCAGGCAGCGGCGGATATCATCATGGGTGGTCCCAGGCTCAAGGCCGAAGTAGGTATGCGGGAAGTTGCCGGAGGCGGCGTTGAGCTGGGGCGGGAAATAGTAGCCCTCCGGCTTGCCTTCGCGGCCCACAAGCCTGGCCTGCTGCTCACTCTGGTGCAGGTGGTGGGGAATGGGACCGAGATTATCAAAGAACTTGCTGTAGACCGGCCAGCGCTGATACTTGTCCCACATAGCTTTGCCGATGAGCCGTGCGCCTTCAGCAGCCATGGCTTCCTGCAGTGTGAAGCGGACTCCATCCGCGACGACGTAGCTGAGGCCCTCGTCCTTGGTTCGGTTGTCATTCATGGCGGGAGTGGTGGAAGCGATCCAGCGCTCGTTGATGCCGCCACGGTGGGCTCCGTAGGCGTACAGATCGCGGCTGTCGAGCTTGAGGCGGCGTCCGGGCACTAGATACGAGCGGGGAACCCAGGTTGGTGCGAGGCGCAGGACACCTTCTCCGGCCTCTAGTGCTTCTCGCGTCAGTTGATTCACGGCTTTGGCTGCGGGCATACCTACTCCGTTCGGCGGCGCAGACTCCCATCTGTGGCATCCTTTGAAGGTTTGGCAACCGGTCCCTTAGCGAACGAGGAAACGATATCATGCAGAAGCTGTACTTCGTCAAATGGCCTCTGGTTCCAATTCGTAATCTATGGAAACGCAGAGATGCAGAGATTTTGAGTGATGATTGGCGCGTTGAGCCTGGGAAATCTCGAAAAGAGACCGCTCTCCTCCCTTGTCCAACCCGGAACGGCTCCCCGGCGTCCGAAGCAGTGGCTTGACGCCAGTCGGGGCAGGGGCTGGAGTTGACCCTGCAGACTTCCTCGCAGTGGCGCAAAGGACGCGAGCGAGGGGATCGGATCTTCGCTGCGGCTTCAGGATCCTCTCCTTATGCACAGGCTCTTCTGGGCAGGGCTCTCGCCAGCGTGAGGCCACTCGCCTTTTGCGGCGTTGATTTTGCGTCATCGGGAGTGGATCCTATTTGACCATCGATATCAATCGATTATAGGATGACCACCGAGCGGGTTTGGTAGGACAGGTGCTGGGTTCGCATACGATATCAGGGTGATGGAACGGGCGAGTGTTGCAAGTGAGGTGCGATACAAATGACAGCGCGCAACATCCTGGTGGTGCAAGGAGGCGGACCAACCCAGGTGCTGAATACGACCCTGGCAGCCATTGTGGAACAAGCGCAGGAGGCGGGAGTCTGGACCCGGATCCTCGGGTCACGCTCCGGCATGCGCGGCCTTGCCTTTGGCAACATGGCGGATCTGACGACCTTGATGGCGCGAGACCTGGCGGGGTTGCGCGCGACGCCTGGCGCGGCGCTAGGGTCCTCTCGATACAAGTTGTCTGAAGCAGATTTGGACCTCGCCGCCGAGCGCTTGAGCGCGTTGCAGGTGAAGGACGTGATGCTGATCGGTGGCAACGGAACCATGCGAGCCGCCGAAGCCTTGAGCCAGCACTGTCTGCGAATCGGGGCGGCGGTGCGGGTTATAGGCGTGCCCAAGACGGTGGACAACGACATTGCTGCGACAGACCGGTGCCCTGGCTACGGGAGTGCAGCGCGGTATATCGCCCAGGCGACGAGCGATTTGGGGATGGACGTGAGTTCGCTGCCGCAGCCGGTTTCGATTCTGGAGACGATGGGCCGCAGCGTAGGCTGGCTGGCGGCGGCTGCGGTTGGAGGCAAGCGAGACCAGGACGCTGCTCCGCATGTGGTGCTGTTGCCGGAGAAGGCCTTTGTACTGGACAGATTCCTGGGCTACGTGGATGCGTGCGTTCGACGGCTGGGATGGTGTGTTGTGGTTGCCGCAGAGGGGATCCGCGACGAACAGGGGCGCTGCGTCTATCAAGTGGAGGATCCAGCCCAGGCGGACGCTCTCAAGCGTCCGATTCCTGGTGGGGTGGGACAGTATTTGGCGGAGGCCGTTGCCGGTAGTTTGAAGCTGCGCTGCCGAAGCGAGAAGCCGGGTCTGCTGGGCCGCGCTTCGATGCAGCACGTTTCGCAACAGGACCGAGCGGATGCGGAGCTGGTGGGGAGCGAGGGTGTTCGCGCGCTGCTGGAAGGCCACACGCAGTGTATGGTCGCGCTACGTCCTCTGCAGCCCGGCCAGAGCGCTAGCTGCGAACTGATCGCCTTCGACCGCATCTCCGCTGAGGAAAGGCATGTTCCGGCGGCGTGGATCTGCGACGAGCAGGTTCCGCTGAGGCCGGCGTTTCTGGAATATCTGAAGCCGCTGATTGGTGAACTGGCGTCCCACGCCCAACCCAGGTTTCAGGATTATTCCTTAGCCAGCGGGAGTGGGACGCCCGAAAGAGAGAGGGAGCATGTTATCCACTAAGGGAAACGAGGAAAGCATTCGCCTGGGAGTGATTCTTATTGGGCGCAAACGCCCGGGATTCGACCAGGAATGGAATCGGGTGATGACGGCCAGTTGTCTTGGGTTGCTGGAGCAGATTGGCTACACGGTAGTGCGAAGCGAAGCTCCGGTGGTGGATGAGCAGACTACGGCGGCCGCTCTGGACAAGATTCAGGAGGCGCGATGCGAAGCGCTGCTGATGCTGCAGCCTTCGATGGCCCATGGTCAACTGGCGCTGACCGTAGCGCAGCGGTGGTCCGATCCGGTGATTCTGTGGGCGACGCCGGAGCGGCCCGGCGACGGGAAGGTGAGTTCCTGCTCCCTGGTGGGCCAACATCTTTGGGCATCTTCTTTGCGGCAGGCGGGGCGGCCATTTGAGTTTGTTTACGGCGATCCGGCTGACGCTGCGGTGCGGGAGGATTTGAAGCAGGCGGTTACGCTGGCTCGCGCTGCCAACCGTCTGCGCCACAGCCGAGTGGGGCTGGTTGGCACGCATGCGCCCGGATTCATTGACCTGGCAGCGGAGCCGTTTCTGTTGCGCAGAGCGCTGGGGGTTCAGCTTTACCCGTTTAGCCTGCCGCAGTTTATCGAGCGGGTCCGCGAGATGCCTGACGATGCGGTCCGCAAGGACATCCAGAAGGTGCAGGATCTGCAGCTACCGATGCGCGATGTGGTTGTGGAAGACCTTGCGATGAATTCGCGGTGTTACCTGGCGATGCGAGAGCTGATGGAGGAGGAGAAACTGGACGCGCTTGCCGTGCAGTGCTGGCCGGAGTTGCCGAATATGCTGGGGCAGTGGCCGTACCTGGCGGTATCGCGGCTGAGCACCGAAGGGCGTGCGGTTGCGATCGAGGGGGATGTGGATGGAGCTCTTACGGGCTTGATCAGTCTGCTTCTGGGCGCGGGAGCGGGATTTCTGACAGACTGGCTGGAACACGACCAAAACACGATCTTCTTCTGGCATCCCGGCATGGCTCCGATGGATATGTGTGACGGCCCGGGCCGCGAAGGCGCACCCACACTGGCCGCGCACTTCAATATTGTGAAGCCGCTGGTGGTGGATGGGAAGATCCGGACCCAGGAGCCGGTGACGGTGCTGCGCCTGTGGCGTTGCGATAACCGCTATCACATGACGGCGATGGAGGGGCGCACGATCGAGCCTCGGCGTAAGCTTAGCGGCAACACCGCTCTGGTTGAGATTGCGGAGGGGGATGTTCCCGAGCGGTTCAACCGTCTGTTGCATGCCGGTATGCCGCATCACGTGACGGTCTCTTTTGGAAAGCATCGCGAGGCCTTACGGCGCCTGGCTGGCTCATTGGGGCTGCAATGGTGGGATTGACAGGCAAGCGTAGTGGTTTGAACCCCGGCAGCCTTCGATTGCGATAGATTAGACTCAATAGAAGAGCCCGCCGTCCCGCGAAGCTGCTGGGCAATTGGGCGATCGGCCAAATGCAAAGGGAGACCCAATGCCCGGACGTGTAGCACGCCATCACGTACGCGAAGAGATTCAGCGCCGCATTCTGTCTGGCGAGACCAAGCCGGGGGAGCGTCTTAGCCAGCAAAGCCTTGCCCGGGAGCTGAGCGTGGCGCAGGGGACGGTTCGGGAGTCTCTGTTTGAGCTCCAGTGGCTGGGATTGGTGGAATCCGTGGACCGGATGGGGGTTTTCGTCGGGACGCTGGATGTGAACCGGATCTGCCAGGCCTACCAGGTACGCGAGCCGTTGGAGGGGCTGGCTGCGCGGCTAAGCTGCGGGAATGCGGCTCCCAGAGATATTGCGGCTCTGTCTGAGATGGCCGAAGAGATCTATCACTTTGCGAAGAAGGGCAAAGAGGAAGCGATGGGCAAGCTGGATCGCAAGTTCCACTTCCACATCACAGAGCTTTCGCGGAATAAGATTTTGCTACGGTTGGCGGAGACCTATCGCGTGCTGGGAATGACCGTTCGGGCCTCGCGCGAACCTCAGATCATCCACGACGAGCACATGGCCATTGTGGGCGCCATAGAGAAGAATCAGCCGGACGATGCGGAGCGGTTGGCGCGTCATCATGTAGCGGAGACGGTAAAAACGATTGAGGCGCAGGCTCGGCAAGGGACGTTCGTCCCGAAGTGGGTGGACTGAGGTAGAGCTGGGTAAGGGCAGGTGAGGCCTTGCCGGGCCGGGTGAGGATAGACTGCGGCGCGCGATTGAAGTCCGCGCCGCGCGCATGGGAGGCCGACGGGCGCAGACTGCCTGGAAACTGCTACGGCGGCGGCCACGGATGAACGCCTCGATCACCGCGCGGGTGGAAGGGACCAGCGAAGAGATCTTCGGCTGGAAATAACATCCTGAGGTGTCAGCAGAAGAGACGGCGGCCAGTTGTGGCGCGGCTGGACGGCGGGCCGACCTTGCACGGAATCACGGAGCTCGCGTCCGGCTCAAGCGGGTACGGAGGAGCAGCCGTGCCCGCTGAACGGGGAGTGCGAGCCCATTCCTGGAGGGAATGGGCGAAATGAGGGTGTAGTACGGATGAGCTACGGATGCGTGGGGTGGTCTCCATAGAACTTCCAGGTGGTGTGGAAGTCAGGCGTTAACTTGAGATTTTCCATGTCCGCGCGCAGGAGTTCAATGGGCATGGGACCTTCGTGCAAGATCGTGTCATGAAACTCACGGTTCGTCATCTTGTGCGAATCCACGAGTTCATGATGCAGTTGCCGGAACTGAAGCGCCCCCATGAGGTAGGCGCTCTGATAGAGCGGCTCCACGGATCCATCGAACGAACGGCGCACCTCGGCGAGATCGTTCTCTGAATCGAAGCCGACGTTATCGATGAGGTACTGAACGCACTGCTGTGGAGTCCACTTACCGAGGTGAAAGTTCATGGTGAAGATGACGCGGGCTGAGCGGTGCATCCGCCAGACGAGGGCGCCGATGCGTTCGGCGGGCGTCTGGTCATAGCCCATGCTGTAGTAGAGCATCTCCCACCAGAAGGCGTTGCCTTCGATCCAGAAGGGCGTCTCAAATTGACGCCGGTAGGGACGATAACGCGCCATCATGTAGAACTGCAGGAAATGACCGGGAATCATCTCGTGAAACGCGGTGTCCCGGGAGAATGGAATATTGTTGCCGCGCATGCTCATCTCGCGCTGTTCGAAGGTCATGGTGTTGGTTGGAAAGGAGACGCTGAGCTCGTTGCCGCCGGTGAAGAAGGGATTCACTAGCTGACGTTTCGGAGTCATCATGATCATGGTCCAGGTTTCGTCGGCGAGCGGGGGCACCGTGACAAGATTGTTGTTGACGGCAAAGTCCCGGCCTTCGAGCACCAGCTTGCGAATCACTTCCGGCTGCTGGCCGGGTTGCACGTGCATCTGTTTTACCTTCTCCACCGCGGCGTGCCAGTTATCTCCATAACCCATCTCACGGGACGCCTTGAGCATCTCCTTGAGGCACCAGTCGTACTCCGTCTGGGCGATGGCGATGAGTTCCTCCGGCGTATAGGGAATCATATTGTCGGAGAGTTCTTCCATCAGCGCCTGCCGGCCCACAGGGTCGCCGATGATGGTGGCCGTATCGTCGGCCTTAATGCCGACAAGCTTCTCCTTGAGGAAGCCGCTATACTCGGTGAGCGCTTGATTTGCGCTGTTGTATGGCATGACATCCCACCAGGTGAAGCGCGGGTCATAGCCGTTGTACTGGCTAAACCAGAAGCTGAGCGCACGTTGATATTCGCGTGTTGCCTGCGCCGCGCGGTTGGCGACAACGGGATCGATCTTCGGCCTTGGCGCGGCTGCCGCTGCGGTCGCCCCTGGCGCGGGATGGGAAGAGGGATCGAACTTCTTCTCGGCCGCTTTGAGCTGCTGCACCATTGCGCTGAGCAATTGGGCATCCTTTTCGGCGTCTGGCCGCTGCATCAGACGCTCTTGCTCCAGCAGTTGGTCGATGGTTGCGGAAAAGGGGAGCAGAGGTTGCATCTGCTTGCGCTGCTGCCTCTCAATCGCCATCTGGTGCTGTTCGGCGATGATCTGGTGTTTGAGCAGCAGGTAATCAATCTGGTCTTCATGCGAAAGGGAGTTGAAGTCCACAGTCTTCAGCATGGCGAGTTCGGCGCTGTAAAACTGAGCGAAGCGAGCATCGCGCTGGGGCGAGATTTGCAAAGGGTACTCTCGGTCGAGCGACCTCTCATCCTGGGTGAAATCGGTGATGAGGGAGGGCATGCGCGCCACAGTGGTTGTGTCTGTCCTGGGGGCGGAGGACTGCGCCCAAGCCACTACGCCGACCATGCCTGCGCCCACAACCGATAGAGAAAGCAGATGGCCCGTTTGCTTGAAGAATTTCATATGGCGAACCCCTTTCAGACTTGCGTGTGCATACAATTATGTATACTTATTCCGCAGTTGTAAATCTGATTGCTCTGGAGCCGGCATTTATCCATGAAAACCTATTTCCTTCAGCGGTGGGCAAGCGGGGTTGTCTTCGTGCTCTCTTTGTCGGCGCTGCATGCGCAGGGCACGTTGGCGGACTATCAGCGGGCGCACGATCTGCCACAGAAGGCTCGTGGTCTGGTGGTGAATGTTCCGGGGCCGGCTCACTGGATAGGCGACGAACATCGCTTCTGGTATGCGAAGTCAGTAAAAAGGGGGCAATGTTTACAAGCTCGTGGATGCGGACACGGCAACGAAACGAGCAGCCTTCGACCAAGAGAAGCTGGCCGTGGCGCTGTCCAAGGCAACCGGCAACTCTTATACCGCCTTAACGCTTCCGTTCGCTCCACTCGACATGTATCCCGGCAGAAGACGGCCCATGGCAGCCAGGAACGGGAGCGCCCCGCTGGAGTTTGTGGACGACGAGCGGCGGATCAAGGTGGGTATCGATGGTTCGATCTTCAACTGTAGCCTCTCAGACTATACCTGCGCAAAGGGTGGTCCCATTCCGCATCGGCATCATGGAGATGAGGACGTAGCGCCTGAAGATGATTCCTTCGTAAGCCCGGAGGTGGCTACGGAGATGGAAGGCGGCGACCCGGTGGATGGACTTGAGCACCACAATCTTGCTCCGCGTGCCGCCGGTGATGACGACGACGCGGCCGATCCGGAGGAGCAAAGACAGCCTCCATGCGGACCTGGATCTAACGAGGCTATGCCGCCGCCGTCCAGGCGCAGCGAGGATCAGCCTGGAGTGGGATCAAGGATTCTTGGTCAACTGCCCGCGCCGCCGCATAAAACCTGCGCTTCTTTCGATGGACAGTACAAAGCCTTTATCCGGAACTTCAATGTCTATTTGCAACCCAAGGGGCACAAGCAAGCATTCCCTCTGAGCTCTGACGGCACGCAGAACAACGCATACACCTTTGAGACGCTGGCCTGGTCACCCGATTCGAAGAAGCTGGTTGCCTACCATGTTCGTCCCGGTTTCGATCGACTGGTAACGTACATTGAGTCTTCGCCTCCCGACCAACTCCAGCCAGAGACTACTACCATTCACTACGCAAAGCCGGGTGATCCTGTGGAGATTGCGCAGCCGGTATTGTTTGATCTTGCGACAAGGCGGGGAGTTCAGATCGACAATCGACTGTTTCCAAACCCCTTCTACCTGACCGAGCCGGTGTGGTGGAAGGACAGCCGAGCTTTCACCTTTGAATACAACCAGCGCGGCCAGCAGGCGTATTCCGTGATTGAGGTGAACGGGGCGACGGGAGTGGCGCGGGCGCTTATCGCAGAGGCCACCAAGACCTTCTTCTACTACAACGACCTTGGTCCAGGGCTCTCCGCCGGACGGCGCTATCGCCACGATGTGGACGATGGCAAGGAGATCATCTGGGCGAGCGAGCGTGACGGGTGGGAGCATCTCTATTTGTACGACGGCGCAACTGGGAAGGTGAAGAACCAGATTACCAAGGGGAACTGGCTGGTTCGCAACGTGGATTACGTCGATGACAAACATAGGCAGATATGGTTCGAAGCCGGCGGCAGCATTCCAGGGCAGGATCCCTATTTTACGCAGTATTACCGCATCAACTTCGACGGAACCGGCCTGACGAGGCTTACGGATGCGAACGGGATGCACACGGTAGCCTTCTCCCGTGATCATGCGTTTTACGTCGATCGCTGGCAGCGGGTTGATCTTGCCCCGGTGGCGCAATTGCGGCGGACCTCCGATCAGAAGGTGATTCTGGATCTCGACAAGGGCGACACTACGGCGCTGCTGGCGGCCGGCTTCCGCTTCCCGGAGGTCTTTGTGGCGAAGGGACGAGATGGTAAAACCGACATCTGGGGCACGATTACACGTCCTCTTCACTTTGATCCCACGAAGAAGTATCCGGTGATCGAGAGCATTTACGCCGGCCCGCAAGGCTCCTTTGTCCCCAAGACATTCAACCCGATTGCGCCGGATCAGGCTCTGGCGGAGCTTGGCTTTATTGTTGTTCACATTGATGGCATGGGTACAAGCAATCGTTCCAAAGCCTTCCATGATGTGGCGTTTAAAGATCTGGCAGACGCTGGATTCCCGGATCGCATCCTGTGGCACAAGGCGGTAGCGGCAAAATACCCGTATTATGATATTTCGCGGGTAGGGATCTTCGGGACATCGGCGGGCGGCCAGAGCGCGCTAGGCGCGCTCTTGTTCCATCCGGAGTTCTACAAGGTTGCGGTTAGCAACAGCGGTTGCCATGACAACCGCATGGATAAGATGTGGTGGAACGAGCAGTGGATGAGTTGGCCGGTTGGTCCCCAGTATGCCGCTTCCTCAAACGTAGAGAACGCCTATCGTCTACAGGGTAAAGTTCTGCTGATCATCGGTGAGCTGGATACGAACGTCGATCCAGCGTCTTCACTTCAGGTGGTGAATGCATTTGTAAAGGCGCACAAGCACTTTGACATGCTCTACATCCCGGGGCAGAATCACGGAGTGAGCATCTTAGCCGATCAGCACTATCGCGACGATTACTTTGTTCGCAACCTGCTGCATGTTGAGCCCCCAGACTGGAACAAGGTTGCTCTGAGGGATGAGCCAGCGGTCAAGTAGCCGGGTTGCCGCAAATGAATAGGATGAGCCTGGTCAATTGGCGGTGCAGAGACCATTTGTCTGTGGAGACAGGCTTACCAACTGCCTCGCTCCCCGAAGATCTGGATGACGCGGCCAAGGCGTATGGAGCCATGCTCCCAGTTTGTTTGCAGTCCGCGCTCAACCGCGTCCGGATCGCCGGCGCCGATAGCGCGAATCACCTCATGATGTTCAGCGACAGAGAGATGCAGGTCCTTGATGATAGAGCTCGCATAGAGGCGCCAATAACGCTCCGTCTGCGGTTCAATCGCCTTATGGAGGTTCGTCAAACGAGCGCCCGCTCCGCGCTTTATCATGAGCCGGTGAAAGGAGCGATCATTTTCAAAGATTTCGCCAGGATTGCCGTCGCGGTCCTTGGATATAACCTCGAGCTTTTCGTTGAACATCCGCAGTTCCGAACAGATCTGGTTGCGTTCGGGCGCTGACAGCAACGCGATGCTGCGGCCGGCGATGCCCTCTATCCGCCCAATGATCAGATAGAGCTCGCTTGCATCTTCCTGCGTAAGTGGCGCCACGATCATCCGGGACTTCTTCGCATTGCGATGCTCGAGGATGTAGCCTTCGCGCTGCAGCCATTGGATGGCCGCACGAACCGGCGTCCGGCTCATATTGAGTCTTTCGGCGAGTTCGGCCTCCAGAATCCATGAACCAGGAGATAGCTTGCCGTGGACGATCAACTCACGAATCTCGCGAAAGGCTGTTGCCAGGCTTGTGCCGTGCTCCGCCTTCGCCATTGGTTTCGAACCGTTTCCGCCTGTCCGTTTCACGATGGGTGCTTCCATTGCCGCCTGCGATCTTTTTTGACTCCAAGATGAATGTACCTGCTTTTCCGTGCCTTTTGCTTCAATTTCATCGCGCGCGAATGTATTCTAAATAGTCCACAATGAGGTATTATTGAGCATGCTTTTCCGGTCGCCAATTCATGTGGTGGACTCCCATACGCAGGGAGAGCCGACTCGAGTGGTAGTTTCTGGTGGTCCTGATCTGGGGACAGGTCCGATTGAAGAACGGCTGGAGCGCTTTCGCTCCGAATTTGACCCGATTCGTTCCGGGATCGTCTGCGAGCCCCGGGGCTCTGAGGTTGTGGTGGGCGCTCTATTGCTTGAACCCGTGCAGTCAGACTCCTCTGCGGCGGTTATCTTCTTCAATGACGTAGGCTATTTGGGCATGTGCGGCCATGGCACGATTGGCGTTCTCACCACCTTGGCTTATCTGGGCAGGATGGAAGTTGGTTTGCATAAGATCGAGACGCCGGTCGGAATTGTGCGAGCCACACTTCATGAAGATCAAAGCGTGACAGTGGAGAACGTTCCCAGCTATCGTCTACGCTCCAATGTAACCGTTGCTGTGCCAAACTACGGTAGCTTTACTGGAGATATTGCGTGGGGCGGAAATTGGTTTTTTCTGGTCTCCAATCCGCCTTGCGCGCTGACGCTCGGAAATCGCGCGGAGTTGCTCGCCAGTTCGATCGCCATTCGTAATGCGCTTGAGAGTCAAGGAATTGCAGGCGCCGGCGGAGCGTCCATCGACCACATCGAGTTCTTCTCTGAGCCGCAGGATGCGAGAAACTCAGCGCGCAACTTTGTTCTGTGCCCCGGCGCGTCGTTTGACCGATCGCCATGCGGCACGGGGACCAGCGCGAAGATGGCGTGTCTTTACGATGAGGGCAGGCTACAGCCGGGAGCGTGCTGGCGGCAGGAAGGCATTCTGGGTACAGTTTTTGAGGGATCCATTCGTGCTGGAGCGGGCGGCGAGGTAGAGCCCAGCATCCGTGGCCGCGCCTGGGTCACTGCCGAATCGAAGCTTCTGTTTGCGGAGGATGACCCGTTCCTGGCGGGGATAAAGTTCTAAGATGAAGCCGTTTGACGTCCTAGCCGTGGGCGGCTGGCTAGCCAGCAGCGCTGCGGTATATGAACTCGGTTGGCGTGGCCGCGGAGCGGAGGCGGTGAGCGGAGGAGCGCATGCCGGCAGCGTAACCGTTGCAGGCGTAAGGTTGTTCCGGCGACGAGCGCGTGGCCGAGCCCTGGAGTGTGATTCCGGCCTTCGATCAGCGTCTGGCAAGAGCCTTTCGAATTCAACTGCGCCGGGAGCGCTCGGCTCCGTGGCCGAGTGTGATCTTGAACTGAAAGCAATTGAAATTGCAGAGGAGAGCGTATGAGATGGTCTGGCATCATGCCCGCACTAACGACACCCTTCACCCCGGAAAACAGGGTTGACCTCAACTTTCTTGCACAACATGCGGCCTGGCAGCTTGGCAATGGGTGCGCTGGCCTGATCATGCTGGGGTCGCTGGGCGAGGGGGCTACCCTTGAGCACGCTGAGAAGATCGAGGTGCTGAAGACGGCTGTGCGCGTGGCCGGCAATCTTCCCGTGGTAGCGTCCATCTCGGCGCTCTCAACCAGCGTCGCGGTGACGCTTGCCAAGGAAGCGGAAGATCTGGGCTGCGCTGGTCTGATGGTTCTGCCTCCCTATGTCTACGCCTCGGATTGGGATGAGATGAAGCAGCACGTAGCGGCGGTTCTGGGAGCCACGAGGCTCGAGTGCATGCTCTACAACAATCCGATTGCGTACAAGACTGATTTCCTCCCGGACCAGATTGCCGAATTAGCCGGTGAGCATGGCAACCTGAAGGCGGTGAAAGAGTCCAGCGCCGATGTGCGCCGCGTGGCCGCCATTCGCGCCCTGCTGGGCGACAAACTTAGCATCTTTGTTGGCGTAGACGACGTGATTGTGGAAGCTTTTGGGGTTGGCGCCGTTGGCTGGGTGGCTGGTCTGGTGAATGCTTATCCTGCGGAATCCGTGAAGCTGGTTGAGCTGGTTCAGGCAGGCAGGCGGGAGGAGGCCTTCGAGCTTTACCGCTGGTTCCTCCCCCTGCTTCGTTTGGACACTGTGCCTAAGTTCGTGCAACTGATCAAGTGGGTACAAGAGCAAGTCGGAGTGGGCTCTGCACAAGTCCGAGCGCCGCGTTTTGAGTTGCGCGGAGCGGATCTGGCTGAAGTGAAGGCTGTGTTTGAGCGCGCCAAGGCGACGCAACCCGCCGTCAAGAAGCGCCCCATTGAGGAGTTTGTTGGAGCTTAGCGCATTGCAAGAAGAGAGGTTCGCTCAGACACTGAGCAAACTTTTCTTCGTTGTCCGATACCACCTATCCCGGAGGATCCATACGTTCCGTTAGCCGCGTTTTGTTCGTCTTCGCCACAGTCTGTTGCATGGCCCCCACTCTGGCGCCGGCACAGTCCAAGCTTGACGGCTACTGGGAACTTCGGGCGCCAAACCCCAGTGGTGACGGCACTTTTCGGGATACCTACTTTCAACTGCAACAGAGTGGCAGCGATGTCCGTGGCTCCTTGATTCGCTGGCATTCCATGATACCCATTGTGGGCACGCTGAGGCATGGCGCTCTGCATCTCGCAACGGAAGCCCCGGCCTCCGCTCCGAGTTGGCAGCAGAAACCTATTCTTTTCGATGGAGAGTTTACGAAAGGGAGGCTCACGCTCTCCATGGAGAACGACGGCCACACCTACCGGGGCGCAGTCATACGTGTGACCGAGGAGGCGACCCAGCCGCCAAAGCCTTTACCTTTGCCTGCGCTGCATGACGTTCCCGACAATGGCCTTGCGCGCACCCCGCCGATGGGATGGAATAGCTGGAACAAATTTGCAGGCACGATCGACGACGCCGATTTGCGGGCCATGGCGGATGCCATGGTTGCGAGCGGGATGAGCAAAGTCGGCTACAAATACATCAACATCGATGACACATGGGAGTTGGGGCGCGATGCGGCGGGAAACATCGTGCCCAATAAGAAGTTTCCGGACATGAAGGCGCTGGCGGACTATGTGCACTCCAAAGGCTTGAAGATCGGCATCTATTCGAGCCCTGGGCCAAAGACCTGCGCGCTCTATGAGGGAAGCTTTGGCCATGTGCAACAGGATGCCGAGACCTACGCCAAATGGGGCATTGACTATCTGAAATACGATCTCTGCACGGATCTGGATATTTATAACGATGATACTCCCACGCTACAGGCGATCTACCAAGAGATGGGGGAGGCGCTGCAGGCAACGCACCGTCCCATCGTTTATAGCCTTTGTGAATACGGCCGCGCCAAGGTGGGGAGCGGTTGGGGCGAGAAGAGCGGCGGCAACCTTTGGCGCACTACCGGCGATATCAAAGAGGCTCTTCCGCACAATCTGTGGGTATCCGAGTCCAGAAAAGCATATATGGATGCGGCTTCGCCGCGTCAGGACGGATGAGTTTTCTGAGGAATGGCGATCTATCCATCCGGTGAGGATATTTAGGCCGGGGACTGAGCGTCTGGTTGCTCCGTCCCCGGCTGCTGACCGTGTCGATGAGTCGCGGCCGGTTATTCCT
>DAHXNO010000083.1 GCA_027365345.1 Granulicella sp.
GATGGTGATGCCGGGCGACAACGTCACGCTGGAGGTGACGCTGCACACTCCGGTGGCGATGGAGAAGGGTCTGCGCTTCGCCATCCGCGAGGGCGGCCGCACGGTAGGCGCTGGAACCATCTCTGAGATCATCAAGTAGATTTCTGTAGATTCTGGGCGACGGGCTTCGGCCCGTCCGCCACAACCAGGAACGAGGGCTGCCGGTTCGCCGAGAAGTAGGACGGCCGGCAGTCACTCCAAGCGATCTTTGAGCAAGGGCCCTCGGGAGAGAGGGCTGGAAAGAAGCAGGATTCAGCATGGCACAGCAGCGCATTCGTATTCGCCTGAAGGCTTATGACTACCGTGTTCTGGACACCTCCACAGGTGAGATTGTCGAGACCGCCAAGCGCACGGGCGCACAGGTTGCGGGGCCGATTCCGCTGCCGACGATCAAGAACAAGTACTGCGTTCTCCGCTCGCCCCATGTCGACAAGAAGTCGCGCGAGGCATTCGAGATCCGCACCCACAAGCGGCTGATTGACATTCTGGAGCCGACACAACAGACCGTCGATGCGTTGATGAAGCTCGACCTGCCGGCCGGTGTGGACGTGGAGATCAAGACGGTTACCAAGTGATGGAAGCCGGGCTGGTTGGCAAGCAACGACAGCTCGGTTGCAGGCTTTTCGTAGCAGGAAGCACCTACAGTGCCGGCGCTCAACGCCGTGCATGATGAGGAGAGGAAGACATGAGCGTTACCGGAATTTTAGGCAAGAAGATTGGCATGACGCAGTTGTTTGACGACCGCGGGGACGTTCACCCAGTGACCGTGCTGAAGGTGGGTCCGTGCGTGATTACGCAACTGAAGACCCTCACCAGGGACGGCTATGACGCCGCTCAGATTGGCTTGGTGGAGTTTGTGAAGGCTACCAAGGTCAACAAGGCCATGACGGGCCACTTCGCCAAGTCAAACGTACCGCCAGTCCGCGAGATTCGCGAGGTGCAGTTGGAGTCGGTCTCAGGCGGCGACGCTGATCAGGCGGCCAAGGCGGGCGACCGGATTACAGTTGATATCTTCTCGGAGACCAAGTTTGTTGACGTGGTTGGAACCTCCAAGGGGCGCGGCTTTTCCGGCGTTGTTCGCCGTCACCGGTTCGGCGGTGGTCCCAAGTCCCATGGTCACATGTTCCAGATCCAGGGTTCCATCGGCGCATCCTCGTTTCCATCCCGCGTGTTCCCGGGCCAACGTATGCCTGGCCACTACGGCACGGATCAGGTAACGGTTCGTAACCTGCGCATCCGGGGAATTGATGTAGAGGAGAATCTGCTGATGGTGGAGGGAGCGGTGCCGGGGGCTCGGGACGGCTATGTTCTGGTCTCCAAGGCAAAGGCTCCGCCCAGAGAGCGGCGTGGATTTGCCGGTAGCGGTACGTTGGATCCGCTCAAGGCGTCCAAGAAGGCTTCGCCGAAGAAGAAGTAGCCTTCCCGCGGCGGCTCTTGAGCCCAGGCCCTTGAGTCTGGGAGGTTGGGGGTTCGCAGCAAGGGAAGTGAGAACCAATCAAACTCTGCGCGGCGCACAGACCGGGAACGCAGACGAACAAGAGATTGGCCCGCGGCATCGATCGCGGGCGAGAAAAGAGAAGGACCATGGCCAACATCAAGGTAGTGAATCTCGGCGGGAAGGAAGTCGGTTCCCTGGAACTGGATGCCATCTTCGCCGCAGAGGTCAACGAGGCGTTGCTCTGGGAGGCGGTGAAGCACTATCGCGCCAGTCTGCGCCAGGGTACGCACGCCACCAAGAACCGCAAGCTGGTCTCTGGCGCCGGCAAGAAGTTATGGAAGCAGAAGGGAACCGGGCGCGCTCGTGTCGGCTCCATCCGCACTCCACTCTGGCGGGGAGGCGGCACGGTCCATGGCCCCCAGCCACGCAGCTACGACTACCAGTTTCCCCGCAAGAAGCTTTTGGGCGCCCTGCGCTCGGCGGTTGCGGCCAAGATCAACGACGGCAATCTGATCCTGGTGGAGAACTTTGACGTTGCCGAGGTGAAGACCAAGCTGTACCGCGATGCGCTCAACAAGCTGGACGCGAAGAAGACCGCCCTGCTGGTAGAGAGTTCACAGCAGTTGCAGGAGAAGCTGTATCTCGGCTCGCGTAACCTGCCTGGCGTTGAACTGGTGCTCAGCTCAGAGGTCCATCCTTATGATCTGCTGCGGTATGAGAAGGCTATCTTCTCGAAGGCTGCCTTCGAGACCCTGACGGAGACCCTCAAGAAGGCGGTCTCACGGCGCAAGCCAGCAGAAGGCCAGCAGAAGCCGGCAGAGAAGGAGGTCGCATAAATGCCGACCCTATATAACGTGATCCGCCGCCCATTGATTACAGAGAAGGCTCTGACCACACGCGATGTGGAGGGATCCCTGGTCTTTGAGGTAGCGGCCAATGCAACCAAGACGGAAGTGAAGCAGGCCGTTGAGACGCTCTTCAATGTGAAAGTGGAGAGCGTTCGCACTGCCAGCTTTGTAGGTAAGGAGCGCAAGCGCGGTCGCTACTCAGGCTTCCTGCCTGACTGGAAGAAGGCCTATGTGCGGCTTAAGGCCGGCGAGAAGGTTCCTGATTTCGCGGCGGAGATTTAAAGGGCAAGGTGGAGGGTTGCGGAGCGGCAGACGCTGCCTGGACTCTCTTCTTGCCAACTAGCAATGAATTACGCACGAAAGAGCATCAAGTATCGCGCTACTGTATTCGAAAGACATGGAGAGCGCGGCAAAGGAAGAGCATCATGCCCATTAAGTCATTCCGTCCGATCACGCCCACCCTTCGCTTCCAGACGAAGCTGGTCAACGACGATATCACCACCGACAAGCCGCACAAGCCTCTGCTGTCGGTAAAGCAGCGCACCGGCGGCCGCAACAACACCGGCAAGCTTTCCGTTCGCCATCATGGCGGCGGCCACAAGCAGAAGCTCCGCCTGATCGACTTCAAGCGCGACAAGTTTGGAGTTCCAGGCACCGTGGCGACCATCGAGTATGACCCCAACCGCAGCTCGCGCATTGCGCTGGTCAACTATGCGGATGGCGAGAAGCGCTATATCCTGCAGCCCATCGGGCTCAAGGTTGGGCAAAAGGTGATGAGCGGACCAGAGGCCGACATCCTGGTTGGAAATGCTCTGCCGCTCAAGAACATCCCCACCGGAACCATCGTGCACAACATCGAACTTCGTCCTGGCAAGGGAGCGCAGATGGCGCGTTCGGCTGGGGCTCAGGTGAACCTGATCGCCAAGGAAGGGGAGTATGCGTTGCTCAAGCTACCCTCCGGCGAGACCCGCAAGGTTTTGGTGGAGTGCATGGCGACCATCGGACAGGTCGGCAATACGGACCACGAGAACGTTTCCATCGGCAAGGCCGGGCGCAACCGTTGGAAGGGAATTCGGCCAGCCAACCGCGGCGTCTCAATGAATCCGGTGGATCATCCGCACGGTGGTGGAGAAGGCAAGACCTCTGGTGGACGCCATCCGGTTACGCCCTGGGGCCAACCCACCCGCGGGTACAAGACCCGCAACAACAAGCGCACGGATGTCTTCATTGTGTCGCGCCGGAACAAGGGCAAGTAAGCGTTCGCAGCAGCTCTTCGCTTTCTGATCTCAGGCTGCGGAAGAGGAAAGAATTGAAGCACGGCATTCAGGGAAGTACAAGCCACACCAAGTCTCACCGCCGGACGCAATTTGATGTACCCAAGGTGGGGAGATTCGTCGTATCCAGCACCGCAGCATCGGAGTGAATCATGTCACGTTCAACCAAAAAGGGCCCCTTCATCGACGCCCACCTGATGACCAAGATCGAGGCGATGAACAGCGCCAACGAGAAAAAGGTGGTTCGCACCTGGTCGCGCCGCTCCACCATCCATCCGGATATGGTGGGTCATACCATCGCTGTTCACAATGGCCGCAAGTTCATCCCGGTCTACTGCACGGAGAACATGGTTGGTCACAAGCTGGGCGAGTTTTCAGCTACCCGTACCTTTAAGGGGCATTCGGCCAAAGCTGCTGACACAGCAAAGGGTAAGTGACCGTACCAGAGGCAAGTGGCATCGTCCGGGCAGGGTAAGCTCGGTCGAGTTTCTACCAGATCAGGATGAGCAGATTTTGAAGTTTGAAGGACACCGCAATGCAGAAAGCAATCACACCCAAGACACCCGAATTTCGCGCTGAGGCCCGCTTCCAGCGCGTCAGCCCACAGAAGGCCAAGCTGGTGCTTGATCTCATCAAGGGCAAACGCGTTGAAGCGGCCATCAACACCGTGGCCTTCACCCACAAACGCATCGCTCCCGTAGTCGAGAAGGTGTTGCGTTCAGCCGTGCAGAACGCGCAGCACCTCTCCGACGAGCGGGGTCTCGATGTCGACGTCGATAACCTCTACGTCAAGGCGGCCGTCGCCAATGAGGGTCCCCGGATGAAGCGCATCCGCCCTGCTCCCATGGGACGGGCGTTCCGCTACCAGCGGCGCATCGCTCACCTGGTCATCACCGTCGCGGAGAAGCAGGCTGCCACCGCCCCTGAGCAGGAGGCTGTTCCTGTGGAGACCTCGAGCGCTGGTAGGTCCGCGGCGAAGAAGGCTCGGGCAAAGAAGGCTGTCGCCGGCAAGAAGGCGCCAGCCAAGAAGAAGGCAACTGCGGCGAAGTAGATTTCGCGGTTTGTCTGAAACCTGGGATTGTAGTTTGTAAAAGGAAGTTTGCAGTATCAACCGCGCCGGCTCAACCGGCTATGGTTCAGGAATAGGGAAGCTATGGGACAGAAGGTCCATCCGTACGGATTCCGCCTCGGCATCAACAAGCCCTGGAAGTCGCGCTGGTTCGTGGAGCGTGGCTACGACAAGCTGCTGGTCGAGGACGTGAAGTTGAAGGCAGAGCTCCGCGAGAAGCTCAAGGCAGCGGGCGTCAGCTCGGTAGAGGTGGAGCGGCCCGGCAACAAGCTGCGTCTCATCATTCGCACGGCGCGTCCCGGCATCATCATTGGGCGCAAGGGTGCGGAGATCGACAAGCTGAAGGCCGATATCCAGAAGCGCACGAACCGCGAGGTGTTCATTGACATTCTTGAGGTGAACAAGCCGGAATTGGACGCCCAGTTGGTCAGCGAGAGCATCGCGCTGCAGTTGGAGAAGCGCGTCAGTTTCCGCCGCGCCATGCGCAAGAGCGTGGACTCGGCCCTGCGCTTCGGGTGCAAAGGTATCAAGGTCCGGGTGTCAGGCCGGCTCAACGGCAATGAGATTGCCCGCTCGGAGTGGTACCTGCAGGGCCGGCTGCCGTTGCACACCTTGCGCGCGGATATCGACTACGGCTTCTCTGAGGCTCAGACCACCTACGGCATCATCGGCGTCAAAACCTGGGTCTACCGTGGCGATATCTATGAGCAGAAGAAGCGGCGCGAGCAGGCGCCGGTCACCACGGGCGCCTTCTAGCTTGCCGGGGTGCGCCGCAACCATCTGGGCGCGCTGCGGGCTCTTCCCCTTGATTTCGGGGTTCGCTGGCGCTATTACGGGCGAATCTCAGGTATACTTAAGCGGTTTGGCCTCGAGTCTGCCCGTACAGTCTGTCTGACCGGTCCTCTGTTGAAGAGGGATGGCAACCAGGAGCGGCAGAGACCCCGGCCATCACCTCAGATTCTTCCCCTGCGAAGTTGCAAGGCGTTTGTTCAAAGGAAATTCCTCATGCTTTTACCCAAGAAGGTTAAGTATCGCAAGCAGCAACGTGGCCGCATGTGTGGCAAGGCTTGGCGTGGCTCTGACATCTCATTTGGCGACTATGGCTTGAAGGTGATGGAGTGCGGTTATATCACGGACCGCCAGATTGAGGCGTCGCGTATCGCGATGACACGCTTCATCAAGCGTGGCGGCAAGGTATGGCTGCGCCTGTTCCCAGATAAGCCCATCACCAAGAAGCCGGCCGAAACCCGTATGGGTAAAGGTAAGGGAGCCCCGGATCACTGGGTCGCAGTGGTTCGCCCCGGCAAGATTCTCTTTGAGATGGAGGGTGTTCCCGCCGATCTGGCCAAAGAGGCCATGCGGTTGGCGGCGCATAAGCTTCCGCTGAAGACCACGTTTGTTGTGCGCCCTGGCCTCAAGGTTGAAGTGGCCGCCAAGTAAAGCCGTTCAGGCGAGAAAGAAGTCATTATGGAAATCGAAAAGATCCGCAACATGAGCGACGATCAGTTGATTGCCGAAGAGGTTAAGGCTGCGGAGCAGCTCTTCCGCATTCGCTTCGCCAAGAGCCTGGGAAAGCAAGATGGGTTGGGAAAGATCAAAACCCTCAAGCAGGACATCGCCCGTATCAAGACCATTGTGCGTGAGCGTCAGATTGCGAGTGCGCGTCCGCCGGCAACTGCCAAGGCAGAGAAGGAGTAACGAACCATGGCTGAGACTACTGTCACCACCTCCGCTCCAGAGCAGGCAGCGCCCCGCCGCACCGAGAAGGTTGGTTTAGTTGTCTCCACCAAGATGGAGAAGACCATCGTTGTGGAGATTGAGATGCGCAAGGCCCACCCCAAGTACAAGCGCGTTCTGAAGTCCAATAAGAAGTTCTACGCCCATGACGAGCAGAACTCGGCGCGGGTGGGAGATATGGTGCGTATCCGCGAGACGCGCCCACTGTCCAAGCTCAAGCGCTGGTCGCTAGAGGAGATCATTCGCCGCTCCTCGCTCGCGGCTCTGCCGGATGAGGCGCCGGCTGCCAAGTAGCCTTGGCAGTGTACAGTGGTCGATTGAAGATTTTGGGATTGTTTGGCTGCATCGGCAGCCGCGAGTCTGAGATAGCAACGGCTTCCCGCCGCCAAGCTCTCCGGCCTTCAGCATCACCTCTCGAGCCAGTTCCTGGCGAGAGATTGAACCAGGAGAATGATCATGGCAGTTCAAATGCGCACCATCCTTGCCGTTGCCGACAACTCCGGCGCCCGCAAACTCCAGGTGATCCTGCCGCTCGGCGGCGGTCTGGGGCGGAAGGCCGGCCTTGGCGATGTGGTTACGGCGGCGGTCAAGGAGGCCTCGCCCGACGGTACCGTCAAGAAGGGCAAGGTCGTCAAGGCGGTCATCGTCCGCACCCATAAGGAGTACCGTCGCCGGGATGGAACCTACATCCGTTTCGATGAGAACGCGGCGGTGGTCATCAACGATGCCATGGAGCCGGTGGGAACCCGTGTCTTTGGCCCTGTGGCGCGGGAGCTGCGCGAGAAGAAGTTTCTGAAGATTGTTTCGCTGGCCCCTGAGGTGATTTAACAGCGGCTTCTTGTGATGGAGCAACAGATTTCAGACGGATTCCGGCTCCGCAGAGCGTCCTTAAAGACGTTGATCGCCGAGGAAAGAGAGTGACCATGCCGAATAAATTCAAGCCGGCCAGCGCCGGCAAATCAAAGATCCGGATCAAGCGCAACGATATGGTTGTGGTGATCGCGGGTAAGGATAAGGGACCCAAGGCCCACCGCGTCCTGCGAGTGATTGTAGACAAGCAGCGTGTGCTGGTTGAAGGTGTGGGTATGATCAAGAAGCACCTCAAGCCGGATCCGCAGAAGAACATTGCGGGCGGCATTCTGGAGCAGGAAGCGCCGATCCACATCTCCAACGTGATGCTGGCCGACTCTGAAGGAAACCCCACCCGTGTGGGCTACCAGGTTGAAGGCACGAAGAAGACGCGTATTGCCCGCACCAATGGTGGAGCGATCGCGGAGAAGAAGTTCAGGAAGTAAGCAGGTAGTTGGAACAGGCAAGCGCAGCGCCCGTCGTCGGCTGAGCGCGCCGAATCAAAAGGACCACCCCACGAACCGGTAAACCTCCAGGAGGCACTCCGAAGCCGTGGAGAAAGAGAAGAGAATCGATGGCCGCACGTTTGAAGGAGAAGTATCACAGCAGTATCAAGCAGGCGCTGCAAAAGGAACTTGGCGTCAGCAATTCGATGGCTGTGCCCAAACTGGAGAAGATTGTTATCAACATGGGTCTGGGCGAGGCGACGCAGAACGTAAAGATTATAGATCCGCTTCTCTCTGATCTTGCTTCCATCGCCGGGCAGAAGCCTGTGATCACCAAGGCCAAGAAATCGATCGCGGCCTTCAAGCTGCGCGAGGGCATGCCGATTGGAGCCATGGTCACCCTGCGCGGAGACAAGATGTATGAGTTTCTTGATCGTCTTATCAGCGTGGCGCTGCCGCGCGTACGCGACTTCCGTGGCGTGAGCTCAAAGAGCTTTGATGGGCGTGGTAACTACACGCTCGGCCTGCGCGACCAGTTGATCTTTCCAGAGATCGATTACGCGAAGGTCGACAAGGTCAAGGGCATGAATGTGACGATTGTGACTACGGCCAAGGACGACAACGGGGCGCGTGAGTTACTTAAGAGCTTCGGCATGCCGTTCCGCCAAGGGGTGTAAAGCAGGAATTCTCCCAATGCAGCCCTTGGCTGTTGCGGACCTCGAACCAAAGTTTCCATCTGAGTCAGATTGAGAGAGTAATTTGTTATGGCAACCACAGCAAAGCGTGTAAAAGACGCAAGAAAGCCCAAGTTCAAATCCCGTCAGCATAACCGCTGCCAACTCTGCGGACGTCCGCGCGCGTATCTGCGCAAGTTTGGAATCTGCCGCCTGTGCTTCCGCAGTCTTGCGCTGAAAGGCGAGATCCCGGGCGTTGTCAAGTCGAGCTGGTAGCCCCGCACGGCCTCTCAGCTTAGCGCGCGGCGGATCGATTGGAGCCCGATTCGCGCGCGTAGTTGAGGGTAATCAAGTTCGGCGCTTCGGCGCCAAAGCCATTCCCGCAGGTTCTCCACGCCGGTTCAAGCAGCCCGCAGGGAGCGAACGGGGGATGAAAGGAAAACGATGAATCTTACCGATCCCGTAGCAGATTTTCTTACCCGCATTCGTAACGCGCACCGTGCCCGTCATCAGAAGCTTGACGCTCCTGCTTCCAAGCTGAAGGCTGAGATTGCCCGGATTCTCAAGGAAGAGGGTTACATCGCCAACTACAAGGCTGCCGAAGAGGGTGGCCAGAAGATTCTACGCGTGTATCTCAAGTACGGCCCGAACAATGAGGCTGTCATTCGCGACCTGCGGCGCATCTCTCGTCCTGGCTGCCGTGTCTATATCGGCAAGGATGAGATCAAGCGCGTCCAGGGCGGCCTGGGCATCTCGATCATGACCACCCCCAAAGGTGTTATGACCGGCCGGCAGGCGCGCCGCGAAGGTGTTGGCGGCGAGATTCTCTGTGAGGTCTGGTAGGGCGATTCTTCCCCGCAACGCTGTTCCGGTGCGGTGCTTCTCCAGCTTCGTCCTCGATGGAACTGTTTTACGCTCGGCTCGGTTCTGTTCGAGCGAAAGCATGATTGGCCTCAGGCGAGCCATCAATCGCCGGCTGCAGTGGAACTCACCTCTGTGAGGGACTCGCAAGCCACCAAGGAATGCAGTTATGTCACGTATCGGCAAGAAGCCCATCACGCTGCCCAAGGGTGTCAAGTACACCGTGCAGAGCAACATCGTCGTCGTCGAAGGTCCCAAGGGCAAGGTTAACGCTCTGCTGCCCTCCGGAATCAGCGTTTCAGAGAAGGATGGCGTGCTGCAGGTGGAGCGTCCCGATGATGCGCACGCTGCGGTGCATGGCCTGGCGCGTGCGCTGATCTTCAATGCCGTAGAGGGTGTCACCCACGGTTGGAAGAAAGAGCTCGACGTCGTCGGCATTGGATACCGCGTGGAGCTGAAGGGCAAGGACACGGTGGTCTTCACCCTCGGCTACTCTCATCCCATCGAGTTTCCGCTTCCCAGCGGAATTGAGGTAGCCATCGACCCCAAGCAGACCCACCTCACCATCTCCGGCATCGACCGGCAGAAGGTGGGCCAGGTGGCGGCGGATATGCGGTCCTTGCGCAAGCCGGACCCGTACAAGAACAAGGGTGTTCGCTACTCCGACGAGAAGCTGAAGAAAAAGGTCGGCAAGACGGGCGCCAAGTAACAAGACGGGCGCGAAGTGATTCGGAACCCGGAAGTTTAGCACGACGGTGATAACCAGCGCTCGGAGTGCCGAAGTAAGTCAAGCGCGGCAAGTAGGAAACCGAACGTCGTCAGAGGATGGCGACGCCTTTAGGGAAGGAAGAACCAGAATGATCAATCTTCGTCAACGCAATGAGATTCGCCAGCGTGTGCATAAGCGCATCCGGGCCAGGATGGCCGGCACGGCTGAGCGCCCCCGCCTCAACGTCTACCGTTCGCTCAACCACATCTATACCCAACTCATCGACGACGCCAGCGGCGTCACGCTGGCATCCGCATCCACTGTTACCCCTAAAGGCGCTGAGCGCAAGCACGGCGGCAATGTGGAGGCGGCTAAGGCCGTGGGCAAGCTGATTGCAGAGCGTGCGGCGGAGAAAGGCATCAAAAAGGTGGTCTTTGATCGCGGAGGCTATCTCTATCACGGCCGCATCAAGGCCTTGGCGGATGCGGCTCGCGAAGCGGGATTAGAGTTCTAGCCGAAGGCTTGAAGTTTGAACCGCAGGGCTATGGGTCTTCCCGGCAGATCTTGCAAGGACGCGATAGACGTCCCACAACATGCAGTCAGAACTGCAACCTCCGGACCGGTGTGCCGGAGAGATACAAAGAAATGAAAGAGGAAACAAACATGGCAATCAGGAAGAAGCTAGACGCAGGCCGGATGAACCTCAAGGATGAGGTCGTCTCCATCAACCGCGTGACCAAGGTGGTCAAGGGCGGAAAGAACATGTCCTTTGCGGCGCTGGTGATCGTTGGCGATCCTGCCGAGGGCGTAGTGGGATACGGTTCCGGCAAGGCCAAGGAAGTCCCGCAGGCGATTCGCAAAGGGATCGAGGCAGCCAAGAAAAATCTGCTCAAAGTGAATCTTACTCACTACACGATTCCCCACGCGGTGCTGGGCCGCTACGGCGCTGGTGAGGTGCTGTTGAAGCCGGCGCCTGAAGGCACCGGCGTCATCGCCGGCAAGACGGTGCGCGCGGTGATGACCGCAGCCGGGGTTCAGAATGTGCTCACCAAGTGCATCGGTTCCGCGAATCCGCACAATGTGATCAAGGCGACATTTGAGGCGCTGGCGCAGTTGCGTGACAAGGCAGAGGTCGCCGCGTTGCGTGGCAAGGCGATTGAGGAGTTGTAGCTATGCGGCCCCGCAGAGGGGCAGGCAGCCGGGCAGGCCTGCAAGCTTGGGCCAGAAGGTTTCGTAAGTCTATCCGAGGAGTTTCGTTATGACAGAAAGCGCCAAGATCAAGATCCAGTACTTCCGCTCGCAGATCTGCACGCCGGTCAAGCATAAGCTGGTCGTCAAGGGCCTGGGCTTTACCCGCCTCAATCAGATCATTGAGCGCGAAGACACACCCTCGATTCGCGGTATGGTGAACAAGATCCCTCACCTGGTCCGGATTCTCGAGTAATCTTTCCGCCTCCGCAGCGAGGCCAAAACATGCGAGTCGGTCTGGACAGCAGAGCAGGCCGGCGTGAGCGAGGATATCATGGCACTGAATCTCAGCAATCTGAAAGCGCCTAAAAAGGCGAATGAAAACAAGAAGCGTGTCGGCCGCGGCATGGGCTCCGGTATGGGAAAGACCTCTACGCGCGGCCATAAGGGCCAAGGCTCGCGGTCTGGTTCCAGCCTGATGCGCGGATTTGAAGGCGGTCAGATGCCCCTGCACCGTCGTCTTCCCAAGCGCGGCTTTACCAATATCTTCCGCGTGGAGTACGAAGTTCTGGGCCTGGACACCATTGCCGCCCTCAATGAGGCAGAGTTGACGCTGGAGAAACTCGCCGAGCGCGGCATTCTAAAGAAGCGCGATGGTTTAGTGAAGGTGCTGGCCAACGGCGAGTTGAAGTCTGCGGTCACGGTTCACGCTCACAAGTTCTCCAAAGCAGCTCAAAAGGCCATCGAGGCTGCTGGCGGCAAGGCGGTCCTGGTTGGCGGAGAGAGCTCTTCAGCAGCGTAAAAGCTCAATCCGGGTCGGCCGCGTCGTGGCCAGCCCAAGCCAAACCGTCTTCTTTCCGGGCGGATTTGCTTCCGGTTCTTCCTTCCGCTCTCCGTTCGCTCGTTGGCCGATCCTCCACCTGCTTCTTGTTCCTCTGCTTGCGCGTAAAATAGACAGAGAACTCCAGCAGGGAACTCCCAGAAGCCCCAACCGGCAGCAGGGTGACTGGCGCAGGCTCTTGGCTCAAATTCCCAGCTCGCGTTCCGGGCTCAAATCCTCGGTCTAAGGCTCCGCAAATCGATGCTCGAGAAATTCCTCAACATCTTCCGTATTCCAGATCTGCGCAAGCGTATCGGCTTCACGTTGGCGCTGCTGGCGGTCTATCGGCTGGGCGCTCATATTCCTACCCCCGGTATCGACGCATCCAAGCTCGCTCAGTACTTCAATCAGAACGCCGGTGGAGCGCTCGGCCTGCTGGACCTGTTCAACGGCGGCAACCTGCGCAAGTTGACGGTCTTTGCTCTCGGCATCATGCCCTACATCACCGCGTCCATCATCTTTCAGTTGCTTACGGTGATCTATGAGCCGCTAGCCAAGCTGCAGAAAGAAGGAGAACTGGGGCGGCGCAAGATCACCCAGTGGACCCGCTACGTCACCGTTCTGCTGGCCGTGGTGCAGAGCTTCTTCATCGGCCTCACGCTCACCAGCACGGCCACCGGTGAGACGATGGTGAACATCAGCAAGAGCGCGTTTCTTCCGCTTTGCGTTATCACCCTCACGGCCGGTACCGCATTCATCATGTGGCTGGGCGAGCAGATCACGGATCGTGGTATCGGAAACGGCATGTCGCTGCTGATCTTTACCGGCATCGTGGTTGGTCTTCCCCGGGGCATTGCGGATCTTTACCAGAAGGCCTCCACCCAGGCATGGGGAGGCTTTACGCCCATCGCCATCGCCATGCTCATCGTGATGATGATCGCGGTGGTTGCCTTTATCGTCTTCGTGGAGCGTTCCGAGCGCCGGATTCCCATCCAGTCCGCCAAGCGCATGGTGGGTCGCCGCATGACCCAGGCCTCCAGCAGCTTTCTGCCTCTCAAGGTAAACTCCGGCGGCGTGATGCCGGTCATCTTTGCGGCTTCGATTCTCTCCGCTCCTATGCTGTTGGAGAATGCAAGCCTGTTTGGCTCGGGTCCGCTGCGTGACACCACCTTCCTGGGGCCCATCTTCCGCGCTCTGGCGCCGGCAGAGCCATGGTATGTCTTTCTCTACATCATCTCCATCATCTTCTTCGCCTACTTCTATGTGTCCATCATCTTCCGCGCCGACGATATTGCAGACAACATGCGCAAGTATGGCAGCTTCGTACCGGGAATCCGGCCGGGCAAGCGCACCTCAGACTTTATTAACGATGTACTGACGCGGATTACCCTGGTGGGCGCCATCTATCTATGCGCCATCTCCATCATTCCAATGTTCCTCATCTCCGGCATCCACTTCAACCATCTCTGGTTGATTGGCAGCGTCTTTGATCATCTTCCCACCTGGGTCACCAATGGTCTGGGACTAAACTTCTACTTTGGTGGTACTTCGCTGCTCATCGTGGTTGGCGTTGCCATGGACACGGTGCAGCAGGTGGAGGCGCAGTTGATCATGCGTCACTATGAAGGTTTCTCACCAAAATCCGGTCGTATCCGTGGCCGTCGTAGCTGGTAGTTTGCTCTCGGTTGGTCGAAGCGGGGTAAGGATTCGCCCGGCTCACGGTTCCAGCGTGTCCGATGCGAATCTCGCACGTTGGTTCGCCCCGCTTCACCTTCACCTTTTTGTGGAGAGTGCGTTCGCATGACACAGCCTCAGGTCAATTCGAAGTCAGATCTTCTCGGTCCACTCCTGCTGCTTGGCGCCCCTGGAGTGGGAAAGGGAACACAGGCCAAGCGCCTCATGGAGGAGTTCGGCATTCCCCAGATCTCCACCGGAGATTTGCTGCGCGAACACCGCAAGAGCCATACGCCACTGGGCATAATTGCCGATCAGCTTATGAGCAAAGGTCAACTCGTCCCCGACGATCTGGTCGACCAGATGGTGGCTTCGCGGCTGCAACAGCCGGACACTCAGCGTGGCTACATCCTGGATGGGTTTCCACGCACGCTCAACCAGGCCGAGTGGCTGGACGCGCAACTCGCCAACGCTCCGTTACCCGTGGTTGCGGTCAGCGTGGTGGTTCCAGAACAGGTTTTGCAGGAGCGCATCACGGGACGGTACAGTTGTCCGGTCTGCGGGAGCATCTACAATCTATACTCTCAGCCGCCGCAGGTTGCAGGCATCTGCGACCGGGATGGCGCCGCCCTGATCCAGCGCAACGATGATACGGTGGAGGTCTTCCATGAGCGCATGAGGGCCTTTGAGGCCAACACCGCTGCTGTCATTGAATACTACAAGGCCCACGGCAACCGCTTTGCTCAAGTGGATGGCAATCTCCCGGTTCAGCAGGTCAGCAGCGCAATCCGCGCCGCGCTGCACGGCTTGCGCCAGAACGTACCGTTGCAGCAGCTATCCTAAACACCCCCTCGGTAGAACTCGGCCCGCAACGCGTGAGTCTATGGCGATCCTGATCAAATCCGAAGCTGAAATCGAGAAGATGCGCATCTCCGGCATCGCTCTTCGCAAGGTGCATGATGCGGTGAAGAGTGCGGTACGTGTTGGCGCAACCACCATGGATCTGGAGCGTGTCGCTGCCGCCAAGATGGATGAGTTAGGCGTCCAGCCAGCTTTCCTTGGCTATCACGGCTATCCTGCCGTGCTCTGCACCTCGGTGAATGCAGAGGTGATTCATGGGATTCCAAGTGAGCGGCGGTTGCTCAAGGAGGGTGACGTTGTCTCGGTGGACTGCGGCGTCATCGTGGAAGGATACTACTCTGATGCCGCAGTGACACATCCTGTGGGGAAGATCTCCCCAGAGGTGGAAAAGTTGCTCCGGGTCACCGAGGCATCTCTCTATGCCGGTATCCGGAAGGCGGTCGTCGGGGGGCGGCTCTTCGATATCTCCCACGCGGTCCAGTCGATGTGCGAAGCCGAGGGATACGGCGTCGTGCGCGATTTCGTGGGCCACGGCATCGGCAAAAATATGCACGAGGACCCGCAGTTGCCCAACTATGGCGCGGAGGGGAAGGGCCCCAGGCTGAAGGCCGGCATGGTCCTGGCCATTGAGCCGATGATCAATATGGGATCGCCAGAGGTAAAGGTCCTTGAAGATGGATGGACTGCGCTCACCGCAGATGGCAGCGTCAGCGCTCACTTTGAGCACACGGTGGCGATCACAAAAAATGGTCCGCTGATTCTGACGCTTTAGACCCGGTTCGCGCCATTTCGCAGTCGGCTTCTCTCACACAGCGGCGCTGCAAAGCCCGCTCCCTGGTTCCGTTCGTGCGGCAGTCGTTCGCTCCCAGGCTCATCGAGCGCTTACACCGAATAGCTCAGCCGGTTCCGATGTCGTCTTGAGTCATCCATCGCGTTGCCGGGCTCCATCGATCTTTGCGAGGGCTCAGCGTAGCGTCGGCACCCCAAAGAGCGACTTCTGGGTTGTCAAGCAAAGATCAACCAGGACGAGCAAAAAGCAAGGGGCGCACGGATCTTGCCTTGCCTTCAATCTACCGTTGACTTGCAGCACTCAGTCGCTCCAGTTCCTGTAGCTGCTTCCACACCGCTTCGACCTGTTGCTCCAGTTGCTCCACATCTCCCTGGTTGTGCAACACGATGCAATCGCTCGGGTAGTCCGTCAAGTGCTGTACCTGCAGCCTCCGCCGTGCGTCCTCCACCAGAGCTTCACGCTCTTCGCTGCTCAGCTCCGTGCTCTCTTCGGCAGACCGCGCTCTTCCGGCAGCCATCCGGTCGACAAAGCGTTGAATCTTCACTTCGTCTGGAGCTGTGACCACCAGCACCTGGTCGAACCGGCCGCGCCAGCCGCCTCGCGACCACTGCTGGGCAGAAAAGATCAAGGCAGACTCAACCACCACAATCGCATGCGGCACGGTTGTGGCAAACTTGGCGATTTGAGTTGCCTGGGCCTCAATCACCGCCGGGTGAAGGATTGCATTCAGTTCCTCCACGCGCGGCCGTTGCGTATCGAAGGCCAGCGCCGCCAACCGCTTGCGATCGAGCGTTCCATCAGCGGATAGGACCTCAGGACCAAACAGCGCAACAATCTTCGCAAAAGGCGGCTGGCCAGGCTGCATCAGTGCGCGGCCCATCTCATCTGAGGACAGAATGATGGCGCCGCGTTCAGAGAGCATGCGCGCCACAGTCGACTTCCCGCTGCCCAGATCACCTGTAAGCCCTACCCGCAACATGCTTGTTTAGCCTCGCCGCAACCGTGCCGCTTTTACTGTATTTGCCATCAGCATCGCAATGGTCAAAGCACCCACTCCTCCCGGAACGGGAGTATAGGCTGCGGAGACGGCGAACGCCGCGGGATGAACATCTCCCACCAGCGTTGAACCACGTTTGGCAAAACTGGCATGGCGCGCCTGGTCACCCGGAAAGAAGCGTTCCACATCCTCTGCAGAAGTGACGCGGTTGATTCCGACATCAATGATGGTTGCCCCAGGCTGAACCATTTCGGGGGTCACAAATCCGGGGTGTCCAATCGCCGCCACCAGAATGTCGGCCTCGCGTGTCACCTTTGCCAGGTCCGTGGTCTGTGAGTGGCAGACGGTAACCGTAGACGAGGCATTCACGAGCATCACAGCCAACGGCTTGCCCACAATATTTGAGCGTCCGATGACGACCGATCGCCTACCGCGAACGGCAATCCCGCTGCGCTGCAAAATCTCCATGATCCCGGCCGGCGTACATGGAGCCAGTACCTTCTCCGCAGGATAGCCGGTCAGCAGTCTGCCGGCGTTGATGGGATGGAACCCATCCACGTCCTTTTCCGGCGCAATGGCCTCCAGCAGGCGAGATGTATCCACATGCTTCGGCAAGGGGAGTTGAATCAGGATGCCGTCAATCTCCTCCCGCGAGTTGAGTGACGTCACCATGTTCAGCAGTTCTTCCGTGGTTGTGCTCTCCGGGGGCGTATGCAACTCAGAGTAGATTCCCAACTCACCACAGGTCTTCACCTTGCTGCGTACGTAAATCTGCGAGGCGGGCACATCGCCCACCAGAATGACGGCCAGGCCAGGAACCTTCCCGCGGCTCCGCGCGGAAGCGGTCTGTTCAGCGATCTCTGCTTTGATCTGCGCGGCAATCGCTATGCCATCAAGGATCCTCGGAAGTTCAGAAGTATTTGTAAAAGACATGACAACAGAATATCGCGCCCGCCAGCAAGATCACAGAGATTCTCGTGTGGTGGAGCGCCGAATAACGGCGTCATCCGTCGAGCGTTGCGCTGCTTCCCTGCCTGCCTGCGCGCGGAAAGATCGCGTCCTGCGCCGCAGTTCTGAAGCTAAAGAGCTGCGAAAAAGGAAGATCCCTGGCAGGAAATCATCACAACGCTAGCAACTTCTTCCAGCAGATTGGGTTCAAACTAAGTGATGGTTGGGTCGGTCGCTCCCGCCGGCCAATGGAGGTTGCCAGATGAGTCATGCAGAGGACAACCCGAGCTGTGTTGAGCAATTTACAGCAACTGATCTCTTGCGGCTGCGCAGTGAGTTGCTTCAATCCAGCGTTGACGCCTTCCAGGCCGCGGAGATTGTCGCCAGCTTTCTTAGTGGTCGTGGATACGGTGTTTCGCACCAGGAGGCGCGTGCCGTGGCTTCGCGCATTGAGGTTCCTGGCTGCACAGTGGAGTACATCCAGCGCGAGCTTGAGCGTGTTGCCTTACCCATGTAGCCTCAGGGAAGCGAATCAGGCGACAACTCATGCAAAGAGCACGCGCTTGCCGCGTGAATCAAAGGGATCCGCACTTCATAGCTGGATGGGTGTTTGGGAGCGGCGCACGGCGAGATGATTCATTGTCGAAGGATATCCTTCGATGTCCAGACTCCGCATAGCGCGGGCAGGTGGACTGCTCAAGCAGCTTGCGGGCGAAGCGCACGTGTGGTGTCTCGGCCAGCCGGACCGCAAAGAATCTTGAACCTCTGGCGGAAAGCACCATCCAGTGACTCACTGTTCCCATAGTCAGCCGGGCGCTCCGCCTGTGCTTCGTCGCTTAGGTGAGGTCAAAGGCAAACATTTGGCTCTTGTGAGCGGACTACTGGGCATCAATGGATCAGGAGAGCCGAGCCTCCAGCCAGCAACCCAATCAGCGCCAAAGACAGGCCGAAGATGAAGTAGATCTGTTGGCGAGTCAACAGGGTAATGGAGCAGAGCACCACAGCAATCTCCAGCAGAGCTTCGCTCAGGTCATACCGGTCTGCGCGCCGCTCGGCACCATCCACCTCTCGTTCCAACTCTTGCGCCTCGTGTTGCTCCGCGTTCAACTCCCCCGCCCATTTCTTCATATGGGCCTTATATTCGGTCACCTTTTGCTCAGCGCCAGCCTTATCGGCGCTCGGCTGTAACAACAGCAGGTCCATGGCTGTGCTGAACTGTACCTGGCGAATCTTCTTCGCCTGGTACAGGTTCCATTGGTCTGCGGAACGGGTCTGCAATAGGACCGCCTCAGTGTGCGTGCGATGGCCAAGGACGGTCACCATCGCCACCAGGACCGCGAGTACGCTGATGGCTAGGGAGATGTTGCGCATCCCGGCTTCGCTGGCCTCATGCATCTCTTCGGAAAACTTGTTCATCTCGGTGGGTTCCATGCAAGCGCATTCTAACCGACGAAAGGAGAACCACAATCGTTGCGGTGGCAGGGCCGCGAACGATCTCCCGGGACGAAGTGCGTTTTCCACCATGTCCACAGCACCTAGAGGCTCCAAGGGTTGCTTTCGGCTCCTTGTCTTGATACTCTCAAAGAGTCGCATCTGAGTCACTCCGCGACGATACAGCCCACGAGTTGCGCGGCACGTCTTGATGCGTTACTCTAGAGCAGTAGTCACAAGCTTCGCGCCGTTGCCTTGAGAGCCAAAACTTCGGCAAAGGACGGCAAGTCGGAGCGCAGTCCAAGCGTTTGAACGCGGTTTGAGAGCTCAATGAGCCTACCGCACCAAGCCCAAGTCACTGCAGTATCATCCTGAGGCGTCAGCCGAAGGAGACCAGAAGCCCAGAGCTTCGCGCCCCGTTAGGAGGCGTATGGATGTTTTGACAATTTGCGCTGTTGCCTTCGTTTCTCGCCGTGCTTCTGGCAGGCGGAAGCGGAACCAGTGGTAAGCCTTCGCCTGCAACGGGAAGAGCCGCTGGTGCTCTGAGGTTAGGCTACGTCCAGTCGGTCGCCATAGGGTCGGTCGCCATCAGGTCAAGCTTGCCACGGAAGAAAAGCATAAGAGATCGCAAAAATCGCTTGACAGGCTCCATGAAGATTCGATAAGATTAGAGAGTTCGCGCAAAATACTGCTGCGAAGCCGGTGAACGAGTCCATAGCAACAAGTAGCCCGGATTTCAATCAGTTCCAACAGCGCAATCAAGTTCGAGGACACAAAACTGAGGCTCTGCCCAGCGTTGGTCCTTGATCCAAAACTGTCCGCTTAGGCGAGAACAGTCAGGATCTTTGACAACATAGTTGAACGTGCCAGTCGTGAGATGACTTGAAGTTTGGTTGTGTCATTCTCACACGAATTAACCTCCGCTCCTTTTCGAGCGAGCGGAGGCGCTCGAGCCTGCGGACCTCCGTCCTGGCAGGCAAGAGCAAACCAAGATTAAACGAGAGTTTGATCCTGGCTCAGAATCAACGCTGGCGGCGTGCCTAACACATGCAAGTCGCACGAGAAAGGGGCTTCGGCTCTGAGTAAAGTGGCGCACGGGTGAGTAACACGTGAATTATCTACCTCCGAGTGGGGAATAACTGAGAGAAATCTTAGCTAATACCGCATAACACTTACGAGTCAAAGCAGCAATGCGCTTGGAGAGGAGTTCGCGGCAGATTAGTTAGTTGGCGGGGTAATGGCCCACCAAGACGATGATCTGTATCCGGCCTGAGAGGGCGCACGGACACACTGGAACTGAAACACGGTCCAGACTCCTACGGGAGGCAGCAGTGGGGAATTTTGCGCAATGGGGGAAACCCTGACGCAGCAACGCCGCGTGGAGGATGAAATCCCTTGGGATGTAAACTCCTTTCGATAGGGAAGATTATGACGGTACCTATAGAAGAAGCCCCGGCTAACTTCGTGCCAGCAGCCGCGGTAATACGAGGGGGGCAAGCGTTGTTCGGAATTATTGGGCGTAAAGGGTGCGTAGGCGGTTTGACAAGTCTGATGTGAAATCTCTGGGCTCAACCCAGAGTCTGCATCGGAAACTGTCGGGCTTGAGTATGGGAGAGGTGAGTGGAATTTCCGGTGTAGCGGTGAAATGCGTAGATATCGGAAGGAACACCTGTGGCGAAAGCGGCTCACTGGACCATAACTGACGCTGATGCACGAAA